>DAOTUG010000184.1:0-43469 GCA_034437335.1 Anaerolineaceae bacterium
TATAGACCAGCCAAAGATCACCCCTGGCGTACCTATGGGAAAAAGATCAATGGACAACCAGTGCCTACTCCCTGATAGGACATTTCTACTTTGCTAGGGAGTAGGACATTTTAACTTTGCCTTGACAGGCGAGTTAACGCATTGTCAAGAAGCAGCCCGGAGAACATCTGACGACCAGTCTTTCCTGGTCCCGGCCGATTTCCCCATCCGAACCCCGCCAGGAAGGACAATGACGGCACAAAATGCCGTATAATGAGGGTTAAATCGCAACAAAAGCGATGGATTGACGCACCCATGACAGACACACAGACCTTTTTCACCTACTACCATCCCATCACCGTGCGCTATGGCGACCTGGACCCCCAGGGGCATGTCAACAACGCAGCCTATCTGACCTATCTGGAGAGCGCTCGGCTGGGGTACTATGAAAAAACGGGCATCTGGAGCAGCCAGAGCGGCCAACGCACCGGGATGGTGGTGGCCCATATCGCAATAGATTATCTGCAGCCCCTTTTTTTGCACCAGGGGGTTCGTGTCGGCCTGCGGCTGGCGCGTTTGGGCCAGAAGAGCCTGACCCTGGACTTTCAGATCGAAGCCGGCCCATCTGCCAGCCCCGCAGCCCGGGGTCAAAGTGTGATGGTCGCCTTTGACCATGCTGCCCAAAAGAGCATGTCCATTCCGCCGGCCTGGCGGGAGAATATCCACCAATTCGAGAAAACGGATGGCAAACCATGACCTTACCCCCCATTGATCACGACTTTCTGACCAGCTTTATAACCGACCTCCTCAACACCCCCAGCCCAACCGGTTTCACCGACAGGGCGATCGCCTTGTGTGAGGATGCCCTCACTGATTTGCCCGGCGCAACCGCCCACCGGACCCGCAAGGGCGCTCTGATCGTTGAGCTGGCCGGGGAACAGAACCTTCCCTGGCGCGCCCTCACCGCCCATGTGGACACCCTGGGTGCAATGGTCAAACAGATCAAATCCAATGGGCGTTTGAAATTGAGCAGGCTGGGCGGCTTTGCCTGGAATACTGTGGAAGGGGAAGGCGTGACGGTTTTCACCCGCAATGGACGTGAAATCCGCGGGAGTCTCCTGCTGCACAAAGCCTCCAGCCATGTCTACGGCCAGGATGTCAGCAAAACCGAGCGAAATGACAACACCATGGAGGTCCGCCTGGATGCGCGCAGCGAATCTGCTGATGCGGCCCGGGAATTGGGTATCGCCGTGGGAGATTTTGTGGCCTTTGACCCCCGGGTGGAGTGGAACAATGGATTCGTGCGCTCCAGACATCTGGACGATAAAGCCTGCGTGGCCTGCCTGGTGGCCGCGGCCCGGGCCCTGGCGGAGACGGGTAAGAAACCCGCCCGAACCATCCTCCTGCATATCAGCAATTATGAAGAAGTGGGCCACGGCGCTGCTGCGGGGATCCCGTCCCAGGTGACAGAATTGGTGGCCGTGGATATGGCCGCAGTGGGCGACGGGCAGGAATCGGATGAATTCCACGCCACCCTGTGCGTCAAGGACTCAGGCGGCCCCTACCATTATGGGCTCAACCAGCACATGCGGCAGTTGGCCGAGACATATGAGATCCCCCACAAGACGGACATCTATCCGCATTATGGGTCTGATGGCGAGGCCTTCTGGCGCGCCGGCGGGGATGTCGCTGTGGCCCTGATCGGCCCCGGCGTGGACGCCTCTCACAATTACGA
Source organism: Anaerolineaceae bacterium (assembly GCA_034437335.1). Taxonomy (GTDB): domain Bacteria; phylum Chloroflexota; class Anaerolineae; order Anaerolineales; family Anaerolineaceae; genus Brevifilum. The sequence continues at coordinate 1,715 of DAOTUG010000184.1, forward strand.
GCGAACCCACACGGAGGCCCTCGAGGCCACCACCCGCTGGTGCCTGGCCTATATGCTGGATGCGGGGTCCTGATCGCCCCCCAAGGACGCATTAACCACACATTCCCAGGCAAAAAACAACGGACCTTCGGAAAAAGGGGCAGAGCCATTCAGCCCGTTCTGCCCAGCCACCGTCCGGTTTTCTCCCCAGGAGTTTATTAACATTCTATTATAAAGCCTGTACAGATGTTCCATTTCAAACGAAATTTGGTAAAATCAGGTCAGACCTTACGATGAGATTACGGAAAAACTCGTGTTCGTTTGTACAGTCCTGAAGTTGTACAGGTCGCCAACTTCCCCCTGGATGTATTTCTACCTATCGGAATGCGTGAATCCAGGTGTGCATTTAAACGATAGGGCTTATTCTATAAGGAGGTAAGCCGTGGCTGGAATGGATCAATTTACCCCAAGGGCACGTCATGTACTCAGCCTGGCTCAAAAAGAAGCTGAACGGCTCCGCAAATCCCAGATCAGTACCGCCCATCTTTTGGTTGGGCTGATCCAGGAAGAAGGCAGCGTGGCGAGTCGTGTACTGCGAGACCTTGGTCTCGAGGTTGATCGTGTCAAAGCAATGGTTGAGGATGAAACCGGTTTTGGTGACCACACCGGGGCGATCACCCTTTCACCCGGCATGCAGCAGGTGCTGCCCTATGCCATTAATGAAGCCAATGAAAAAAACGAAAAACATGTTGATACAGAACATTTATTGTTAGGATTAATCCGCCTCAGCAATTGCGAGGCGATGAAGATACTCGGCAAGCTGGGCGTCACCCAGGCGCAAATCCGACGGCAGATTGAACGCGTCCGCCGCGAATCCCAGAACGATTCACGGCCTGCCCTGACCGGTAAGACGGGCAGCAGCCGTCGCCGCCGATCGGAAAAGAAAGACAAAGAAAAAACCCCTCTGGTGGACCAGTTGGCCACCGATCTGACAGAGCTGGCCGAACAAAACAAACTGGACCCGGTCATCGGGCGTCAGACGGAAATTGAGCGAGTGATCCAAATTTTGGCCCGCCGCACCAAAAACAATCCCGCTCTGATTGGTGAACCCGGCGTGGGCAAAACCGCCATTGTGGAAGGCCTGGCCCAGCGCATCATCGAAGGCGATGTCCCGGCACCGTTGCTGGACAAACGACTGCTTCAGCTTGATGTGGGGTCCCTGGTGGCCGGAACAATGTACCGCGGCCAATTTGAGGAACGCCTGAAACGGGTCATTGATGAACTCAAATCATCCGAAGCGATCCTCTTCATTGATGAGGTCCATATGCTCGTGGGGGCCGGTTCCGCCGGTTCCTCAGTGGATGCCGCCAACATCCTCAAACCCGCCCTTTCCCGGGGTGAACTGCAGGTGGTCGGTGCAACCACCCTGGATGAATATCGCAAGAATATCGAAAGCGACGCGGCCCTCGAACGCCGCTTCCAACCCATCCTGGTCAATGAACCCAGTGTTGAAGAGACCATCAAAATTCTGCACGGGATCCGAAGCGCCTACGAGGACCACCACCGCCTGACCATTGAAGACGAAGCCCTCGAGTCCGCCGCCAAACTCTCCGCCCGTTATGTCAGCGACCGCTTCCTTCCGGACAAAGCCATTGACTTAATTGACGAATCCGCTTCCCGGGTGCGCATGTATAAAAGCCCCGCAGCGGTGAACGCCAAGGAAGTCATGACCAACCTGCGCGAAGTGCGCCGGGAGATGGAAGTCGCCAAAGAGAACGAGGATACGAATCGGGTGGAAGAACTGCAGCCCCGAATGGACGCTCTCGAGGAGAAACTCGAGGAACTGCGCACCGTCTGGGACCGCAGCAAAAGCCCCCATGTGACCTCGGACGACATCGCTGAGGTGATCTCCATGTGGACGGGAGTCCCCCTGATGCAGTTGGAGACGGAAGAATCGGCCCGGCTGTTGAACATGGAAGCCAAATTGCGGGAACACATCGTCGGCCAAAACGAGGCCATCGAAACCGTTTCCAAGGCGATCCGCCGGGCGCGGGCCGGACTGAAAGACCCCTCCCGGCCGGTTGGTTCCTTTATCTTTCTCGGCCCCACCGGGGTCGGCAAGACGGAGCTCACCAAAGCCCTGGCAAAGTTCATGTTCGGCAGCGAGGACGCCCTGATTCAACTGGATATGTCCGAATTCATGGAGCGTCACAGCGTCAGCCGCCTGGTGGGAGCGCCTCCTGGTTATGTCGGCTATGATGATGCCGGCCAGCTCACGGAGGCCATCCGCCGCAGGCCCTATTCCATTGTGGTCTTTGATGAGATCGAAAAAGCCCATCCGGAGGCCCACAATATGCTCCTGCAGATCATGGAAGAAGGCCACCTGACCGATGCCCGCGGGCACAAGGTGGATTTTCGCAACGCCATCATCATCATGACCACCAATGTCGGCGCAGATATGATCCGAAAGCAGGACTCCCTTGGCTTTGCCCTGGCGGTGGATGCCGCCCAGGAAGAAGCCCAGGCCTACAAAGACATGCAAAAGAAACTGATGGGCGCGCTCAAACGGAGCTTCCGGCCCGAGTTTATCAACCGCCTGGATTCCGTCATTGTGTTCCGCTCCCTGAATCAGAAAGATATCCGCAAGATCGTCCAACTGGAGCTGGACAAAGTCTCTGCCCGGCTGAAGGAAAATGAAATCACCCTGACGGCCAGCGACGAAGCCCTGGCGCTCCTGGCGGAAGAAGGCTACAACCCGGAAATGGGCGCCCGCCCCCTCCGCCGTGTGATCCAGCGCAAGATCGAAGACCGGCTGTCCGATGCCCTGCTGGCGGAAAAATTTGAAGAAGGCCAGCACATCCTGGTGGATGTTGAAACCACGGAAGAGGATGGCAAGGACGTCAAGAAAATTGTCCTGCGCCACGATCATGCCGATACGGAAGAAGAACCCGACCTCGCGGCCGTAGGAATGTAATCCGATGGCCCGGACCAAGACGCGCTTTGTCTGCCAGGAATGCGGCCGCACATCCCCCAAAGCCCTTGGTCGCTGCCCCCAATGTGGATCGTGGGGCAGCATGGTCGAAGAAATTGTTGAAAGCAGCAAGACCGCCCCGCGCCATGCAGCAAGCCATGGCCTGGGCGGTCTTTCCGTTCCAAAACGTCTCACGGAGATTGCAGGGGACAGCGAAGAGCGGCTTCCGGTGCCCATCCTGGAGTTTTCCCGGGTCCTGGGCGGCGGGGTGGTGCCCGGCTCGATCATCCTGATCGGAGGCGATCCCGGCATTGGCAAGTCCACCCTCATGCTCCAGATGACCATGCAGATGGCGGCCGATCACCCCATCCTGTATGTCTCCGGCGAGGAATCCGAGAAGCAAATCAAAATGCGCGCCACCCGGCTCCTGCGCAATCCGGACGGCAGCTCGGATGCCCTCCCCGAAGACCTTTTTTTGGTGACCGAGACCAATCTGGACGTCATCCTGGAGCATGTCCAAACCGTCAAACCCCGGCTGCTGATCATTGATTCCATTCAGACTGTCTATCGGCCGGAAATGGAATCAAGCGCCGGTTCGGTTTCCCAGGTGCGGGAGAGCGCCTCCCGCCTGCGGGAAGTGGCGAAAACCTCCGGGATTGCCGTATTTGTGATCGGCCATGTGACCAAGAAAGGGACCATTGCCGGCCCCAGGGTGCTGGAGCACATTGTGGATACCGTGCTCTATCTGGAGGGGGATCGCTTTCAGGCCTACCGGCTGCTGCGCTCGGTCAAAAACCGTTTTGGCGCCACCTCGGAAGTCGGGGTGTTTGAAATGCAGGAACGGGGCATGGTGGAGGTGCGCAATCCGTCCGAAGCATTCCTGGCTGAACGGATGGTGAACGCCCCGGGCTCTGCCATCGCGGTTACCATGGAGGGCACCCGCCCCCTGCTGGTGGAAATCCAGGGTCTCACCAGCCACACCAACTTTGGCAACCCCCGTCGCACCCCCAACGGGATTGATTTCAACCGTCTGCTCCTGATCACCGCCGTGCTGTCCCGGCGGCTGAACATCCAACTTTCAGAGCAAGATGTGTTTGTGAATGTGGTGGGCGGCCTGCGGATTGACGAACCGGCCGCCGACCTGGCCGTTGCCGCGTCCATCACCTCCTCCATGCGCGACCATCCCATCCGGGCCGACATGGCCCTGATCGGCGAGATTGGCCTTTCCGGCGAACTGCGCATGGTCGGCCAGATCACCACCCGACTGCGGGAAGCCGCCAGCCTGGGTTTCAAAACCGCCATCGTGCCCCGCCGCCTGAACCGAAAATCTCCCTGGCCGGATGGCATCGCCATACAGGAGGCCCGTTCCCTGCGGGAGGCCCTGAAGATGGCCCTGGTCGAAGAAACGCCCCGAAAATAAGCCCCCGCACCCACCCAAGCCAGTATAATGGAACCAGCATATAACAACCGCCCGTCGCGGCGCAATAGACCCCTTAGATCTGACAGGACTCCCTATGCCAAACGATCCACGCAATCTGCCCCTGATCTCCCGCATCCGCCGGAACCACGGCCTGGAACACGCCACCCTGCACCTGCTGGCGGAAAAACACCCCCATGTCAGCCTGGGGGGCATATCCGGTCCCGGCGGTTTTTCCATCATCGGGGATGTCTCCACCGAAGCGGTGGCCGAGGCAGCCATTCAGGCCCTCAAAAAGCTGCGCTCTGGCGAGGCGCAGTTGGCCCTGCATCCCAATTGCGGCACCAACTTCGCCATTTCCGGCATCCTGGCCGGCCTGGCCGCCTGGCTGGGAACCCTGGGTGCGGGAAAATCCTTTCGCCGCAAATTGGAACGCCTCCCCCTGATCGTCACCCTGGTCACCCTGGCCCTGGTGTTGACGAAACCCCTGGGACCCATGATCCAGAAATCCATCACCACCACCGGGGATCCCGGAAACCTGGATCTCGTGCGGGTGGAAACCAGCCTCCGGGCCGGGGTGCGCTTTCACAGGGTGAGCACCAAAGGCTGAGGATCCCATGCCTGACCCCAAACCAACGGTCTATCTCCTGCGTGGCGACGACCGCCAAGCCATTGAAAAACACCTGACCCATTTTTATGAAGAATTGGGGGAGCCTGATATGGCGGATATGAACACCACACGCCTGGAAGGAAACCAGGCCAGCCTGAACGACCTGCGGGAGGCGGCCCTGGCCATTCCCTTTCTTGCCAATCGGCGTCTGGTGATCCTCGAAGACGCCCTGAAGATTGTGCCCAGGAGCGGCAAGAAAGAAATTCAGGCAGCTTTTCTGGAGCTGCTGGAATCCCTCCCCCAAACCACGGCCCTGACCCTGGTGATCCCCGATGAGAGGAAATACCGCCGGGGAAGGGAAGACTGGCAAAGCCTGAATGACAACCACTGGCTGATCCAATGGATCAATCAGGCTGGGAACCGGGCCTATCTGATTGACTGTCCCCTGCCAAGCCAGCAGCGGATGCCCGCCTGGGTGCGGGCAAAGGCCAAGGCCTTCGGGGGCAGCTTCACCCCCCAGGCCGCCAATGTCCTGGCGGAGTACGTCGGCACCGACACCCAACGTGCCGTGCAGGAGATTAATAAACTCCTCACCTATGTCAATTTTGACCGGCCGGTGGATGATGACGATGTGCGGCGGCTGACCGCCCAGGAACAGCAAGGGGATATCTTTGCTCTGGTGGACTCCATCGGCAACCGCAACGGGCAGCAGGCGCTGGAAATGCTGCACCTCCTGCTGGAAAAAAGCGACCCCCTGGCCCTTTTCGGGATGATCATCCGCCAGTTCCGCCTGCTCCTGCAAGCCCGGGAGATTCTGGACAACGGCGGAAATCAGGAAACTGTGGCCAAGACCCTCAACCAACATGGCTTCGTGGCCCGGAAGATCACCGTCCAGGCCCAAAAATTCAGCCTGAAAACCCTGGAAGGGATTCATCATCAATTGCTCAAAATTGATCTGAACATGAAAACCGGCGGAATGCCCGGGGATATCGCCCTGGATATCCTCATCGCCCGGCTGGCGCAATAACCCCCCGGAGGACAGTCCAGGCGCAAAGCCCAGCCCCCTTGAATTGTCCAATTCAGTTAAAGAAACGCAACAGCATCCACCAACCTACCCGTCAGAACAGAACGCTGAAGTGTCAATCCCCCCTCCAGCAGATGAAGGCTATTCCTCCGGCTCCCCGGAGGATTCAGACGATGGAGCTTTTCCCTCACGATGGGCTTGGGCTGCATCGCGCCGGGCATCTTTTTCATGAATCCCGGACACAGCCTTCAAAACCTCCCGGCTCTGAAGGGTTGTCATCAGGGCCATGGAGATGAACAACCACAACGGCGGCAGGAAAATGGATACAATTGTGATCAGCAGGTTCAACCCCAATATCTTCAATGCCGACAGAGGCCGGCGCATCACAATCACATAACCGTTGCGGATGGCCAGAAGAATTTTCTTCTCTTCCTGCAGGAGTAACAGCGGGAAACTGAACTGATTGATGGCGATCCACAGGACCAGCAGGAAAATCACCGCCACCAGCGCAAAGACCGACCAGGTCTGGGTGATATTGAGATAAAACCAGATATTCCCCAGCAGGATGAAATCCCCGAACAGCACCAGCAATCCCCAGCGAAGGCTCAGCCACCAGTGCGCCTTGAACCCCTCCCAGACCTCTCCCCAACCCGCCTGGTTGCCCCGGGCCAACTCCAATGAGGCCGCATACAGCCCGCCCAAGGCCGGAAACAGGGTCACCACGGGCAGGCTCATCACCGTCCAGGCGAAATTGACATTGAACAGTGGCACGGACTTGTAGTAAAAATCCACCAATCCCTCCTTGAAACTCCCGGAGGGCTGATCTTTCTCTTCGGTTTCAGGGAAAATGGGTTCGCTTTCTGACGTCTTTTCTTCGGGCATGGGCACTCCAACAGATGATGGTGAGAAAATCATTTTACCACGCGGGAACGCCCCCGGAATGGACCGTTGACTCCCCGGGAAGAAGGTTTGCGGCAGACCCGCATACCGGAAACAGTGGCGCTTATAACAAGAGCCATCTGCGGAGCGCGGTGCAGCCGGTGGGTTTGCTTCTGGGCTGCAAGATTCATTGGTATAATACAGGCGTGATGAAATACAATCAAAATCAGAACACATTGCGAGAATATCGGGGGGAGGGCACCTGTGACCGCAGTTGAGATGCGCGTGGCAACCTTTAACATCAGCGGCGGAGAGAAGACTTTTGAAAATGTCTCCCAGGATACCCTGCACGGCCGCCGTGAGGCCCTGGAAATCATGGTCCGGCGACTGGATGCCGACCTTCTCTGTGTCCAGGAAGTGTCCCAATACATTGACGCCGATGGGGTCACCCACAGCCTGATGGATTTGATCAACCAGGCCGGCAATTACGATTATTCCTTTTACGGGAAAACTGTCTCCATGGAGACCCACATGCAGGTCAAGAAGGACGTCATGGTCCAGGGGATCTTCAATGACTGGTGGAATTGGTCCAAGGGCAATGCCATCCATGCCCGGCTGCCCTTCGCCCGGCTGGGAGATTCAACCCGCCCCGGGGTTCCCCGGAACATCCCCCTCTTCCAACCCCGGTCCTATGAAGGCAACCGGGACACGGACCCCCGCTTCGCCCTCCTGACCCGCCTCAAGCAGCCGCCCTTTCCCTTTGTGTCCACCCTGCATCTGACTACCCTGATCGGCGAAAGACCGCCCCAGATCCTGAAAAATAAGGTGGAAAAATCACACTTGATGCGCTACCAGCAGATCCGGCGTTTTCTTGATCTGGTGCGGGATCACATTCTGCAAGAAAATGCCCCCCTGATTCTGATGGGGGATTTCAACGCCCCGGCGGACGAATTCTGCATCAGCCACCTGCTGGAATCGGAAAGCGGATTCGTCCGGCTGCGGCCTGAGAACGATGGCCCCACCCACCCGCGCCTTGAAAAGGCCATTGATCACATCTTCTTCTACCCCGGGGACCGGCTCCAATCCTACGAATGCTGGATCGAAACCGGCGATCTCAGCCGGCGCGCCTCGGATCACCTGCCTGTGGTAGCCGATATCCAATTTGATTGATGTTCCGGGCTTTCCAGTCTGGAAAACGACCAGCCCGCCAGCCAGAGCCCTGATCCAACGAACCTGCAAAGGAGTTTCACCAAACCAATGGCAAAACCAAAGAAACGCCAATATTTCGGAACCGATGGGGTGCGCGGCCATGTCGGCGAACCGCCCCTCGTCCCTGATTTTGTAACCCGCCTCGGATACGCAGCCGGAAAGGTGCTCTCCCGCACCGCCTCACACCCCACCTTCGTGATCGGAAGGGATACCCGCCAGTCCGGGCAGATGCTCCAGAGCGCACTCACCACCGGCCTGCTGGCCAGCGGCGCCACGGTGATTGACCTCGGCGTGATGCCCACTCCTGGTGTGGCCTTCATGGTGCGCAAGATGAGCGCTGAAGCGGGGGTGGTGATTTCCGCCTCCCACAATCCGGTGGATGAAAACGGAATCAAGTTCTTCAACGCCCAAGCCAGCAAACTGAGCGAGGAAATTGAATTGCACATTGAAACGCTCCTGGCGGATCCCATCAACCTGGGCAAAGCCCGGGCGTCGGATTTCGGACGGGCCATTGACGGCGCCGATATGCGCGAGCTGTACGCCGACCATCTGGTGGACGAACACCAGGATCTGGACCTCTCCGGCCTGAAACTCCTCCTGGACTGCGCCAATGGCGCAGCCTCCTGGTATGCGCCGGAGGTTTTCTCCCGCCTGGGGGCGCAGGTCGTGGTGATTAACGCTTCCCCCACCGGGCGGAATATCAACGAACTGGCCGGGTCGGAGCATGTCCGACGCTTCCCGGAAGACCTGGCCGCCCTCATCCGCCAGTACCAGGCCAATTTTGGCGTGGTCTTCGATGGCGACGCCGACCGGGTTATCTTCGTGGATGAAGCCGGAAACCTTGTGGATGGAGACCACATGCTGGCCATCCTGGCGGATTACTTCCAATCCCAGAATCGCCTCCTGGGCAACACAGTGGTCAGTACCACCATGCGCAATGGCGCCCTGGTGTCCTATTTCGCGGAACGGGAGATCCAGTTTGTCGAAACGCCAGTGGGGGACAAGTATGTCATGGCAGCGTTGAAGGAACTCATGGCGAAATCAGATCAGGCCGGACAGATCGGTCTGGGCGGCGAGCAATCCGGGCATATCATCCTGATGGATGCGGAACATGCCACGGGCGACGGCATCCGATCGGCCATTTATATGTTCCGCGCCTACCTGGCCAGCGGCCAGACCTCCATGGCAGCCCTGGCCGAAAGCATCCACAAGTATCCCCAGGTGATCGCCTCGGCCAGAGTGGCCGAAAAAATTGACCTGGAACAACTGCCCCAGGTCATCGCGCTGCGCGATTCCATCCGGGAGTCCCTCGCAGGGCTGACCCGCCTGAACCTGCGCTATTCTGGGACAGAGCCCAAGGTGCGCCTGATGCTGGAAGCCGACAACCGCCACACCGAAAGCGAATTGGCGGAGATGGCCTTCCAGGTGTGCGAGACCGTCCAGGCTGCCACGGGGACTCCCCCGGGTAGCTTTGTGGAAGTTTTGAACGTCACCCGGGGCGGGCTGGTGCCCAAACCGGATCCGGAGCCGCCCTCGTCCCCCGAAAACAAATGACAGGGATGGTACAGATATGCCTCCCAAATAAAGGAGCCCACTGTGAATCAATCTAGCCAAAGCCTGCAGGCGCTTGAAATCGTCCAATTCGGCGCAGCCTTTAACGCCCTCAACCGGGATCTGATCTGCGCTGAGACCCCAGAAACGTGGCAGCCGGCCATTGCGGCCATGTCGCGATTCCTGGAGGTGCTGGATGAAAAACTGCTGTCCAAACCGGAAATCATCGCCGGCCACCCTGTCCATTCTTCCCGGGCCTTCAGCATGCTGTTGACCCTGATCGCCATCGGCACCCAGTATCGGTTGGAGCAATACAAGCCCAGGGACGCAGCCGGAGAAAAGAAACGCCAGATCATTGACACCCAGTATCTGCCCCAAACCGGGGCCTTGCGTCAGAAGGCCATCGCCCTGGCGAAGAAATACCTTGCCGCGCCGGTTTTTGAGAGCCTGCGCCAGGCGATTTCCCATGAAATCCTGCCCCTCCTGGAGAGCATGGATTATGAAAAAGACCCGGATCGCTGGATGCCCTTCCGGGTGGTGCAGATCGGCAACATCGCTGAACGGATGATCAGCTTCCGAATCCGGACCCAGGAGCCAGCCCTGACCGGCGATGCCCACAAGCTGGGACTGCTGCGAAGCATCTATGACCGGAAATACCTGCGCTTTGGGACCAGCGGCGTGCGCGGCCGCTGGGGCGACGATTTCACCGAGCAGCGGGCCCGGCAGGTCGTCCAGGCTGTGTGCGATTTCCTGAACGGCGTGAACGTGCCCGATTTTGTCGGGCATGAGAATCTCTCCGGAAAACGAATCGTGATCGGATATGACACCCGCCGCAACGCAGACAAGGTGGCGCGCTGGACTGCGGAGGTCTGCCTGGCCAACGGTTTCTCAGTGGATTTTGCCAACCGGGACACCCCCACCCCGGCCCTGGTCTACTACCTGACGGAAAGTCTGGAACCGGATCAGGCCGCCGGCCTTTTGATCTGCACAGCCAGCCACAATCCACCGGCCTGGCAGGGTATCAAGTTCAACCCGCGCCTGGGCTACCCGGCCCCCTCCAATGTGACCGACTTTCTGGCCTTTCACATCAACGAGCTGCAGTTGATGGATGCCCATGCCCGGGTCACCAACCTGGACGACGCCCGCCTGAGGGGGCGCCTGCGGGGCTTTGACCCGCTGGATGACTATGTAGCCTGGATCAAGGACAACGGCAGGGGCAATGCCCGCATTCCGGTGGATCTGGATCGGATCCGGACATTCTTCAGGGACAAAATGATCGTGATTGACGAGTTCCACGGCTCTGGCAGGGGCTATCTGACCCGCCTGGTCGGGGAAGCCGGGGTGCGCTACACCGTCCTGCATGCCCAACGCGACCCGGAACTGCCCGGCCTGGACTATGCCAACCCGGAGGAGCCCTTCATCAACCGGCTGAAAGAAAAGGTGCGGGAAACCGGCGCCCACCTGGGCCTGGGGATGGACACCGATGCCGACCGGTTCGGCATCGTGGACAAAGGCGGGGTCTATTTCCGCCCTAACCAGATCCTGCCCATGCTGGTGCGCTATCTGGGCGTGGAACGGGGACTCCAGGGACGGGTGATCGCCACCCAGACCGGCTCTCCCCTCATCGAGATCCTGGCCGGAAAAATCCCCGACAATGAAGAAAACGAACCGGCGGAGGGCGCGCTCCCGGGCTATGTCAGCCATCCCTTTTACAACATCCGCATCGGCAGTCGGGAGGACCGCATCCTGGAACACGCCTTCCTGGTGCCGGTGGGCATCAAATACATCGAGGAGATCCGCCGCACCGACCGCGCCTACCGATCCCAGGACCCCCTGCCTGAAAACTGGCGGGACCGAATCCTCATCGGCGGCGAAGAATCCTCCGGATTGACCACCCGGGGCCATGTCACCGACAAGGACGGCCCCTGGGCCAACCTGCTGGTGATGGACATGCTGGCCTATTTCGGAACCCGTGAGGAAAATCCCCTCCGGACCATCGCCGAAATCTGGGAGGACACCACCAACTTGCCGGGCTTGTGGGAATCCTTTGGCGCCTCCCCAAACGATCCCAGCTCCCATACCGGCCGGACCGATGTGGACGCCCCTCTGGAGGCCAAGGAGGCGTTCATCAATTATTACCTGAACCTGCCCCACCAGCAGGAAGATCCCCAGGTGGCCGGAATGCAAATCGCCTTTCTGGGCGGCATCCGCTATGATGTGGCGGAAATGCAGCTTGTGGATTCTTCCGGGGACGACCGCTACCAATTGCGGGTGCGTGCCTCCGGGACGGAGCCCATCAATCGCATCTATGTGGAGAGCGTGGACCCCGAAAAGGGCAGGGTGATCATGGATGCCGCCCTGGGAAAACTGGAAGAACTGACCATCCGGGAAATCCGTAAAGCCCACTCCCCATGGCGGCTGGTGGACATGCTGGGTCAGACCCGTCTGACGGAAAAGACGCGCCAGGCCGTTGTGGAGACAATCCGGGAAAACGGCTGGGAGATGCCATCCGTCACCGCCAAACTGGTCCGGGCCATGGAAATCCTGGAGGAGCGCAACCGCAAGATCGCCCAAAATTGGCTCGACGCCCTCACCTGATCCCCCCAACCCCCCAAACCAACAGGAGCCACCCTTGTGGGTGGCTTTTTTCTAGCGCGTTTTTGAACCTGGTCCTCAGCAAAGAAAAGCGCCTGATGACACTGGCTGGTTTTCCAACCACGCCTGCGTCTGTGCCTGGATCAGCTATGGAAGGGCTGATGGAAATCAACCTTACCCCCGGCCGGGGCTTAACGATTCCTTGTCTTCTCTGGTAAAATATCCTGAGAAAACGGTGCGCGCCACGCCGGATGCTTCCGGTACATTCCCGGGAATTGTCCCAAAGCGGGCTGCATCGGAGAAAAAACGCGGTCACACGCCGATAAAAAGACCGCAATAGAACACCCAACAGTGACCTGGATATCCGGTCCGGGTCAGGAAAGATGCTTTTTGAGGTTTGATACCATGCCAGTCCCGATGAAGGCTGGTGCTGTTTTGCGTAAGCGTTATCAGGTCAAAAGGATCATCGGCCAGGGGGGGATGGGCTGTATCTACCTGGCTGAAGACCTGCGCCTGGAAGGCCGCCTCTGTGCGATCAAAGAGGTGGAATACGATCGCGCCCTGCCGGAGGATATGCTCCAGGAGGCCCGGGAACAGTTCCAGCGGGAAGCCACGGTGCTGGCGCGCCTGGACCATCCCAACCTCCCCAAGGTGTCGGACTTTTTCTTCATTGATGACCGGGACTATCTGGTGATGGACTTTGTTCCGGGCAAGGACCTGCGCCAATTGATGATGGACGCTCAGCAACAGGACACCTTCCTGACGGAGGATGAGGTGCTGGATTGGGCCAGCCAATTGGCGGATGCCCTCAAGTATCTGCACACCCAGGATCCGGCCATCCTGCACAGGGACATCAAACCGAGCAACCTGAAATTGACCCCCAACGGTCTGGTCAAGCTGGTGGATTTTGGACTGGTGAAGATGCTGGCTCCTGGAGAGGTGACCATCACGGTGTTACAGGGACAGGGCACCGCCCTTTACACTCCCCTGGAACAATATGGCGGCGATGTGGGGCATACCGACGCCCGCAGCGATGTGTATGCTTTCGGGGCCACCCTGTACCATTTGCTGACCAACCAAGCGCCGGTGAACGTCCGGGATCGCTTCCTCAACCCCGGCAGCCTGACCCCCGTCCGGCAGATCAACCCCAATGTGAGCATCCGCACAGAGCGCGCCATCCACTGGGCCATGCAGTTGCATCCGGAGGACCGCCCCCAGGATGTGGACGCCTTCCTGCGAGCCCTCTTCACAGAGGACGCCCCCATCACCAAACCCTTCCGTAGTTCCCGGTTGATGCCCCGGATCCTGCACAAAACCGAGATGGTCCTGCTGATCCTGGCGGGCAGTCTGGTCGCCATCAGCCTGTTGATGACCCTCCTGCGCAATTTCTAGTCAGCGGGACAAAGCGAGGGAGGGCTGTTTTATGCGGCGCATCATTTCCGGCGGCGCGAGGGATAGCGTCCAGCGGTCGTCATCCACCAGACCAGGCCCGCAATCCAGCCAATCAACATCCCCGCCACCACCATTTCGACAACAAACACCGTGCCGGATTTCACCATCCAATACTGGGTGTCCGGGATTCCCACATTCAGATAGGTGTAGAAAAGCAAACCGCCGATCACTGTGCAAAAAAGGGAACGCAATCCCCAGCGGGAGGATCCCCACCAGAGACGCCCAATCAGATAGGCCAGACCACCCCCCAGACCAATCACAAGGGTACCCAGGGCCCACTCCCCCAGGGTGGGAAACCCGCTGTGAGCTGGTTCCTGGGTGGGGGTTGGCAGGGGCTGTTCCGTGGGCGTTGGGGAAAGGGTGGCCGTTGGGGTAGCGGTGCTCTGGGGTGTGGGGGAAATGGCAATCACGTTGGTCTCCCCATCTGGCTCAATATTGATCCGCAGGGTTTCGGACTGGGTGGCCGGTTCGCTGACAGCGCTGACATCCAGGGTGCCGGCCGCCTCAATCCGGTAATTGAAGTAGGCGATGCCGGCCTCGGTGGTCGTCTCAAATTGCTGGGTGACCCCTGGCTCCCCGGAAATCCGGAAGTTGAACCGCACCACGGTCCCATCCGGGACCACATGGTGGTTGTGATCGTAGATGGTGCCTGTCCGAATGGTGATCGTATCCCCCACAGAGAAACTGGGCATGGGGGTCGGTTCCGGGGTGGCAGTCAGCCCGGGAGTCGCTTCCAATTCCGGCTGCTCCGGCTCCGGCAGGACCAGCTCCAGAGGAATGACCTGATCCGGGTCGGGAGAGGTCATGAAGATCAGATCATAGCCCACAGCATTCAATGAGACCGGCAGCGAGCCGGGCGGGTCAATCTCCTGCATCAAAACCCGGGCCGCCACATCAATGAATTCGGGCACCTTGCTGTAAAGGGCGTAATAGGCCATTGTCTTGGAGATATTGGTGGCGTCCAAATAAACAGGGGAATCCAGCGCAAAGACAACCACGCGTTTTCCGCTCAGCAGATCCGGGCGTTCCGCAAATATCCGCTGGAGGGCGTTGGAGTCGGGATATTCCGCATTGACATCCAGACAATTGAAGACCACCCAATCGGCTGCCCGGAGATTCTCGAGGAGATACGGAGCGGCGGAATCCTCCACATTGTCCAGCACCTCCACCAATTGCGAAAAGGTGTAGGAGGCCAGCCTGGATTGCAGGATCTGCCCCCCTGCCTGGGGACCGTACAGACGCAGCAGGGCATTGGCCAGTTCGTTGGTGTTCAACGGGTTGACGGGCGGGCAGGTGTCACACTGAGACACCGTCCGCACATCGGAAAAAATGATTATGTCCTCATACCAGAGGGGCGGGGAGGGGAGCACCAGATCCAGCTCCAGGGCGTTCGGGCTGACCAACGTGACCGCATTTTGGGCCACATCAAAGGTCACCTCCTGAGCCTGACCAATTTCCCCCAGATCCTCCTCCGGCAGAACGGCGTTCACATCAAATTCTCCCCCAAAGACCTCCAGCTTGGCGGCCAAAATCCGCAGCACGGAAGCGTCCACCCGTTTGGCAAAGGCAGAATCCTCCCGGTATTTTTGGGTGAAGAACTCCAGGGTATGCAGCAGGGTAGTATAGGCATTCGGGTCCCCGGTGGCGATGAAATTATTGACATAAAGCATATCATTTCCCGCCAGGAAGGCATTGCGCGCCACCTGCCAGGCTTCAAAATTGGTCTCGGTAGGATCAAAGAAGCGCCGGACTGCGCGACTGCCCAGACTGTCACTGATGATCAGACCGCCGTCCTCCCGCCAGGCCGCAAAAGCCTCCAGGGCCATGATCTGCTGCAGGGCGTTGGAATCAAAACTCACTGGCTTGGTGGTGGCCCGGATATTCCCCTGGAAACCCTGATAACGGATATGGGAAACCATCAGGGCATCCACCCGGGAGGGATTTCCAACCTCCAAATTGGTAACGGCAAAGAAGGGCGCCAGCTCAATTTGCTTGAGCTGCTCCAGGGATTTGCGAACCGTCGCCACCTCGTCCTCCGGAGAGCGATCGGAATTGCCGCTGCCAGGGAAATTCTGAGCCACGACCAGCATGCGGTTCTCGCTGCCGGTGTGCAGGCCGCTGATGAAGGCCTTGCCCATCTCCCCCACCCAGAAGGGATCACCCCCAAAGGTCTGCACGCCCAAAGAGTTGGTGGCCTCAGTATTCTCTGTTTCCAAAACATCCAGATTCGGCCCCAGATACAGGTTGAAACCCAGGGCGCTTAATTCATCCCCCAAAACCTGACCCGTCTGGTTGGCGAAATCCAGATTCCAGGTGGCGCCAACGGCCATCTGAGAGGGAAGCTGGGTCAACCCCTCCAGGATCTGATCCCGGGGAGCGCCGTTTCCCGGCTGGGAAATGCCGATGAAGAGGGGCACATAGGCGGGACTAAAATAATCCCCGGTATCATCGTTGCGGAATTCCTCCGAAGCGCTCGCCCACTCATATCCCTGCAGAGTTTCAATCAAAGTCCTGGTCTGGGAAAGCACATTTTCTGATCCAAAATTATTGTTCTCCGCCAGGAGCACCACCCCCCCCACATGCTGGTTTGTGATGAGATCATAAATCTGGGATTCCGCATCAACCGCATTCCCCTCGAAGGTGACCAGGAAGAGCTGACCGACCTTTTCCTCGGGGGTCATGTCCTGCAGGAAGGCCTCCGCCGCAGCCGAATAGTCCTGGTCGGCGGCAGCCGCGTTGCGCGCCTGGAATGCGCCCAGGTTGAGCCACAGGATGGCCAGGACAAGAATCACGCGCCAGGCTTTCACGCGCATCCCTCCAGAACCTCCCGTGTGCGGGCAGGATCATTGGTGATGATGGCATCCACACCCAGCCCCGCCAGGCGGATTATCTCATCAGAATCATCCACCGTCCAGACATTCACATCCCGTCCTCTGGCGTGCAGGGCAGAGACGAGGACTTTATCAACATCATCCGCATGGGGGTGCAGGGCATCAAAGCGGAACAAACGCCACACCCAATCCTTAGCCTTTCCAGGCTGGGTGAGGAGCCCTCGCCGCATCTCAGGCAACTGCCGCCGGATCCGGGGCAGATTAAAGGGATTGAAGGAGGAAACCAGGACAGATTCCGCCAGATCAAATTGCCTGACAAGCGCCGCAACAGCCAAAGGAAGACGGTCAAAAATGCTGCTGTAATTTTTCAACTCAACATTGATCAGAAGACGACCGCCAAAGCGCGCAAAAACCTCTGCCAGGGTGGGGATCTCCTCCCCATCGCCGGCATCAAGAGCCTTCAATTCTTCCACAGTGTGTTCAAGCACCGGGCCGGCGCCGTTGGTGGTGCGGTCCAGGGTATCATCATGGATCACAACCATCTGACCATCTCTGCAAAGCATGGCATCCAGCTCAATTCCATCCGCACCCTGCTCCAGGGCCAGCGAAAAGGCCGCCATGGTATTTTCAGGCGCCAGCGCGCTGGCGCCTCGATGGGCAATAATTTTCGGCATCATAATTTCTCTTCTCCTAACGTCCTGTTATTATAGCACGCAGGCCCTCACATGGTTACCCCCATTTCATCTACTACACCGGGGAGCCTCTGCTGTCCTTCAAACCGCTCGGGGTGGATTATAATAGAGCCGTTCTGCCCAACACCCAGGCTGGAGGCCATTGTGCACTTTGATACCCTTTCCTTCCGCGTTCAGGACCTGACAGACTATGTAACCCGCTTTTTCCATGCCCTTGATGTGCCGGAGATTGACGCCCGCATTGCGGCCGATGTGTTGGTCTCGGCCGACCTGCGAGGGGTTCATTCCCACGGGGTGATCCGCCTCCACAGCTACTACGGAGACCGCCTGCGCAAAGGGCAGATTGATCCCCTCTCCCCCCTCAAGGTGCTCAAGGAAAGCGCGGCCACCCTGGCCCTGGATGGAGGCAACGGTCTGGGGCAGGTGGTGGCCTACCGCGCCATGGCGCGCTGCCTCGAAATGGCAGATGACGCCGGCCTGGCAGTAGTCACCGTCCGCAACAGCAACCATTTTGGCATCGCCGGATATTACGCCATGATGGCCCTCCCCGAAGACATGATCGGCATCAGCCTGACCAACTCCCGCCCCCTGGTGGCCCCCACCTTTGGCCTGGAGGGAGCGGTGGGCACCAATCCCATCGCGGTGGCTGTCCCCGCCGGGGAAGAACGGCCCTATGTGCTGGATATGGCCACCAGCATCGTCCCCATCGGCCGGGTGGCCCTGCGCCAGAAGGCCGGACAAGCCATTCCCAAGGGATGGGGCATCAACGCGCGGGGCGAACTCACCCAGGATCCGGCGGAGATCATCAATGGGGGTGCGCTGCTGCCTCTGGGCGGCCCCGCGGAGCTGCGCGGCTATAAAGGCTTCGGACTGTCCCTTCTGGTGGATCTGCTCTCGGGCGTCCTGGCTGGAGCGGCCTTCGGCAAAGGGGTCGGCCACCCCGCGGAGCACCGCCAAGCCGGAATCGGGCACTTCTTCGCCGCGATCAAGATCGAGAACTTTCGGCCGGTGGATTACTTCAAGGATGAGATGGACGAATACATCCGTGAACTGAAGTCCACCAGGAAACTGCCCGGCCAGGAACGGATCTATATCCATGGAGAGAAGGAATTTGAACAGGCCGAACGGTATGAAAAAGAAGGGGTTCCGCTCTTAAGGGAAGTGGTGGATTCGCTTGAAGAAGCCGGCAATGCCGCCGGCGTGCCCTTTGACCTGGAACCGGTGGGCTGATCCCGGTCTTGAATGCGCCCCCCGCCAGTCTGTTTCCCCTCAAAATTTCAGCCCCGGAATAATCCGGGGCACTTTTTTCTGATATGCCTTGTAGGCCCGGCCATAAATGGACACCAGCTTCTTCTCTTCTGGGATCGTGCCAAGAACCAGATACAGCGTGGCGGCAAGGTTGAAAGCAAGAATCAAATCGGTCAGATAGGGAGTTAACCAGATTAATACCAGCCCGAAGAAATACAGGGGATGCCGCACAAGGCCATATAAGCCCACCGTGACCATCTTGGCGTCTTGCTCGGCGTCCGGGTTCACCAGTTGGCGCAGTCCGACAAAGGCCATCACATCGGTGTGAAACACCCCGATCAGGAGACCAAGGATCGCCAGAATCTGAACCCCGCCGGTCAGATAGACCCAGGGAGAAGGAATCCGCCACAGTACCTGTGAGGGAAACAAAGCGACCATGGCCAGAATGGGCAGGAGAGTCAGCATGGCTATACTCACAAAAACCAAGCGATAAAAACGGTCCACCCCCGGGCCAAAGATCTCCCGGGCCAGGTCCTTGGTTGAGAATGCAGCCAGCCAGGAATGCAGCACAGCCCAGGCCGCCATGGCGATAAAAACGAGCAGGGGGTAAAACATCATCAATCCATTCCTTTCCAACCCATGCAGCATCATGCTTTCCCCCCAATCATCTCCCACAATCTTATCAGCATGTCCGCCAGAGCCGCCCCATCCTCCCGAAAATATTCCAGTGTGACCATTTCCGGGTCGGTATGAGACAGGCACGCTGCCAGAAGTTGATAATCTTCCTCCTGAAGCGGCTGATGGGCGTCATTCAGTCCGGTTTCAGACGTGCGAGGCCCTGAAATATGGATCTCCCGCACCTGATTAAGGAGCAGAGCCTCTAAATATGCCTGCACCGGCTGTCCCCTGTCTGCGGCGGCAATCCGGGCATGGCCCAGGTCCAGAAGAAAATCAGCACCGGTCTCGGACAGAATCCATATGATGGTTTCAGGATCGCTCTCGAATGAACTCTCCAGGCCGGTCAGCCCACACATATTTTCCAAAATTATCGGGTAGGGCGCCCTTGTTTGCAGAAACAGAATCCGTTGGATAAACAGGTCCATTAACCACTGGTGGTACGGGATCGGAAAACAAAGGCCGAATTTCGTGAAGGCTGTCACCATCCATCTCGGGATCAGTGAGAGGTGCAAAGAGACCCAGCCGCTTTCCTCACAAACCCGATGGTAACGCCGCAACCGCAATTCTGACCCCGGCAAACGCCCAAGATAACTGGCATGGAACTGAAACGCAAAACCCGAGTAGGTCGTCCGATGAGCAGCGATCTGTTCGGGTGTGTGAAAGGGCATCCATTCCAGTCCATCCAAACGGACGCAGCCGTCCCGCAGAAAATTAGCCAGGGGCGGTGCATGATTGCAAAACAATCCAGGTCGCATACCCTTTCATTCTATCAAAGAACCTCCCTGCACCTTCCGGAAGTCGGGTCTTTGCGAACCTTAAAAAATTCCAAAAAAGGCATCGCACCCCTTGATAAATAGAACACTTGTGCTATACTTGAGTCAGTTATAGAAATTTTGTTCTATTGTTCATCACAGGCAGGTGTTCCATGCGAAGAATCATTGTCATCCCCGCTGTTTTCCTCGGATGTCTGGTCGTCATCTGGGTCGGCACCGTGGCCGCAGCCAGCATGCCGGCCGAGGAATTGCTTTCCCCCACAATCAGCGCGGCAGCCCAGGAGGCTCATGCAGCCCAGGAGACTCAGGGAGCTCAGGAAAGCGAGGCAGTTGCGCCAGACCCCCGAGCCGTGGTAAAAACCGACTCCAGAGATGCTTCCAACCCCGAAACAGTCTCCTGCTCCCTGCCCCATAGCTACCCGGAAGATATCCGGCAGTGGTGTCCCCTGATCGAAAACGCCGCTCAGGAAACAGGACTGCCCGCCAACCTGATTGCTGCGGTCATGCTCCAGGAAAGCGGCGGTGACCCCCTGATTTACTCCAGCAGCGGCGCGGTCGGTCTGATGCAGGTGATGCCCAGGGACGGCCTGGCGGCTGAATTCATGTGCGTTAACGGGCCCTGCTTCACCGACAGGCCCACCATCACCGAACTGCAGGATCCAGCCTTCAACGTCGCCTATGGCAGCCGGATGCTGGCTGACCTGTATGCCCGGCATGGCTCTTATCGAGAAGCTCTTTTCAAATATGGCCCGATCAATATGGGCTATTATTATGCCGACCTGGTGCTAAAAATCTGGGAAAACTACCAGTAGACCGCGCCTCCCTGGCCATTTCTTCTACCGCCTCGACCCGCCGCTCCGGTTCATCGCTCTGCCGGGGCGGTTGGGGTTAACCCCGACAAGACTCGCATTTGAAGGTAAAATCAATCCCCGGTACCCTCTGAATCAATAAAGGACCTCAACACAGCCTTGTTTCGACTCTACGTGATTGCCCAGGTATCACCGCCCTCTGAACTGCACGAAGGTGTGGAGCAGGCAAAGGAAGAACCCCAAAACACACCCGATGATCCCCAGATGGAAAACCGGGGCCTTTGCGCGCCGGATGCCCAGCCATCCAACCAATCGGTTCAATCACCCGAATCATTATCTGACCCTATCCCACTCGGTCAATCCAATCCATGAAACGGAGAGGTAAGTTTCGTGGTTCAATGGCATTCTTCAACCAATAAGGGGGCACCGGGGATTCATAGACGATGCAGCCTGGGGTTATGGCTGGTATTCCAAAACCTTACCTTCTCCCTAAAATCCATCCCAATTTGATGCATACACCCTGCAAAGGCTGGCTCACAGCCCCAGTTCTCATTTGTTTCCCTCGCCAATCCCGTCCACACACAGCGTGCACTCATCCGCGGTCACAGATAAAAACCCTCGCAGGAGGACTGACTGGGCGCTTTCAATGGTCTTCCCCCATCCGGAACGCATGAAAACCAGTTCCTGTGGAGCGCAGCTATTCGCCGGCGCCATCCGGTTGCGCCGCACCAGGTCAAACCTGAAGTCCAACAGAAGGCTGATACGAAGAATCCCCATATCCGGAGCGCCCGCCTGGCGGAAGAACAGCAAACGGCGCATGTCCTTTCCATCCGAAGGGCACGGAAGCCCCTCAGCCCAAAAGTCGCGACCGTGCAGTTCAAGGCAGCGGCCATCATTGGCGGGATCACAGATCATATCCGCTGATAGGTTGGACGCCACACGAACTCGGGGCCAAAGATAGAATATCCCCATCCCAAGGAAAATCAGGATAAACAGGGGTAAACCCACAACGAGCACGCCACGGTTGAAAGAAGTGCCCAACTCCTTTGTCAAGTAAGAAAGGACGATTGGCTATTTCGATTTATCTTTACGGGGAGATTATGGGCCGGGGATGCGGAAATCGTAGATCCCATCCCGGAAGGGCCAGACCGCCTTGCAGGATGGGCAGTTCACGTCAGAAGCAACCAGGTCCAGGGCCTGACCGCAAGACGGGCACTGAAAAAAGCCTTCAGCGGGAGATGCATCCGCCTGGCCCGCAGCCCGGGAGCGTGTGAAGACGCTCGGGCTGACCTGCACCAACCCACCTGTCCACTGCAGCAGGGCATCCAGGCTTGCGAGGAGCGTCAAGGGCAGGTTCCGCTTGAGAAAGCCCACCCGCAGGTGCGAGACCGTGAGCTGGCGCTCAAGATGGAAGCTTGCATCGGCCAACCAGTGACGGACAGCCCGGGGGTGAAAATCGAAATTCAACTCAGCGAACTCCACCGCTTCCAGCGAATATGGGCTCCAGTCCTGTTTCCCCAGCAAATACCGCAGCATGGCCTTCAGGTTGCGTTTATTGGCAAACTCAAGGATGAAGACGCCTCCGGATTGCATGACCCGGCGGACCTCCGTAAGGGCCAGGGCCGGATCGGCCATGTGATGCAGAGTGCGGATCATGGTGGCCCCATCAAACAAGGCATGGACAAAGGGCAGCCGATAGACATCGGCGGCCACATACACATACTGCGGGGAGTCACCCAACCGGTCGTGGGCCTGTTCAAGCTGGGTGCGGGAATAATCCAGCAACACCACCCGGTCATACATGTGATAGCGGGGGGTGTTTCGGCCGGCGCCGGCGCCCAGTTCCAGCAGCAATTTGCCGGCAGGGGGCAGCAAGCGCTTCAGAGCAATGGCCTCCACCGCATCTTCATAGGCGCGGTTTCCCTGGTCCCAAAACTGTTGCTGGTAATCGGAACCTTCATAACTGCAAACCGGGGGGGTGTTCTTTTCTTCAGTCATCTGGAGTGGGTTATATCATGAAACGCGTGGCAGGGCAAATCAACGGGGCGGACAAAAAAGAATGCCCGGGCAGGATTACCGACGGCACCCGGAGATACCTCCTTACCGCTGCTTCCTTTCGGACCTGACGGGGTTCGCAGGGCTCCGCCGCGCCGGTCCCACCCGGACGGCGTTAAGCATACTCGAAGACCGGGGGGGTGTCAACGAAAGCCAGGCCCACAGCCAGCAATCCACGGATGAGCAACTGGAAAAAATGTGATCTTCATTGTATACTTTAAAGCGATATAGAGGCCAATACAGCTCAGAGGAGAGGTGCGCATTCAATGAAAGTTTACGTCAAACAACAACAACTTGCCCACTGCGTCAGCATGGTTTCCCGTGCTGTTTCACCCCGCAGCACCTTACCCGTCCTCTCCAATATCCTGGTGAAAACCGATGATGGCCGACTGCGCCTGTCCGCCACAAATCTGGAATTGGGCATCACCTGCTGGATTGGGGCGCGAATCGAAAATGAAGGCGCTATCACCGTCCCGGCCCGCACCTTCACCGACCTGGTCGGGAATCTGCCCAGCGAACAGGTCGAATTGACCCTGGACAATCACACCCAAACTCTGAACGTCCGCTGCGGCACCTCCGTCACGGATATCAAGGGCATTGATGCGGAAGAATTTCCGCCCATCCCCGAACCAAAGATCGAGGAAGGTGTACCCCTTAACGTTGTCAATTTTAAGGAAATGGTCCAGCAAGTTGCCTTCGCAGCCTCAACGGACGAGGCCCGGCCCGTACTCACCGGCGTTTTACTGAAGCTGGATGGCGATCACATCACCATGGCTGCCACGGACGGCTTCCGCATCTCCATCCGGGAGGACGAAATCCCCAATGCCGCTCCCCAGCCCCTGGAGGCCATCATCCCCGCTCGGGCCCTGGTTGAACTTTCCCGCATCATCGGGGGCGCCGATGATACCCTGATCATGACCTTCCCGCAGGACCGCGGCCAGGTCATTTTTCATATGGACGATATTGAACTGGCCTCCCAGCTCATCGAGGGCAGCTTCCCGGATTATCGGGCCATTGTCCCCCAGAATTTTAAGACCCACACCCTGCTCTCAACTACCGGCCTGCTCAAGGCATGCAAACAGGCCGAGATCATCGCCCGGGAGGGCACCAACGTCGCCCGGCTGAACATCATCCCCGAAACCGATGAGGCCAGCCCCGGCGTCCTGGAGATCTCAGCCCAATCCGAACAAACCGGCTCCGCCGAGGTCCTCGTGGATGCCTCCGTTGACGGCGTGCCCCTGTTGGTGGCCTTCAATGTGCGCTTCCTGCGGGAAGCGCTGGAGGTGATCAAAGGGGACAATGTCTGGCTGGAGACCAACGCGGCCAACACCCCCGGTCTGATCCGCCCCCAGGGCGACGACCACTTCCGACACATCATCATGCCCATGCACATCGGCGGATAGAGGCCCGTCCGCAATCCAACGCCAACACCCGGACGCCCTTGACATTGAGGGCGTCCGTTGATTTCGTCATTTGATTTTTTCAGTTTTTTATGAAACCACCCGCCATCCGGGGCACAGAGGGGGTCAGAATGCCAACGGCGCGCACAACGCGATCTGCACAGCCCATTTGTCTCAATATTGCCCCCAGGAAGCCGTTCCGATGGAATCAGCCACCCTTTTCCCGGATTTTCCATTAAAATGGGTCTATTAACCATCACCTAAGCGACACCTGCAAGGCAATGGCCTATGACCTTACCCCCCAGCGCAACCGACCGACTCCTCAGCATTTATCTGGTCCTATCCCAATATCCCATGCTCTCCACCCGTATCCGGGATTTGATGCGGCGGGAACTATTCACCCGGGGCTTTCTGGAGCCCAAAGCCTTTGAACAGGAAGTGATCCGCAAAGCGATCCAATCCCAGGAGCGGGAAGGCCTCCAGCGCCCGCAGATCGAAGAGCCCGCCGAAGTTTGGGAGCAGCGCAAGACCCGGGTGCGCGATCAATTGACGGATTTCTACTTCAGCCACCATCTGAGTTTTGAGCTGATCGAAGACCTGATTGAGGAAGTCCTCGATGAGCGCGGTGTGACGACCCATGATGCGCTGTTTGATTTCAACCCAGAGGTGGCGCCCCAGGAACTGCTCTTCAACCAGGGCATGATGATCGAAAAACTTCCCGTATCCGAACGCAAGGACCTGGAACCTCGCCTGCGGGAGATCAAGGTGGTCCTCATCCGCAACATGATCAGCGACCAGCTCCGTTATATCAACATCGCCCGGGATTGGTTCTCGATTTCCGATCTGGCCGAAGTGCGACGGCACAAAATTGGCCATGGCCGCATTGGCGGAAAAGCCGCCGGCATGCTCCTGGCTGCCCGAATCCTGAAACAAAGCGCCAGCGAAATCCTGCGGGAAAACCTGACCACGCCAGAGTCCTATTATCTGGGATCCGATCTGCTGTACACCTTCATCTCCGTCAACAACCTGCACCACTGGAACGACCAGAAGTACAAACACGAGGACGAGATGCGCAGGGACTATCCCATGATTGTAGAGGATTTTGTCAACAGCGAGTTCCCCCCGGGGGTGGTCCAGCGGCTGGAAACCCTGCTGACCACCGTCGGGAAGAAACCCCTGATTGTGCGCTCTTCCAGCCTGCTGGAAGACAATTTCGGCACGGCCTTTGCCGGGAAATATGAGAGCATCTTCTGCCCCAATCAGGGCACGATTGAAGAAAACCTGACCTTCCTCACCCGCAGCATCGCCCGGATCTACGCCTCCACCCTCAACCCGACCGCCCTGCTCTACCGGCGCAGCCGCGGTCTTCAGGATTACGACGAGCGCATGGCCGTTCTGATTCAGGTGGTGGAAGGGAATCGCTTTGGCGACTATTACCTGCCGGACCTCTCCGGCGTGGCCTTCAGCCACAACCAGTACCGCTGGTCTCCACAGATCCGGGTGGAGGACGGGTTCATCCGGCTGGTGTGGGGCCTGGGGACCCGGGCTGTGGACCGGGTGGGGAACGATTATCCCCGGCTGGTGGCCCTGAGCCATCCCACCCTGCGGCCCTCCAACACCGCCAAATCCATCCGCCGTTATTCCCAGCAATATGTGGACCTGATTGACCTGGCTGACAACCGGATAAAAACCCTGCCCATCCACCAGGTCCTGACGGGAAATTACCCCCCTCTGCGCTACCTGGCTCAGGTGGACCAGGAAGGCTACTTCCGTTCGATTCGCTCCCGGCTGATTGACGCCCAGCCAGAACAGTTGATCCTCACCTTTGAGGACCTGCTCCGCCGGACTCCCTTTGCAGAGCGGATGCGCCATCTTCTGGACGTGCTGGAGCGGGAGTACAAATCCCCGGTGGATGTTGAGTTCACCGGCGAGATTGAAGAAAACCGGGGACGTCCGAATGTGAAAATCACCCTGATCCAGTGCCGTCCTTTGAGCTATATGAAAGAGGAACACCGGACCGAGCTGCCGCAAAACCTGCCCCAGGAGGACGTCATTTTTTCCTCCAGCATCATGGTGGCCGGTGGCTGGATTCAGGAGATCAACTACGCCCTCTTTGTTCCTCCGGAAACCTACTTCTCCCTGCCCACCCAGGCCGCCCGGAACAAGCTGGAAAGGGCTATTGGGAAACTCAACGCAGCCCTGGCCAATGAGAGCTTCATCTGCGTTGGGCCAGGTCGTTGGGGAACCTCAAACCCCGATCTGGGGGTGCATGTGGACTACGCAGACATCTTCAACGCCAAATCCTTGGTGGAACTCTCCGGGAAAGGGATCGGGCCGGCGCCAGAGCCTTCCCTGGGGACGCATTTCTTCCAGGATTTGCTGGAGGGAGAGATCTTCCCCCTGGCGACCTATATCGGCGAGGATGACTTCAACCGGAGCTTCTTCTACGACACCCCCAATCGCCTGGCGGAATGGATTGCGGTGGAGCCTCCGCTCTTCGAACGGCTGCGCCTGATCAAGGTGAGCGATTTTCGGGCGGATCATCACCTGGAACTGGTGATGAATGGGGAAGCCGGCCGTGCCGTGGCCTTCCTGTCCGAATCCCCCCGGGGACGCAACGGGCGCATGCAATGACGATCCCGCCAGATCACGTCAATATTAGTTATATTTATGATAATTATATTATTTATTTTGGTTCCTCCGATACCCGCGCCGGGATTAATCCGGGCGGGTCTGGGGAAACGGTAGGAAGGCCTGATGGCGGTTGAGATAGTACCAGCCTCCATCCAGGCCTTCAATGACTCCGTCGCCCTGCCCGGCAGCCCATCGGGCGATCTCGTAGGCGAGGACAAGACCCAGGTCTTCCATCTGTGAAGCGCCCAGGGCCAGGGCCAGGATTTCGACAGCGTTCTCCAGACGGGAGCGGACATCCGCACCCGGGGCCCGGTCCAGGGCCTCGGCCAGGATGGCTTTCCCGTCGTCACCGGCCGTCTCCCAACGCTCCACCACAATGGGACGGTGGTTTTCCGGGCCGTAGCGCAGGAGAAAAAAGGACTCCGCGGCGTGGGGTTCCCGGACCAGGCGGAGATGTTCCAGTCCCGGAGCGATGAGGGCAACCTCCAAACCGTACTGCTCGCAGAGGGTGGAGAAGTCCGCCCGGGTGATGGCCTCCAGAAAGGCCGCTTCATCAAAGGGTGGGGCCGCCACAGGGCGGGGATTGTACACCGTGATCCAATATGTCATAAGGGAACCTCCGTTTCTCTTTGAAGCTTAATCGCCTCCGGAAAGGACGTCAAGGGGACTGCAGCCGGCATCTGCTGAAGCATAAGGCCCGTTGGCCCTCCGGGATGGTTTCACGTGAAACCTGTCAGGCCGCGCGGGACGATCCGGATGGAAGCGCTTCCCACCAAGAGAACCAGCGCACCGGGATTGTGAGGTCCCGGGTACGTTTCACGTGAAACATCCTTTCCGCTTCTCCTGGATGTTTCATGTGAAACTTGGTGTGGTAAGATTGGGGCAGATCCACCATTCACGGGAGCGTCTCATGATCGAGATCAACGGCGCCCACGGAGAAGGCGGCGGGCAAATCCTGCGCAGCAGTCTGAGCCTGGCCGCCCTCACCAACCAGCCCCTGCACATCCATCACATTCGCGCCAATCGCAGCAAGCCCGGATTGCGCCCCCAGCATCTGGCCGCTGTCCAGGCTGTCGCCAATCTGACCACGGCCAGGGTGGAAGGCGCGCACCGCGATTCACAGGAACTGACCCTGATCCCCAATGCCCTCCGTTCGGGGCGCTTCGCGTTTGACATTCACACGGCGGGCTCCCTGTCCTTGGTCGTGCAGACCGTCTTCCTGCCCCTGAGCTTCGCCGAGGGTACTTCTCGGGTGACCCTCACCGGGGGGACCCACGTCCGCTGGAGCCCGGTGTATCATTACCTGGAACAGCACTGGATGCCCATGATGACGGACCTGGGCTATCGGGCCAGGGTCGCCCTTCGCCAAGCTGGTTTTTATCCGGGCGGAGGGGGAGAGGTGCGTCTGACGGTCCTGCCCCATGGCTCCCTGCAGCCCTACGCCTGCACAGAGCAAGGGAATCTGCTGCGGATTCGGGGACTCTCCGGTGCTGCCAATCTGCCCGACCACATCGCCAAACGCCAGAAGCATCAGGCGCTGAAGCGGCTCTATTCCTTGTGCCAGGATGCCAAGATCAACATCATCCAGATGCCCGCCCCTGGAAAAGGGACCTTTGTCCTGTTGCGAGGGGAGTTCGATAACGCCTCCCGGGCCTGCTTCACAGCCCTGGGGGCTCCGGGGAAACGCGCCGAAAAAGTGGCCGATGAGGCTGTGGATGCCCTGGCGGCGTTCCTGAATACGGACGGCTGCGTTGACCAGTATCTGGCAGATCAGCTCCTCCTGCCCCTGGCCCTCATCGAGAAACCATCCCGCTTCCGCACCAGCAAAATCACCCGGCATCTTCTGACCAATGCCCATGTGATCCAGCAGTTCCTGCCGGTGGAAATCCGGATTGCAGGGGAGCTGGACCAGCCGGGGTTGGTGTCCCTTTCCGGAAAATGACAGCGTAACCAAGATCACCGGCTCCGGGCCATTTTCTCTAGTGGCTTCCCGGGGAAGAATTGGGCCGGATCAGTCAGAGTGTATGGACTTAACTTTAACAGAACCGATTTCAGCGGAGGTAGATATGCCAAACTTGTGGCATGAACAGTTTTCAAAGGAAATTCTCAGATCCTATACCGCCAGCCCCAGTCCCTTGGCCGGGCTGCGGCCCTTCTCCTATGCGGAGGGGCGGGCCCGGGGGATGCGCGGCATTGATGGCTGGACGGGGAGCGGCCTGCGCTTCACCCTCTGGCCCGACCGGGCCCTGGATATTGGACCGGTCTGGTTTCAGGATATACCCATTGCCTGGACCTACCCGGCCCTGGCGGATTCGGCCTATTATGAGCCCGAGGGCCTGGGCTGGCTGCGAAGCTTTGCCGGGGGACTCCTGACCACCTGCGGCCTGACCCACTTCGGCGCGCCTGATGCCCTTGACGGGCAATCCTTTGGGCTTCACGGCCGCATTGCCCACATCCCGGCGGAAAATCTGCGCATCTGGCAGGAGTGGCAGGAGGAGTCCTTTGTCCTGATGGTGGAAGGGACGGTGCGCCAGGCGGTCCTCTTCGGCGAAAATCTGTGTCTTCGGC
The DNA here is from genome assembly GCA_034437335.1 of Anaerolineaceae bacterium. Lineage (GTDB taxonomy): Bacteria > Chloroflexota > Anaerolineae > Anaerolineales > Anaerolineaceae > Brevifilum. The sequence continues at coordinate 31,090 of DAOTUG010000184.1, forward strand.
GCCGGATTGCAACAGAAATGGGGAGCCGGACCCTGTCCGTGACCGATACAGTCTCCAATGAGGGCAGCCGGCCGGTTCCCCATGGTCTGCTGTATCACTGCAATTTCGGTTTTCCTCTGGTCAGCCCGGAAAGCCGGCTGTGCATTGAAGACACGGCCTTTGAACCCCGTGATTCTGAGGCCGAAAAGGGGATGGATGCCCACGCCCAATTTGAAGAACCCCGGGCCGGCGTTGCAGAGCAAGTCTTCTTTCATCGGCCGAAAAAGGACGCAACAGGTTTCGCCGCTGCATCCCTGATCAACCCCAAACTGGGCCTGGGCCTCCGGCTGAAGTGGCAGGCTGAGCAGATGCCGGTGCTGACCCAGTGGAAAATGATGGGAAAAGGGGAATATGTTTGCGGGTTGGAACCAGCCACCCACGCTATGGGCCCCCGGGAAACCCTGGCCAAGAAAAATCTGCCCAAGCCCCTCGAACCGGGGGATACGGTGGCGTATGCCCTGCAGATCACCCTCTTTGAAACCGGATCACCGGAATGGGATCAGGCCTGCTGAGGGGAGCGAAAGAGACAGGAGTCTGCCCGGTTTTTGGGATGTAAAAGGATCAAAAAAAAGAAGCGCACCTTTTCCGGTGCGCTTTTTCTTATGTTTATTTTCCAGCCTCTTTCTCAATCAGTATAAACCAGGTGGGTGAAGAGGGCATTCAGAAGAGGTTAAGAGATAGTCATAGACAGATTATCGTCTGTTTATCCGGGAGAATCTCCCGGCCAAGCGATAAACTCCTTGGTTTCGGGCAGGGGTTTCCCATCAAGAATTTCAAAGGTGTAGCCAAGATCCTCCAGAAAAGCTACCGTGGGCTGGTGGGCTTCCCTGGCATGGGTGTCCATGAACAGAACAGGCCGGTGTTGGGTCAACACGTCCTTGGCCCCCTGCAGCACTGCAAACTCAGCTCCCTCAACATCAATCTTTATAAAGTCCGGGGGGAGCAGGGACTCTTCCACCAGCAAGGAATCCAGGGTAACCAGGTCCACACGGATCTGCCCCGATTCCGAAAGATGTCCTGTGGCAATGCTGGCCCCCAGATCAAAAAATGCCTCTCCGTTGCGATCCGAGACCGCCGCTTCAATGACCGTGACGGTGCTGAGTTTGTTCAATCGGACATGGCGCCGGATGTAATCGGCGTTGCGGGGGGAGGGTTCAATGGCAAAAACCCGCCCCGTCTTCCCGGCCAGAACCGCTGCCAGCAGGCTGAAATATCCCACATTGGCGCCAATGTCAACCACCACCGCGCCTGGAAAAATTGTCCTTTCAAAGGAGCGACGTTTGCCCAGTTCATAACTGCCCAGCCAATAGCCATGCTCCCCCGCTCCGACAATCCACCTGCGCCCCTTTAAAGCCCCCTGCAGGATCGGCAGGACCATTCCCCTGGGGATCAACCGCAGGGGCAGACGGAGGAGACGGCCAATGAAGCTTGTGTAAGAAATTTTAGAAAAATCCATTTTATTCAAAATAGGCGATGTTCTCGAGGATCAATTGAGGCAGGTTAGGGGAGAGGACAACCGACAGGTTGCCTTCGCCATCTCCCGCTGTGAGTAGCAGGGAGCCAAGGATATCCGCGCAGGAGGTCCCTCCGGGTTTCTCCGTGCAAACCTTGATCTTGACCAGGTGATCGCTGCTTCTCTGCAGGACCATGTCCCCCAGATAGGCCATTTCGGTTGTGAGAATAGCGGTCCGATCATAGGCTGGGGCGTAGGCCCCCAGACAGGTGCGGCTGATGCCGGAGCCCCAGGTATAAGCAAAGACCAGTTCCGGTTCCTCGTCCCGGTCCATATCCACCACAAGCATGTCCGTGACCCCCGGCCCGCCGAAGGACTCCCCCATGGGAATCACGTCTCCCCTGGCGGTGAGGATGTAGGCCTGGTTTGGGACCAGATCGGATGTGCTTTTGAACACCTGGATGGACAGCGCGTCCCAGATCGCATCCGTGGTCAATTCCTGCAAGGACAGGGATGCATCCGGGTTCAGGTCCGGATTTGACGTCCGGATGCTGGCAAGGATCAGGGACTCAGCCTCCGCTGTGGAAACCGGTTCGGCTGGATGGGATGGGCCCGTCCCACAGGCAACCAACGACCAGACCGCACACAGGATCCCAACCACCAGAATGCAACACCGGGTGATCCTTCGATTTTGCCATTCAATCATAACCACGCTCCTCAAAACTAAAAATGTTGAATCGCAACGAGGTAATTATACTTGGTCCCGCTTCCCCTGGGGGGCGGAGAAAGCCTGCACGCTGTGGCGGGAACCCAGATCCTGATATTGGATCAGGAGTTATCCCCGAAACCTGTGGATAAGTGTGGATAAATCTCAGGGAAGCCGCCAGACGAATACAGTTGTCTAGACAATTTAGCAGTATCACCGGACTGGCGCACAAGGAAAGTAGTGCAAAGATGACCGATCAGTGAACAAAAACCCAGGCCTGATTGATTTTAGATTATAATGAGACCCGGGTTGGTCCAGTTGCAGAGATATCGCCCTGAAAAATCCCCCGAAGCGCCCCCGCCTCGGGCTCCGCAAGAAAGTATCCAATACCGGTGAAGTCTATGAGTGACGAAGCATACAGCATCAAATATCCCCGCCGCGTGGTTCTGCGCGGCGCCATGACCAGCCTGGGCCGGATCCTCTTGGCCCTTCTGGCCAACGTCCAGATCAACGGCAGGGAGCGCCTGCCCAAGAAAGGGCCCATCATCATGGCGGGAAATCATGTCGCCGTCCTGGAGGCGGTGATGATGGCTGTGTATACGCCGGGAATGGTTGAGTTCCTCGGCGCGGGGGACATCCCCTTTGACCCCAACTATGCCTGGATTGCCAACACCTATGATCTGATCCGCGTCAACCGGGGCAATCTGGACCGGGATGCCCTGCAAATGGGCTTTGACCTGCTCAAACAGGATGGCATCCTGGGCATCTTTCCGGAGGGCGGCGTGTGGGACCCGGCCCAGATGCAGGCCCAAACTGGGGTAGCCTGGCTGAGCTATCGGGCCCAGGTCCCGGTGCTGCCGGTTGGTTTCGGCGGCATCAAAGGCGCCCTGAACGATGCCCTGCGCTTCAAGCATCCCCATCTGATCATGAATGTTGGTGAAGTGATGCCGCCGGTCGCATTGGATGACCAGACCCTTTCCAAGAAGGATAATCTGCAAAAAGCGGCCAATCATATCCTCCACCGGATCAATGCCCTGATCCCGGAGGAGGAGATCAACCGCTTCCACCGCCGGATGGAGGAACGCTATCACCTCAACATCATCGTGCGGGCCAACGGCAGCCCCATTGAAATCCCGACCCACATGAAGGTTGGTCACGGCGCAGCCTATGCCCGGTTTCTGTACAATCCGGTCATGATGGACGTTCTCCTGCGGAACCTCAAACTGCCCATCAAACCCATCAAGCGCATCCGGCGGCAGCGTGATCTGGCCCCGGTGCTGGAGGCCTGGGAATCCATCCTGGCTTACCTGGAGATCAACCCCGGCTATTTCACCTACCGCTTTGGGGTTGAAAAAGGCGTGGAGGTCAAACAGGCCCTGCTGGAGCTCCTGGAACTCGGGAAATGGGTTCGGGCCTCCGGATACAGCCTGACGGTGTCCCCCATCCGCCGCTTCCGCAACGCCAACACCGGCGCCCGGGTGATTGAGCGGGGAGGTTGTTTCCCCCAGAGCATGGGATGAAGCCTCCGCCATAGCCAATCGGCCCACTACGGCAGTAAGACCCCTGACAGCCCTTATAATAAAACCAGTATGATGCAACCTGAATTTGCCCTGAGGCTCAGACGACTGATAACCCTGGCGGCCATGCTGGTTGCCTGGCTGCCCGGCTTCATTGTCCTCGTACATATGACCAGACGCCGCCGCTATCCCCTCGTCCTCCTCGGCCTGATCTGCATGGTCTATCCCTTCATCTGGGGCTGGATCCGGGCCTCGGAGGAAGATCTGGAATTCGTCATGATCCTCTGGACAGTTCTGATCCTGATTTTACTGGCCGTCCTGAAATATCTGCCAGTGTGGATCCCTGTCTGAGAAAACCGACTCACCTCCCTTCTCTCAACCCCCTTTCATTTTCCTTCCCGCCCCCCTTGACAGAGCGCTGCCTCTATGCTATTATATCACTGTACGATATATCGGCATGCGATACAACGTACCACGATATAGCGAAAGGCGAACTGATGACCAAGGAAAAGAAACCCTCCGAATACCTGCCCCTGACGGAAGCCACCTATTACATCATGGCGACCCTGGTGAAACCCCTCCACGGCTACGGCGTGATGCAGGAGGTGGAAATCCTCAGCGAGGGTGCGGTGACCATTGGACCGGGCACCCTGTACGGCGTCTTCTCCACCCTTGAGAGCGAAAAGCTGATCGAGATGGTGCGGGAAGAAGGCCGTCGCAAGGAATACCTCCTGACGGAAAAGGGCCGGGCCGTCCTCCAGGCACAGCTTGATCGGCTGCGGGAGATGGTCCAGCTCGGTCACCGGGCATTAGGCGAGAAAACATTCGGAGAAAGCGACGACAATCAACGGGATAGAAAGGAACACGGGTGATTCCATGTCTGCAAAAATGAAAAAAACCAAGTGGTTCTGGCCCTGGCAGGACCAGGAAGAAGAACAATGGCTGGAAAAACAATCCAAACAGGGCAACCATCTCTCCAAACTGTCCGCATTTGGACGCTATACCTTTGAAAAAGGCGCGCCAAAGGACTTCGTCTACCGGTTGGATTTCATGCTGGATGACAGAGGAGAAAAGGAAAACTATCTGCAGATCTTCCGGGATGCGGGCTGGGAATATCTGGGTGAAATGAACGGCTGGCATTACTTCCGCAAGGAAGCGGATGCCGAAGCCAGCACAGAAATATTCACCGACCAGCATTCCAAGGTCAAAAAATACGAGCGTGTGATCACATATCAGGCCAGTTCCCTGGGCATTCTGATGCTTCTGTTCATCACGGTGATTGAACCCTGGGAACAACTGCACTGGCTGAGCTTGATTGTGACCCTGATATATATCGTTCTCCTCGTTCTCCAGATCATCATCGTGTTAAACATTTTCAAACGGATCCAAACCCTGAAGGAAAACATTTCGGAATAACGATCGGACCCGATCCATGAGCCGCACCCCCCTTTGCAGCCGGAACTGGTGCAAAGGGGGATTTTCGTCCAGGACTTATTCCGCTCTGAGATACAGAATCCTGCCCCAGGTGGGAGGCAGCGTTAGAGAAACTTTGCCCTCCCGCACGGCAAAGGTGTCCCCCGGGTTGAGCCAATCCACCAGGTTTCCCGCTGCAGACGGCAGGTCCAGGGTGACCCTGGATTCCTCCTGGGCACTGTTCAGGGCCACCACCACCCTTTCCTGCTCTGTCTGGCGCAGGAAAGCCAGTGTTTGATGCGACACATGCAACTGCTGATAGGTCCCGCAGCGAAGGGCTTCGGCGCGTTCCCGCACAGCCGCCAGGCTGCGAATCACCCCGGGCAGATGCTCCTGGGGGCCACCCCGGCGCATCGTCGCCAGGTCCAGGGCCGGCCGCAGGGGTGCATCTGTCCATCCTTCCTTGACTCCCTCCATCCCCCACTCACTGCCATAATAGACGGAGGGGACCCCGGGCATGGTGAAGAGCAGGAGATACAGAGGATACAGGTGGGCCGGGTTTTCCAGCTTGCTGGCCACCCGATCCACATCGTGATTGTCCACAAAATTATACAGGGCGAGATCCCGATAGAGCCCGCCCTCCCCAAACTGGCGGTTGAGGGTATAAGCGATCTCAAAATAATTGGCCTCCAGCAAACTGGAATACAATCCCTTGTAGGCTTCGTAGTTGGTGACCGAATCCAGGGTCTCCGGGTTGGCCCAGCGCTTGTAATCCCCATGGATCACCTCACCCAGGAGCCAGAAATCCTCCCGCCGGGCCTTGGTGACATCACGCAGGGCGCGCATAAACCCAACATCGAGGCAATCCGCCGCATCCAGGCGCAGTCCGTCAATCTCAAACCGATCCATCCACATCCGCACCGCATCAAAGAGGTGGGCCCGCACGTCCGGATGGGCCAGGTTAAGTTTAACCAAACTGTAATGTCCATTCCAGCCCTCGTATTGAAAAGGATCCCCCTTGGGGCTGAAGCCCTCAAAGCGCAGAGTATGAAACCAATCGCAATAGGGCGATTCGGAGCCCCAAGCCTGCACATCCTTGAAAGCCCAGAAATCCCGGCCCACATGGTTGAACACGCCATCCAGCACGAGGCGCAGGCCCCGGGCGTGGACTTCGTGGGCAAACCGCGCCAGGGCGTCGTTGTCCCCCAGGCGCCGGTCAACCTGATAATAGTCGGCTGTGTCATAGCCATGCCGGGTGGACTGGAAGACCGGCCCCAGGTAGAGAGAACCGGCCCCTAACCATTGGAGGTGGTCCAGCCAGGGATAGAGGGCCTCCAGACGGTGGACCGGCGGAGCGCCGAAGGTATTCTGCTCGGGTGCGCCGCACAGGCCGAGGGGATAGATGTGATAGAAGGGCCTCTCCTGGGCCCAGGAACAAACCATAGCGCACTCTCCTTGAGTGATATATTTACCGGTAGGTATATGCTTCATTAAAAAATAAAACCTCCCCGAGTCAACTGAAGATCCCATGCATGAATTGGTGCACGGTCTGATGGCGGACTGCCTCCGTCAGGGCCAGGCCTTGATTGAGAAACAGAAGGATGGGCGCGTTGACCGCCCCGATGAAGCCGGCGGCATACCGAGACTGCCGACCGCGCAGGTTGCCGTGGTCTTCTGCGGCCTGGCAAAACAGGTCCTCCAGGACCTGCTGCTGGTCTTGGAGAAAGGGCAGCATGGCGCCGTGGGCCTCATTCTCTGGCGGGGCGAAGCTCAGGGCCAATTGCAGCCGGTAGAAATCCGGATTCTGCCGGGCAAATTCAAAATAGGCTCCGGCTGTCCGCATTAGGGTCAGGACCAGGTCGTGCTCATACCCCGCCGCCCGGCGCAGCTCTGTCTGCAACCGTCCGGCTTCCCGTTGCAGGAGCGCTTCCAACAGGCCCCGCTTGCTGTCAAAATAATGATACAGGGTGGGTTTGGTCACGCCGGCAGCTTCCACCACCTCCCGCACCCCCACGGTGTCATAGCCGCGGCGGCTGAACAGATCCAGGGCGCAGGTCAGAAGACGTTCACGGTTGTCCATGGGATTAATTATACCGATCGGTATAATCCTGTCAAGGGGAACTCCCCGGGTCAATCCCCTTCAAAGACCCGCGGGAGGCGTCGTGCGGTTTCCATGCAGCGCAGCATGTCGCTTCGACCCGGCAGGGGAGTTTTCAAACCCTGTTCCGCTTTGGTCTTCTCCAGGCGATCCAGCAAATCATCCACATCACTGTGGATCAACGCGTCAAGGTGGCGAACGCCGGCATCAACCAACAGTCGGATGAACACCGGCCCCAGATACCCCACCCGGGCCAGATCGGTCATCCCGGCAAACATCACCAGAGGGGCCCGGTCCATGCCGGTTTGTTCAGCGATGGATGACCGGCCTGCTGGGGTCATTCCCTGCTGGAAAAAGTGCCGGGTGTGCTTGATGCCTGCAGCAATCAGGGAGGCCACATGGCCTGCATCCAGCCCGGGGATATCGCGAAAATACACCGGGTTGGGGATATAGCTCTTGGCCTTCCGGCGGAGAATGTTCAGATAGGCTGGCGCCAGGCCGGATTTCTCGGCAAACTGCGTCAGGCGCGGTTTGGTCTTGAGGGCCGCCACCACATCCTGCAGGGTCTCCAGACCCATCCCGGTCAGGGTTTGAAACCGGGCGTCAATATCCTCCAGCAGGACCTGCTGGCTTGGCAGGAGATCCCCCGCCTTCAACTGATCCTTGAATTCTGCCAGGGCGATCTGCGACAAATCCATTCCATAGTGGTCATTTCCGGTCATTGGTGCGATCACTCCACATAAACCGTGACGTCCTTGAGGGGCTTGCGAGGCCGCGCCGGAGGCGACTGGTCTGGATAGCCCAGGGAAACGGCGGCGATCATCTGCCCATCTTCTTCCAGCCAGGCACAGAGCTCCTCATAGCCAAAAAACACATCACAGATCCATAAAGACCCAACCCCCAACGCCTGGGCCGCCAGGAGCATGTTCTGGATAGCTGCCCCAATGGATTGGATATCCACCACATCGCCATATATTTCTCCGGTATCCCGCTTGAGGAGGGGGTGCCTGCTGAAGGGGTTGAAAACAAAGACCGTCACCGGGGCATGTTCCAGAACATGCAAAGAATACCGCGCGCTGCCGGTGTTGATGCCCATCTCCTTGAGCCGCGCCATGCCCTTCTGCATTTCGGAGACCATCTCAGCCCGTTTTTCTCCGCGGACAACATAGAATTTCCAGGGTTGTTTGTTTTTGCCTGAAGGGGCCAGAGTGCCCGCTGTCAGAATTTCCTCCAGAACCTCCTGGGGCAGGGGATCCGGCTTGAACTTGCGAATGCTGCGCCGGGATTGAATCGCGTCAAAGGGTTCCATCTGGGTTCCTTTCTTATCGTTGGGAGAAGCGATCAGGTGATCTGATCAAATTCCGGTCGGTAGTGGGCCACCCCCGCGCTGCCGGACAGTCCAGCTCCCTTCAAGAGTCGGATCATGAAGGCTTCTTCCGGGACATCGGGAAAAGCCGAACGAATACCAAATCGGGCGGCTGGTTCAAAACCAAACCGGGGGTAATAGTCCGGATGTCCCAGAACGATCACGAAGGGCCATTTGGCCACATCCATCCAGGCCAATCCGGCTTTGCACAGGGTCGAACCGATTCCTTGTCCCTGATAATCCGGCAGTACAGCCAGGGGCGCCAACCCCATACCGGACAGGACGCGGCCGCTGTCAAAAACGATCCGGGCAGGGGTGAAGGCCACATGGCCAACCACCCGCTTCCCGATCAGGCCCACCAGGGCACGGTAATCCGCGCAATTTTCCCGCAGGCTGTCCACCACATCCGCTTCACCCGGGGTTGCAAATGCCGCCAGGAGCGCCTGACGGACCGCATCCCTGTGTTGTGGTCTTTCCACTTCAATGACAATTTGGGTTTGTAATTGAGCAGGTTTTTCTTGCATAGCGTTGATTATAATATGAAAAAATTGGCTGAAAAGAATGGGGCAAGCATCTCAACAGCCCCCGCGAGCCGTCAGCGGGGGCTGCCTTCTTCTCAGGAATTTTCTCAGGGATTCCAAAAAGGGATCAGGCCGGTTCTACCACCTGGGTGCTGATGGTGAAGGCAGGGGGATTTTCAAGATGCTTTTTGACCGCACATAACTGGGCAGACCGCACCAGGGAATCCCGGTACTTCTCCGGGAAGGTGGCCGGGACCTGAATTTCCATCTCCACCTGACCGATCAATCCGGTCCCCGGATCCTTTCTGACCCGTTGGATTAGCCGGATATTCTCGGTGGGCAGACCGCGCTGTTTGCAAAAGCCAAGAACATAAATCCCTGCACAGGTGCCCAGGGAAGCCAGAAAGGTGGCAAAGGGCGTGGGTGCGACTCCCTTTCCGCCCCCCATGGGCGGTTGGTCTGTTTTGATTGTATAAGGGCCAAAATGTGCATCTACCCGGGCGCCTCCCGGAAAATCAATCACCATCTCCATCATTAAGATTCCTCATTTCTCAAATTTTCTTTTTGATGCATTCCAAGAAAAAAAGTTACATGCAGAGGGTCTTGTGGGAAGAAACGTGGTTAATTCTCCACATTATATAGATTTTAAATCTTTAAATAGTCTTAATAGTAGGGGCTGTGGAAAAGTGGATAAGTTGCAAATCGGAGATGATTTCCGCAAGATATTGGGGTGAGTCCTTTGGCCCCCCGAATATCTATGGGTCTGAAGCGGGTGATTCTTTCCACAACGACCTGTGGATAGTGTGGAAAAACCCCGGGAGAAAAGGACTGCCGATTTGGAAGAGGAGATGGGTGTGGGGATAAGTGGCCGTTTTCTCCAGAATCTATCCAGAGTCTCATCCACGGAATCCCGCAAGAATCCCCCCGGTTATCCACATTTCGTATAAGTTATCCACAAAAAAGGGGGAGTTATCCACATTTTGGTGAAAAAACAGCAAATTTCTCAGTTGAAATTAATCTCACCGACGAAAGAAAATGAACGCTGGTTACAGGCCGTAGGCGTCTGCCCAGGTTTCAAGGGTGATCTCAACCGTATCCAGAAAGGCGTCCAGGGCCTCTGTTTTTTTCTCGTGCATTTCGGGGTGTAGATTCAAGGCTGCCAGGCAATCCTCCCAAACCGTGTCAGGGGAGGATTCGGCAGCCAGGGCCAGCCGGACATCCAGCCAAACCCGCAGAAGCGGCCAGACAGCATGGGCGGGATAGCCCCCCTCCGCCAGGGCCAGGATGGCGTTCAGATAGTAGGCATGCCGGCAGGAGGCCAGATGCACCGGGGGAAGGGTGGTTTCCGCCAGGGAAGAAAGGTCCTTTTCAAGGGCCTCCCGCCAGGCTGCGATGGCGGTCTGGTCTGGTGTTGCGGCCCCCAGCAGGCCGGCCACCCCCGCATAGATTTGGGGGACCCCCAGGATTTCTGTCTGTTCGGATAATGTCAGGAGAAACCGGCGGGTGGTGAGGGGCGGGCCGTTGAGAGCCGCCACGGCCTGGGCCCCCTGAGAGAGCACCGTCAGGAACTGGTTCAGCCAGGTCAGCGAGTCCCGGGGGGAGTTGGCTGCCAGGGCGAACCAGCCCTCCCGGGCGACTCCGGAAAATCCGGCAGCCCGGGTCAGGACGTTATCAGGGCGTTGGAATTGTGCGCTGACTCCGGCCTGGATGAACTCCAGCCAGTGATTGGTGTCAAACAGCAGGATGTGGTTGCGCGTCAGCGGATAGCCCAGCCAGGGATCATGGCGGAGTTGTTTATGCTGATCGTATGCATCCTGCACGGTGTGGTAGACGTCCAGGGAAACTTCCGGCGTCCATGGGATAGCTTCCCGGGGCGTGGGCGTCTGGAATTTGTGCACCAACACCAGATCAATATCTGTGCTGCCCCCCAGGAGGGGTTCTTCCTCCAGCAGGGACCCCGTCAAATATGCGGCTAGGAGGTCAAGATCAGACCGTTGGCGCTTTTTGACATGTTCCCGGGCGAATTTATGAAGCAGGTCTCGGGTGATTCGCATGGCGGCTCCTGTCCTTACAGATCAATGGGCAGGCTCTCCTGGAAGGGGGCCATCTTCAAGGCCTGGCGGATGCGGTTTTCAACAAAAACCAGGTCCTTGGCATGGCGCACATAATCCAGGTCATTGGTATTGATCACCAGGACATTGTGGCTGGGGGGCCGTGAAAAATGGGCGTCGTAGGCCTGGTTGAGGGTGTCAATATAGCGCACATCCATCTGGCGTTCATAGGGCCGGTCCCGCTGGGCAATGCGCTGCATGAGAACGTCGGTGCTGGCGCGCAGATAGACGATCAGATCCGGTTTGGTGATCTTCTCTGCCAGGGCTTCATGGACCCGGTAATACATCTCCAGTTCGTCCCCTTCCAGATTGACTTCCGCAAACAGGGCGTCCTTTTCAAAGGTGTAGTCCGAGAGCAGCCAGGGCTTCCGGTCCAGGGCCTCGCGCACCCCTTTGCGTTGCTGGTGATAGCGGCTCAGCAGGAAGAAGATCTGGGTCTGGAAGGCATACCGGGCGCGATCGCTGTAAAAATCGCTCAGAAAGGGATTCTCCTCGAAAATTTCCAGCAGCAGTTCGGCATCAAATGCGGATTCTAAGAGACGGGCCAGGGTGGTTTTCCCCACACCAATGACGCCCTCAATGGCAATATACATAGGGTCTCCGAAGGGTGTGATTTTGAATGGTTAAACTATACCATAGGAGGGCCTTTCAGGCCGGAATGATTTGCCGGGACAATTCCCAGGGCAATCGTATTTGAGAAATTCTTCGCCTTGAAAGCAATCGCGACATGCTGGATCATCGTTGCGGATGAATCAATCGCAACACCGCTTTCCAGGAAAACCCCACCCATCCGCAAGCTGAGCGCCCTCACAAGCTGAGCGCCCTCAAGGCGCTTCAGCGCAGTGCAAAGGGCCAGGAGGCCCGTGCTCGCCGCGCTTGCAGCCATCTGACGCAGTCATCTGCGAAAGCCCAACATGCGTTGGGCCGCCGTCCTCCCGGCAGCCCTTTTTTGTTTCCCTTCGCCTTTGCCGCTTCCGGCAAAAATCACCCCCTCTTAGCCGCTTTTAACGGCTTGAACCCCCGCCGCCAATCGCTTATCCTCATATCACACGAGTACATCAGTGCCATATGATCGCGTCCGAAAGGAGCGCTTCTCATGACCGCAGAATCAAAACGTTCTGATCAGGTGAAAAAACCGTCCGCCAGCAGCGCCTCA
>DAOTUG010000185.1:0-12726 GCA_034437335.1 Anaerolineaceae bacterium
GGGAGCCGTCCGCGGCCAGGATAGTGAAGGTGTTGGGCAGGAGCGATAGGGGCACCACTGTGTCGAGAGGCTCCCTGACGGGGACGGCGCAGCGCAGACGGGGGGTCACTTCAGCCGCTCTGCTGACCCGTTCCCGCAGTTCCGCCAGCCGGTTGGCATAGGAATCAATCAGGTTGGTGACTTCTTTCTGGCGCAGGGCGATTTTTTCATTGCGCGCCTTGACCTGTGCGCTGAAATCCGTGAGCTTTTTTTGGATGTCGAGCAGGTTGACGGGCATAGCATCCTCGATGGAGTTAGAACATTTGTTTTATCTATTGTACAGGCGTTTGCGAAAGGAGACAAGTGCCGGCGCGCCCATCTCATTATAACGAAAGACGGGGTTTCGCGGGGCGCAGCGGTTCCTGCGGAGCGTCTGTTTGTCTTATCCCGGATCGAGATTATCGCTCGCTCCCGTCAGGGCGCGTGCGGTAACAAGAAGGGGGAAGGCGCTTTGCCTTGGGTTCAAGGCCGCCCCCCGGTTGACAAGGTTCAGGCCGGGGACTATACTTTTATTAGATATAAAAACCGATTAACCTTCGGGGCAGGGTGCGGGCCGGATGGCCCAATTCCCGACCGGTGGTGTTCCCAGAACCTGGGCAGCCCACGAGCGCCACACAGGCGCATGAACCGGTGTGAAACCGGTGCCGGCGGTGACAGTCCGAATGAAAGAAGGTTTGCGCATCCCAGGATGCCTTCCCTGCCCCGCAGATCAGAACGGGGCTTTATTTATGTCGCGAGACAAGATCGCGTTGCAAAAAATACCCGGAGGGAGTCTCTGGAAACGGCTGGTTTTTCTGGCCGTGTCCCTGACAGGGGGGATTTTGCTGTGGTTTCTCCTGACCCGCATTCTGGACCTTCCGGCCTTCATCCTGCCCGGCCCTGGCCTGGTGTGGGCCCGATTCCTGCGCACTTTGGAGGATGGTCAGCTTCTCTATCACACCCTGGCGACCCTGCTGGAAGTCCTTTTGGGTTTGCTCCTGGGGGGTCTGGCGGCTACAATCCTGGGATATCTCCTGTCGAAATCCCCTGTTCTGGAAAAACTGATTTCTCCCTATCTGGTGGCCAGCCAATCCATCCCTGTGGTGGCCATCGCGCCTTTGCTGGTGATCTGGTTTGGACCGGGGATTTTTTCAAAAATTCTCATTTGCAGTCTGATTGTCTTTTTTCCCATTCTGATCAACACCGTGGTGGGCCTGCGGGAGGTGCCGCGGGATCTGCGGGAGCTGATGCGCTCCCTGCGGGCGACCCGGGCCCAAACTTTCTGGAAGCTGGAGGTTCCGGCGGCTCTGCCGGTTTTCCTGGGGGGCTTGCGGGTTGGGGCCACCCTGTCTGTGATTGGTGCGGTCGTGGGGGAGTTTGTCGGTGCGGATCGGGGCCTGGGATTTCTCATCAATGTCGGTCGGGGACAGTATGACACCGCTTTGGTGTTTGTGGCTGTGATCACCCTGGTGCTGATGGCGATGTCTCTGTATGGCCTGGTCTTGCTGATCGAGACCCGGCTGCTTTCCTGGCAGTTCTGGCGACAGAACGAGCTATGACATGATTGTTTAAATCAAAGGAGTGCTTGTTGATGACACGAAGCGTTTTTTTGCGTATTTTGTTCCTTACGGCGGCAGCCCTATCCCTGACGTCCTGCGCCAGCCTGGGCGGCGAAACCGTTGAAGATACTGTTCCCATCACCCTGACCATGGGGTTTATCCCCAATATTCAATTTGCACCGGTGTATGTGGCCCTGGACAAGGGATATTTTGAGGCGGAAGGCCTGGACGTGACCCTGGAGTATGGCAAGGAGACCGATGCCCTGGCCCTGATTGGCGCTGGCGAACAGGAATTTGCCGTGGCCAGCGGGGAGCAGGTTCTGCTGGCCCGGGCCCAGGGGTTGCCCGTGACTTATGTGGCGGCCTGGTATCAGGAATATCCGGTGGGGATGGTGTCCTTGGCGGAAGAGAAGATCCTGGTCCCTGAAAACCTCGCGGGCAAGACTATCGGCATCCCGGGACTGTACGGCGCCAGCTATGTTGGCTTCCGGGCGCTGCTGCAGGCCGCCGATCTGACGGAAGAGGATGTCACCATCCTTTCCATCGGCTTCAATCAGGTTGAAGCCCTCTTGACCGGCCAGGTGGAATCGGCGGTGATCTATTTGGCCAATGAGCCGGTGGTCCTGCGCGCCCAGGGGGAAACGGTGGATGTGATCCGGGTGGCGGATTATATCCAACTGGTGTCGAATGGCCTAGTCACCGGTGAGCGCGTTCTTGAGGAAAATCCGGAACGGGTGGGGGGGATGGCGACCGCTTTGCTGCAGGGGATTGCTTACACCCTGGAGCATCCGGAGGAGGCCTTTGAGATCAGCAAAAAATATGTTGAAAACCTGGATGCGGCCGACCAGGCGGTTCAGATGGCCGTGCTGGAAGCGTCCATGGCCCTGTGGGAGACGGATCGCCTTGGCTACAGCGAACCGGCGGGATGGATCAATATGCAGCAGGTTTTGATCAACAGCGGAATGATGGAAGAGCAGATTGATCTGGATAAGGCCTTCACCAATGAATTCATCCCCTGAAGCTGTGCTGGCCGTCCGGAATCTCTCCGTCACCTATCGGGATGCCGGAGGGGTTGTGCGCGCCCTGCGGGATATTCACTTTTCCATTGCTCCCAATGCCTTTGTGACCCTGATCGGGCCTTCCGGCAGCGGGAAGAGTACCCTCCTGCGGGTGCTGGCGGGGTTGGTGCCCCCCACCCGGGGCGAGATCCAGTTTCACAGCGCCCGGCCCCGGGTGGGCCTGGTCTTCCAGAAGGCCAACTTGATGCCGTGGCGGCGGGTGATTGATAATATCAGCCTGCCCCTTGAGCTGGACCATACGTCGCGGGAAGAGACCCGGGCGCGGGCCCAGGCCCTGATTGACCTGGTGGGATTGTCCGGTTTTGAGAAGGCCTATCCCCGGGAGCTTTCCGGAGGGATGGCCCAGCGTGTGGCGATTGCCCGCTCTTTGATGCAGGACCCGGATATCCTGCTCCTGGATGAGCCCTTCGGTTCCCTGGATGCCCTGACACGGGAGCGCATGGGGGAAGAACTGCTGCAACTCTGGCAGGCGCGCCGCAAGACCGTGTTGATGGTCACCCATTCCATCTCTGAGGCGCTTTATCTTTCCGACCGGGTGCTGGTGCTCTCGGCCAGGCCGGGGACCATCAAGCTGGACATACCGGTGGTTTTGGGCCGCCCCCGGACGCCGGAAATCCGCTATTCCCGGGATTTCAGCACGCTGTCGCAGCAATTGCGGGAGAGCCTGCGGGAAACCGGACCGGTGGGACCGGAATAGGCCCCTGGCCGGATGGCCAGGCTTGGAAATGGGACGCCCGGCCACTTGACAAAGGCCCCAAATCATATACAATGGGAAGCGTTGTTTGATCATTTATTTGGAATTCAGTTAGAAAGAGATGTGTTTTTTGGCTAAAGTCGTTGTGCTTGTTTTTGATCCCTCGTATGAGCGCGCCTTTATGGTTCAGAAGTAGCGTCTTTTTCGCCATGCCGTAAACATCCGGCTACCGAAAAATTTCGGCCACGGGAGTGTTCATACCCCGTGGCCTTTTGATTTTACATCGAAAAAAGATCACAGGTGAGATCGCCTTTGTTCACGGCATTCGTGGACAGGGAAGCAAGTACGGCTTAACCGCCACACGACCTTCAGATCTGTTAACCGGTCACGGAAAGGTCCCGTGACCGGTTTTTTTATTATTCCAGCTTTG
The DNA here is from genome assembly GCA_034437335.1 of Anaerolineaceae bacterium. Classification (GTDB taxonomy): domain Bacteria; phylum Chloroflexota; class Anaerolineae; order Anaerolineales; family Anaerolineaceae; genus Brevifilum. The sequence goes on from DAOTUG010000185.1 coordinate 3,781, forward strand.
CGGGATTTCCCCCGCACAATGAAAGGAAAAATTGATGAGAGCGCTGAACGTCCCCCTGAAACAGCAAATGATGACCTTCGGGTCTTTAACTTCTCTTGAAAAACATAAGGAAATTTACCAATGCAAACTGAAACTCCTGATGCTCCTTTGACGGGCATCGTTTATCGAAAAAATCTGGGGCAGTACGATGTGTTTCATAACGGGACCGTCACGCCCTGCGTCCCTTCCGGCAATCTGTGGAAATCCTTCGAGGTTTCTCACCGTCCCGGAGGGGGACAGCGGGTGCAGAACGTCCGTGAAAAGCAAATTGATCCGGTGGTCGTGGGTGACCAGGTGCGCTTCATTCTGTCTGGCGACGGCCGCGGGATGATTCTGGAGGTCCTGCCCCGGCGCAACAAGCTGGCGCGGCAGACCGCCAAGCCCATGCCCGGTGCCCATGTCTTTGAGCAGGTGATCGCCGCCAATCTCGATCAGGCGGTGTCGGTCCTCGCGGCTGCAAACCCGGCGCCCCGCTGGCATCTGCTGGATCGAACCCTGGTGACGGCTGAATCCTATGATATCCCGGCTGTGATCGTGATCACAAAGACGGACCTTGTGAATGAAGGGCCGGGTCAGGTTGAACTGATGGACGCTGTGAGGCGTTATCGTGAGATTGGTTATCCGGTGTTCCTGACGAACACTTACACCGGTGAGGGCATGGAAGCCCTGTACCAGATTCTGAAAGACCGGCGTTCTGTTTTTATCGGAAAAAGCGGCGTGGGCAAGACCAGCCTGTTGAATGCGCTGGAACCAGACCTGGGCTTGCGGGTTCAGGCGGTGAATGCGTCGTCCGGTAAGGGCCGGCATACCACCACCCACCTGGAAATGTTTCCACTGGCGGATGGCGGCGCGATCATTGACACCCCCGGCGTGCGGGAATTTGGTCTGTACGGCCTGACTGCTGACGACATTGCCTATTTCTTCCCGGAAATGCGTGTGCTTCTTGGCCGGTGCCGCTTTGGCCTGAGCTGCACCCATGACGGGGAGCCGGGTTGTGCTATCCGGGAGGCTGTGATGTCCGGGGCCATCAGCCCCTACCGATACAAGAGCTATCTCCGTCTTACGGCGGATTTGTGAGGTGGTCCATGCGCACATTCTTTGAAAGCAAAAATGTGGATTTCACCTGCCGGCATTGCGGCCGTTTTGTCTCGGCCAACCGCGCCCTCTCGGGCGTGGCCCATCGGAATCACTGTCCCATCTGCCTGTTTTCCCGCCATGTGGATCTCTTTGAGGCCGGAGACCGTCTTTGCGCCTGCAAAGGCCTGATGGCTCCCATCGGACTGACTTTCAAGCAAAGCCGGGATAAATATACCCCGGAAGGGCGGGGGGAATTAATGCTCGTTCATCGCTGTCAGGCCTGCGGCGCCTTTTCAATCAATCGGATTGCGGCGGACGATGCGCCCCACAGTCTGTGGGAGGCCTTTGCCGATTCCCATGAGGTTGATTCTGGGGTTTTGTCCCGCTGTCGCCAGAACGGTATTCGCATGCTGTGCACCGCCGATGCCTCCCTGGTGTGGGCGCGCTTGTTTGGTCCGGCGGAACGAGTCACCCGGACGACAGCCCCCGCCAGTTCTTGAGGAAGAAGACGATCATCATTGGGACCTCAGGAGGAACGCCCTCATCGGGGCGTTTCTCCGCGTTCAGGACTGAGGGGGTCAGGAGCGTCGGCCCCAGGCGGCTGGTTTTTCACAGCTTCCTCTGATTTTATCCGGCCCCCAGGCTGTATCCTGGGGCATACTGGAATGAGAAGACCGATGGAGAAATGGATTGAATAATGGAGAAAGATGCATACCGCCTGCTCAGGCCCCTGCAGCCCGGGCTGGATGCTGTGCTGCTCTGGCGCCAGCCGAGGGCTGCCTTTCCTGAATGGGAACTGTGGCAGGGAGAGGCATTGATTGGAACCCTTAGGTTGCGCCGGGGACAGGTCAGAAAGGCTTTTTTCCGTCTGGAGGACGGGGCCTGGGATTTTTCTTTTCCCGATTTTTTCAGACGCAGCGGCGTGATTATTCCGGCCTGCGGCGGCCGGCCGGCCCTGGACTTCTCCCGGAAGGGCTTGCGCCTGCCAGTCCGGGTGAAAAGCCCCGAGGAGGCGCCCCTGATCTGGCGCCCTCTGGATCACTCCTGTGTGGGATGGGGATTTTTTGATCCTGTTGGCCGGGTTGTGTTGACATGTTGGCGGGGTTTGCCGCGCCTGCGTCTGGAGGATCTCCTTCGCAGGCAGGCCCACGGACGGCTGTCTCCCGCGGCAGCCCCTCGGGGGGATTTGGGGCTCCTCGCCGGCCTGGCCGGGTTTCTGATGCTTCCCTGGCGGTGAAGGGGACTTTGGCGGCCGGGTTTCTTGGGTCACCCTGTGATAAGATGAATTGACACCCTTTCATTTTGAGGAGCGATCATGGGCCAGGAAAAAGACATCAAAGGCAACAAACCCAAAAACAAACTCGGTGACAACGGTGCGCCGGACTGGGAGACCTGGCTGGATTCCTTTGACGCCCTCTATGCTGCTCTCACTGAAACGGGTCTGCGACCTGTCCTGCAGGCCCTGGGCCAGGCGGAGGATCCCGCCCCCCGGGCAATGTCTGAAGCCCTGAAATCCGCTGCCGACATTCTGGAGTTGGTTCCCTCCCAGCTTGCACCGCAGATTCTCAGCCGCCTGCGCGGCACGAAGGTCCCCGGTCTGGGGCCGCTGCTCGCCGGCGCGGCGGCATGGCGGGACGAACCCTGGTTGATGCCCCTGGGCGCCGGATTGGCGGAGTTGGAAACCTCCCAGGCCGGAAGTTTTCAGGCGCATCTGGACTTCATCGGAGCGCTGGGGGTGCTTCCGGATGGAAAGCGGCTGGTTTCGGCTTCGGAGGACGGCACGATCCGCATTTGGGCCCTCTCTCCTGAGGGCAGCCTGCCCCTGACAACCCTGGAGGATCATCAGGGTTCTGTGAATGATATCGCGGTGTCCCCGGATGGGAAGAGGCTGGCGTCCGCTTCGGATGATCACACCGTGAAGGTGTGGGATCTGGAGACCCTGGACTGCCGGCTCACGTTGACGGGGCACACGGACTATGTCAGCGCCGTGGTTGTGATGCCGGAAGGCCGGGCAGCTTCTGCCTCGAAGGACGGCTCGATTCGCATCTGGGATCTTGCCAGCGGCGACTGCCTGGCGGTGTTTGCGGAACACGAAGCATGGGTGAATGCCCTGGCGGTTGCGCCGGATGGACGGCTGCTGGTCTCAAGTTCGATCAACAACCGTATCAAATGCTGGGACATGGGAACCCTGACGGAAACGGAGCCCTTCTTTGAATTTGAGATGGCGGGATTTTCCCGGGTGGTGATGGGGAATGTGTTTTTCACCCCGGCCAACACGGGGGATGTCGGCCACCGGAAATATGCCAGCGCGCTGGCCTTCAGCCCGGATGGGCAGACACTGGTCAGCGCCGGGACGGAGATGATCCTCTGGGATGCGGCCAGCCGGCGGCAGGTGGTCCGCTTTCCTGCCCACGCCGGGCCGGTGCAGGATCTGGTCTGGCTGGATGGGAACCGCCTGGCCACGGCCGCGGAGGTGATTAAAATTTGGGATCTGGATGCCCGCCGCTCGCTGCGCACCTTCAGCGGCCATCTGGGAGAAGTCACTTCTCTGGCCGCCAGCGGGGATGGCCGCTGGCTGATCTCCGGGAGCCAAGACCGCACCATCAAATACTGGGACCTGGCGCGGCAGATCCCGGAAAACCCGTGGCGGGGACACCGCCAGACGGTGAACTCGGTGGACTTCTCTCCGGATGAACGCTGGGCCCTGAGCGTCGGGAAAGACGGCCAGGCCCGTCTGTGGGACACGGCCTCCGGCAGATGCAGGCATGTCCTGGACCGGCACGCGGGCAAGATCGTTTATTCGGGTGGTTTCTCCCCGGATGGGGAAACGGTCGTTACGACCACCAGTGACAGCGAGGTGGCTGTTTGGGAGGTGGCGGAGGGCAAGCTCCGGCACATGCTGCGCCATCCAAAATCCCATTTCCACCCTTCCGGGTTCACCATTCTGCCCGGCGGGCGGTGTGCGGTCTGCAGCGGGATAATTCATCCCCTGGCGGTATGGGATCTGGCGGAGGGCGGTGACCCGGAGATCCTGCCTGAGACTCCCAACCATCTTCTGGATACGGCTGTCACCCGGGAGGGGCGCTGTTTTGCGGCGGTGTACTTTGCGGATGAGAAGGGGGCCTCAGCGGCCTCTACGGTTAAGGAGGGGCCTGCTGCCCGGCAGGCGCCTCTGCAGTGGTGGGATTTCCCGGCTCGGAAGGTGTTGTGGGACCATCTGCCGGAAGGGGACCCCCTGGAGGTGGGATATTTCTGCCGGGCGCGCCTGACAGCGGATGATCGTCGCTTGTTCGCGGCCACATCCCGGGGCTGGCTGGGAGTCTTTGATACCGCGGACGGCACACGATTGGCCTGGTGGCGGGGACACCCGCTGGGCTATGTACATGACATCCGAATCCTTCCGGATGGGAGGCTGCTGACCTGCGGACATGAGGTGGTGGCCCAGGATGCCCGGGGGAGGGATGTCCGCCATTTCTTCCTGCGCTGGTGGGACCTGAAAACCGGCGAAAACCTGCGCACCCTGCATCTGGCTGACGCGGATGCCCGTACGCCGCAGATCACCGCGGATGGCGCCCTGGCTTGTTTTGTCACCGGCCAGCGGGTCTGCCTTTGGGATCTGGATGCGGATGCCATTCTGGCGTCTTTTTACGGGGCAACGGGCATGCAGTCTGCCGCCATCAGCCGGGATGGGCGCACCATCCTGGCGGGAGAAAAAGGCGGCGCGGTGCATGTGTTGCGGCCGGTTGCCTGCAGGGGGTGAGAATTTTCCCCCTTTAGACAGGCAAAGAGCCGCTGCTTTGCAGCGGCTCTTTGGGAACGGGTCATTCCCGGAGGGAATGGGTCCGCCTGTTGCTCTAATTGATTGCCGGGACGCCTCAGATGTGGATGGCCTCGCCCTCGGCCGCTTCGGCCGCTTCCATCAGGGCCTCGCTCAGGGTGGGGTGGGCGTGGACATTGCGGGCGATTTCCCGGGTGGTGAGCTCGAAGCGCTGGGCCAGGGTCAGCTCGGGTAGGAGCTCGGATACATCCGGCCCCACCATCTGGGCGCCCAGGACCTCCCCATATTTCTTATCCGTGACGATTTTGACGAACCCCTGGTAGTCACCCAGGCCCAGGGCCTTGCCGTTGGCCTGGAAGGGGAAGCGGCCGACCTCGACATCGTGGGCGGCTTCCCGGGCTTCCGCTTCGGTCAGGCCGAAGGAAGCCGTCTGGGGGTGGCAGTAGGTGGCCCGGGGCATCATCTTGTAGTCCAGGGTGACGGTTTCCACCTCGGCGATATTCTCTGCCGCAATGATGCCCATGGCTGAGGCCACATGGGCCAGGAGGAGCTTGCCGGTGACGTCGCCGATGGCCCAGATGCCATCCACATTGGTGGCCATGCGCTCATCCACCTCGATGTGGCCGCGGTCGCTCAGCTTGACGCCCACATCCTCCAGCCCAAGGCCCTCGGTGTTGGGGCGGAAGCCGATGGCCACCATGGTCAGATCGGCTTTGATTTCTTCTTCGCCCTCTTCGGTTTCCACGGTGACGGTGGTGCCTTTCTTACCGGCTTTCACCTCCTTCACCTTGGAGCTGGTCATCACGGTGATGCCGCGTTTTTTGTACGCTTTTTCGATTTCCGACCCAACCTCTTCATCTTCCAGTGGCAGCAGATGGTCCAGCATCTCAATGATGGTCACATCCACGCCGTAAGCGTTCCAGATGGTGGCGAATTCCACGCCGATGGCCCCGCCCCCGATGATGATGGCTGATTTGGGCAGGGAGGCTTTGAGAATGGCGGTTTCATAATCAATGATCTTTTCGCCGTCCAGCTCCACCCCGGGGATGACAAAGGGATGGGCGCCGGTGGCGATGATGATGTGTTTGGCCTTGAGAGTCTCGGAATCGCCCTCCTCCGGGGTGATTTTCACGGTGTCCTTTGCGGTCAGTTTGGCTGTGCCCATGTGGACATCAATGTCGTTCTTTTTCATCAGGAACTTCACGCCCCGCACCAGCCGGTCGGAGACCTTGCGGCTGCGCTCGTAGGCGGCATTGTAGTCCAGCTCCAGGTTGTCAAAGCTGAAGCCAAACTCCTTGCCCCGTTCCCTCAGGGTATGGGCCACATCGGCATTTTTCAACAGCGCTTTGGAGGGGATGCAGCCGATGTTCAGGCAGACACCTCCCAGGAAGCGTTTCTCGACGATGGCGGTTTTGAGGCCAAGCTGTGAACTGCGGATGGCGCTGACGTAACCTCCCGGGCCGGCGCCGATTACAACAACATCATATTCTTTCATGGAAGGCTTTCCTCTTTCTTGTTTTTTATCAGGTGGTACTTTGATGCACAAAAATAAAAAATGGTCACATGCGGTGATTCCATTATACCGAATGTGACCATCGAGGGGATTTGCATAGCGGGTTATTTCATGGCTCGGGCCAGTTTTCAAGGGCCTGGACCACTGCGGCCAGGAAACTGTCGGCCGAAGCGCCATCCAGCACCCGATGATCGAAGGTGTAGCTCAGGTAGACCATGGGCCGGATGGCGATGGCGTCGTTAAGAACCACCGCCCGCTTCTGGATGGCTCCGGTTCCCAGGATCCCGCTTTGGGGCTGGTTGATGACCGGGGTGGCAAACAGGGAGCCCTTGGTGCCGTGGTTGGTCAGGGTGAAGGTGCCGCCCTGGACTTCTTCCGGTTTGAGACGGCCTTCCCGAGCCCGTTCCGCCAGGTCGTTGACTGTCCGGGCCATGCCCGTCAGGGAGAGCTCATCGGCGTGTTTCAACACGGGAACGATCAGCCCGCCCTTGGGGAGGGCAACTGCCATACCCAGGTTGATCTCCCGGTGGACCCGGATCCCGTCTTCCTGCCAGGAGGCATTTGCCAGGGGGATCGTCTTGAGACCGGCCACGATGGCGCCCAGGAAATAGGCGGTGAAGGTCAGGTGAATGCCGCGACTGGCATAGGCGTCCTTCATTGCGGCCCGGTGGGCGGAGACCCGCCCCAGATCCGCTTCCATCACGGTGGTCACATGGGGGGCGGTGCGCTTGCTTTGGACCATGTGTTCGGCAATCCGCCGGCGCATGGGGGTGAGGGGGATCGTCTCTCCTGGGATGGCGGCTGGGCGGCTGGGTGTCTCCCCCGGCGCGCTTGCTTCTTTTTTACCAAAGACGAGTTCCGTGGGCCGGAACAGATCGCCATCCGCCGGGGTTTCCCAGATCGGAATGTCTTCAGCCGCTTCACCCTTGCTTTCCTTGAGATAAGCCAGGACGTCCTGTTTGGTGATTCGTCCCTTCAATCCTGTGCCCTTGACCTTGCTCAGGTCAATGGACTTCTCCCGGGCCAGCCGGGCAACCACGGGGGAGATATAGCCCAGGTCTTCATCCCGACCCGCCGGGCGCATCATCAGGGGTTCATCGGTGATTGATTCGGCATCCGGGGTTTCGTGGGGTTCATGATTCTGTTCCGGCAGGTCTTCCCCCTCCGGGATCTCCTCTCCGGCTTCGCCGATCCAGGCCAGCACGGTGCCTGCTTTGACGGTCTGCCCTTCCGGCACAAGGATTTTCAGCACGGTGCCGGTGGCCGGGCTGGGAATTTCTGTATCCACCTTGTCGGTGTTGACCTCCAGAAGGGAGTCGTATTCCTCAATGCGTTCCCCTTCTTCCCTGAGCCAGGCCGTGACTGTGCCTTCTACCACGGATTCGCCCAATTGGGGCATGATGACTTTTGTGGGCATGGTACCTCCTCTGAATCGCTTGCTCTAAGTAACCTTTTCTTGTCAGAAGGCCGCCAGATCGCGGATTGCAGCGGCGATCTTGTCTGGATTGACCATGAACCATTCCTGCATGGAATGGCTGAAGGGAACCGCCGGGACGTCCGGCCCGGCCAGGCGCCGCACCGGCGCGTCCAGGTCCATGAAGCCCCGCTCGGCGATGGTGGCCGCGATTTCGGCCCCATAGCCGCCGGTCAGGTTGTCTTCATGCACGATCAGGGCCTTGCTGGTCTTGCGGACGGATTCCAGGATGGTTTCCCTGTCTACGGGATAGAGGGTGCGCAGGTCCACCACTTCCACATCAATGCCTTCTTTGGCGACTGTTTCGGCCGCCTGGAGGGTATAGTGGTGCATCATGCCGTAGGCAAAGACGCTCAGGTCCCGGCCTTCCCGGGTGACTTTTGCGGGGCCGATAGGCACGGTGTATGTTTCATCCTCAGGGACCTCGCCCTTGATCAGGCGGTAGCCCTTCTTCGGCTCGAAGAACATGACCGGGTTGGGATCCCGAACAGCCGATTTGAGCAGCCCCTTGGCGTCGTAGGGGTTGGAGGGGATCACAACCTTCAGGCCAGGCACATGGCTGAAAAAGGCTTCCACGCTCTGGGAGTGATACAACCCGCCCCCGATGCCGCCGCCATAGGGCGCCCGGATGACCATGGGGACGGTAAAGTCGCCGTTGGAACGGTAGTACATCTTGGCGGCTTCGTTGACAATCTGGTTGAAGGCGGGGTGGATGAAGTCGGCAAACTGGATTTCGCAAATGGGCCGCTTGCCGTACAGGGCCGCGCCGATGCCGATGCCGACGATGGTCAGCTCCGCCAGGGGGGAATCCACCACCCGTTCCGGGCCGTATTTTTCGTGGAGCCCAACGGTGGCGCGAAAAACCCCGCCGCGCTTGCCGACATCTTCGCCGATGATGAAAACATCTTCGTCCCGGGCCAGTTCTTCATCCATGGCCTGGCGCACTGCTTCAACCAATGTGATCTCAGCCATTGTTGACCTCCTCTGTCTGGGCATATACCGGGAAGGCGGCCTCCTCGCCTTTGGGATAGGGGGCCTCCTGGGCCGCTTTGACCGCGGCATCCA
>DAOTUG010000186.1:0-8336 GCA_034437335.1 Anaerolineaceae bacterium
GTTGGAGACATCCATGATAGCGCTGTTGCGTGTCGCCCTGGCGAGGATCAAATGAAATTCAAGGTCTTCCGGCGGCCGGATTCCCTCGGAGACGCCTTTTTCCAGTGCCATGACACAAGCTTCCATCGCATCTATTTCTTCTGGCAGGCAGCGCGTTGCTGCCAAGGCGGCAGCGGCCGGTTCGTAGATCAGGCGGAATTCCATCAGGTCCTGTAATCCGGTATCCCCATTCAGTTTTTCCTGGCCGGGAAGCATCCGCAGGGGCCCGGGCACTTCACCTACTACAAAGGTGCCCACACCCGGGCGGATTTCCAGCACTCCCAGGGCGGTCAGGGATTTTACAGCTTCCCTGACGGAGGTTCTGCTGACATCAAATTCTTCGATCAGTTCGCTTTCAGGGGGGAGCTGGCCGCCGATGGGTACCTTCCCATCCTCAATTATTTTTAAAATACCTTCCAGAACTTCGTGACTGAGTTTTTTACGGTTTTGACGATTAACCATGGGGACTTTCTTTCAAAGAATAAGTCACTGGGGATCAGTAATCTGTGGCGATTTTCGCCAGCAGCGCACCATCGGCTACCAGGCTGGTCCCATTGACCAGTGAGGCCGCAGAGCTTGCCAGGAACACCACAGCAGTGGCGATTTCTTCCGGCTGGGCCACTCGCCCGACCGGGACGGATTCAGCCGCGATTCTCCGGATTTCCGGTAGGGCTTCCTCGTCGTAGCCATCCCACATCATCGGGGTATCAATGCTGCCGGGAACGATGCAATTGACCCGCACACCGAAGGGTGCCAGATCAAGGGCCATGGCCTTGGTCAGGCCGATGATCCCCGTCTTTGTGGCAGAATAGGCTGTCAGGCCGGGATTGGTGGCATAAGCGAGAACGGAGGACATGTTGATGATTGCACCCTGCTTGCGCGCAATCATATGGGGCGCAGCATATTTTGCGCAATAGAATTGCCCGTTGAGATTGATTTGGATGGTCTTTTCCCAAGCATCTTCCTCAATTTCCCAGAATGGCTGAACATTTGCCACCCCGGCGTTGTTAAACAGGATGTCAACCTTTCCATAGGCTTGGACGGTTTGCTCCACCAGGGCAGCCACCTGTTGGGGGTTGCTGACATCTGTGGCAATGAACCGGGCTTCGCCACCTTTTTGTTGAATTTCATCTACCACAGCTTCGCCTGTCTTCGTGGAACGGTTGGCGATGACCACCTTCATGCCATGGCTGGCAAAGAGATGGGCGGTCGCCGCTCCGATCCCGGAGCCGCCCCCGGTGATGATGGCGACCTTACCCCGGAACTCATCGGTTTGTTGTTGATAGAGGGGTTTTGTCATGATGACTTGAACCTTTGTGTAAATAATGATAAGATGTATGACGTCAGATGTTGTTATCATAATCGAAAATACCAGCGGCGTCAATTCTGTTTTGATCAACCAATCATTGAGAAAGCGAGGGGCCAATGCCCGGGTACATCCTCACAATTGATTTGGGTACATCCAGCACCAAGACCACATTGTGGCAGGCTGATGGAAAGGCGGTTGCGGATGCCAGTCGGGCCTATCCCTTGGCGCGCCCGCAACCCGCCTGGGCTGAAATTGATCCAGCGCTCTGGTGGTCGGCGGTGTGTCAGACCATTCAGGAGGTGATCTCAATGGCTGGGATCCACCCTGGAGATATTCTCGGGCTGGGGGTGGACGGCCTGGGATGGACCCTGATCCCGGTTGACGCATCCGGCAATGCCCTTTTTCCCGCCCTGATCTGGTTGGATCGCAGAGCGGAAGACGAGGCCGGACAACTGCGGGAAATGGCGGAAGCGGATGCAGTGGTTACACTTTCCGCCAACCCTCTCGATGCGGCGTATATCACCCCAAAGATGATCTGGTTTCGGGATCATCATCCAGCGCTGTATGACCTTACGGCTTGTTTCTTGAACGCGACCGGTTATATTGTGCACCAATTGACGGGGGAACAAACCTGCGATTTTACCCAGGCCTATGGCTATCATTTTTATGACATTCGCAATCGCCGCTGGGATTCGCGAGTCGCGAATCTGATGGGTCTTTCCCTTGAAAAAATGCCAGCCCTTCACCCTCCGGAGGCTATTGTTGGAGTGTTGACGGATTCCGCAGCAGAAGCGGTCGGATTGCAATCCGGGATCCCTGTCATTGCAGGCGGCCTGGATGCCAGCATTGGGGCTTTGGGTGCGGGTGCTTTGGCCCCCGGTCAGACGGTGGATCAGGGGGGGCAAGCTGGCGGGATGCTGATGGCTGTGGAAGATGTAATTGTTGAACCCCGGCTGATTTTTGGTGACCATGCTATCCCGGGCCTGTATCTCCTGCAAAGTGGAACGGTTGGGGGCGGATCATTGGATTGGTTCTGGCGGATCACTAAAGGCGAAGACAGGCCGGTTGATTACACACGGATCAATGATCTTGCCGGGAAATCTCCTGAGGGCTCTCAGGGGTTGATCTTCCTGCCCTACATGGCGGGTGAACGGACCCCATTGTGGAACAGCAAGGCACGGGGCGTGTTTTTTGGCGCATCGTATAATACCACCGAGGGCGATTTTTACCGCGCGATGATGGAGGGATGCGCTTATTCCGTTCACCACAATCTAATTCTGGCCCGGGACCATGGCGTGGATGTGGATGTCTGGCTTGGCAATGGCGGCGGTGCCAATAGCGATCTCTGGTGCCAGATCAAGGCGGATGTTAGCGGAAGGCCATTCTTGGTCAAAACCCTGGCAGATGGCCGCCAGGGAGGCCACACACTGGGGCTGTTTGCATTGATCGCTAAGGCGGTAGGATTAGGAGACACGATCCCCGGGGTGATCCACCGGATGCTGGTCAGAGAACGCCGTTATGAACCAAACCCACTTCGCCATGCGGATTATCAGAAAAACTTCACTCTCTATCTTTCTCTGGTGGAATCCCTGCTGCCGGAATTTGACCGACTGGCGGAGATACAGGCGGATGGAAAGGGATCTGGTGGGCAATGAAGGCACTGGTCTTGGAAGGTAAAAAAACCATTCACATCAAAGAACTGCCCGACCCGCTCCCCACGACTGGTGAAGCGATTGTGCAGGTGGCAGCCTGCGCTGTGTGCGGGTCGGACCGCAACCGGTATTTGAAGGGCCATCACACCCTACCAATGGTCCTCGGCCACGAGTTCAGCGGTCGGGTCATTGCGGTTGGGCTCGGGGTGGATCCGGATTGGCAAGGCCGTCGGGTGGCGGTTGCCCCCCTGGTGCCTTGTCATCGGTGCGCGATGTGTCAATCCGGGCGTTATGCAGCCTGCCAGGAATACCGCTTCATCGGTTCCAGCCGCCAGGGCGGTATGGCAGAAAAAGTAGCCGTTCCGGTGCGAAATCTCATTCCCATTGAAGATTCCGTCTCGTTCACCGACGCTGCTCTGGTGGAACCGGTCACGGTGGGCATTCATGCATTGTCTTTGGGTGGATTCCATCCGGGCAAATCCGTTGCCGTCCTGGGTGCGGGTTCCATCGGGTTGCTCCTGATTCACTGGCTCCATCATCAGAGGGCTGCCCGCATTGTGGCCACGGATTTGATTGCGGATCGGCTTTCCCAGGCCAGGGACCTGGGGGCGGATCTGACCTTCAAGGCCGGACCGGAACTCCCCCGAAAGGTCTTGTCTTCTCTGCAATCCGGTGTGCATCTGGCGGTTGAAACCGCCGGCGCCCCCCAGGCGCTGCAGCAAGCGGTGGAAATTCTCAGACCCGGAGGGGATCTTGTCCTGGTAGGAAACCAGCCCCTTGAAAAATCCCTCCCACTATCCCTGATTGAGCGGATCATGCGCAAGCAGCTAAGGTTGCATGGGTCGTTTATGTCTTTTTCTGCGCCATTCCCCGGTATGGAATGGGTTCTGACGAGGGACGCCCTGAATGCAGGGGAGCTGTCCCCCGACCAGGTGGTCACCGAGAGATTATCTCTGGAGGAAGGGGAGTACTATTTCAACAGGTTGGGTGAAGACACTCCAATTCCCCAAAAAACGGTCTTTCTATTATGATTAAATTGTCCAGATTAAAAGGAAGGTACAGTTGACTGGGAACAGGAACCTGCTCTTGATTGCTAGAAAGGCTGGATGCGCTATTCCGGCCTGCAACGCCAACACCCTGGAACAGGTGCAGGCCATCTTGAAAGCTGCCGATGTAGAAAATGCGCCGGTTATTCTGCAGTTTAGTCGCCGCGCTGCTATCTATCTGGGCATGGGGGATATTGCCGCCGGCCTTTCGATCGCTCTGACCATGGGGCGGAATGTACAGAAAACAGTACGAGTCCCGGTATGGTTGCATTTTGATCATGGACGTGCGCACGAGGTTCAGATGGCTGTCCGGTTGGGGTTTGATTCGGTGATGTTTGATGGCGCGGACTTGCCTTATCAAAAAAACCTGGCCGAGACTCGTCAGCTTGCAACTGCGTGCCATCGGGCGGGGGTTTTTCTGGAAGCGGAGATCGGTGAGGTTCCCAGGGCGGATGCGGCGGAACCGGAGCCTATCCGTTTGACGGATCCCGATCAGGCAGCCCATTTTGCCCGAGAAACGGGTGTGGACTTTCTGGCGGTTTCCCTCGGTTCTATCCATGCAGTAAAAGCGCGGGAGAATCGTCTGGATTTGGTCCGATTGGCGGCCATCCGCGCGTTGGTTGACTGTCCCCTTGTGCTACATGGTTCCTCCGGCGTCACAGATGAGGACCTTTTGAGCGGAATCCGGGGTGGTTTGAGCAAAATCAATATGGCCACCCGCTTCAATCAGGCTTTCACCAGCGGTGTCCGGGATCGGTTGGTGGGGGATACCGATCTTGTGGATCCCCGGCCGTATCTCGGTGCGGGTCGGGACAATATGCTGGAAAGGGTCCGTTCTGTGATTCGTCTATTGGGCGCAGCAGGGTTGGCAGGGAAAATGGAGACTTGATGATTCTCTGTCTGAACGCCAATGCTGCCATTGACAAAACCCTGACGATACCGGGGTTTGAAGTGGGCGCTATTCACCGGCCGGAAGCGGTCCTGAAACTCCCCGGTGGCAAGGGCCTGAATGTGGCCCGGGCCTTCCAATGCCTGGGCGGGGAAGCATTGACGTTGGGATGGGCTGGGGGCCATGCTGGCAATTTTATTCGTGAAACTGCTCTGGAGGAAGGGTTGCAGGTGGATTTTGTTTCAATCATTGGCGAATCCCGCACTTGCATCTCTATTTTTGACCCGCTTAATGGTGAGATGACGGAAATGTATGAATCCGGGGTCACCGTCTCCGCCTCAGAGGTCCGTTCTTTGGTGGAGCGATTTGGGGTCCATATACCGCGGGCGTCCGTCGTCACCCTCTCAGGCAGCCTGCCGCCTGGCGTGCCGGAGGATTTTTATGCTCAACTGGCCCAGACCGCGTCAGAGTTTGGGGTGCCTGTATTACTTGACACTGGCGGATCCCTCCTCCAGGCAACAGTGGGAACGCCGGGGATCCGCCTGGTCAAACCTAACCGTCAAGAGCTGCAGGATTGGCTGGGTCTCGAGGAATTGGACGTGACTTCTCTCCCTACCAGGGTCCGGTCTTTGGCCGGCGAATGTGATCTGGATGTGGTTGTTTCTCTGGGAGAAGAAGGGGTCCTTGTGGTACAGGAGAAGGGTATACATCGTGTGTATTGCCCTCCTGTGCCGGCGCTGAGCGCCGTGGGATCCGGGGATGTCCTGATGGCGGGTTTGGCCCTGGGGACTCACCGAGGCTGGCCGTTGATTGAGAGCGTCCGGGTGGGAGTGGCTGCGGCGGCTGCCAACACCCTGACGCTGGGGGCGGGATGCTTCTCTCTGGATGATTATGAGCGAATCCTTGACGATGTTGTGTCAGAAGCCTGCACCTGACCGGGATCTGGCAAGATTGTTTGACCAAGTATTACTATTAAGGAAGGCGACATGGAAAAGCCCAATATTGTATTGATCACTACAGACCAGCATCATCATCGCGCGTTGGGAATCCACGACCCGGTGCTTCAAACGCCCAATCTCGATCGCCTGGCGCGGGAGGGCATGGTATTTCGCAGGGCCTATTGCCCCAACCCCACTTGTTCTCCTACCCGGGCCAGTATGATCACTGGCCAGTATCCTGCCTGGCATGGCTGTTGGGCGATCGGCGTCAAGCTGCCTGAAGATGTTCCCACCGTTGGGGAGGATTTTCAATCGGCGGGATATGACTCCATCCTTGTTGGCAAGGCCCATTTTCAGCCCCTGTCTTCTCAACCCGGGAGCGAATCCATTGAAGCCCAACCCACATTGCGGGATTTGGATTTCTGGCGCAATTTTCACGGTCCCTGGTATGGTTTTAACCACGTGGAGACTGCCCGGATGCATGCCTTCGAATCCCATGTGGGGGGGCATTACGCCATCTGGATGGAGGAAAACGGCCTGAAAAATTGGGCGGATTATTTCCAACAATGGCCCCCTGATCCGGAAAACGAGAAGTATCAGATGAATCACCATCGGCCGGATTCAATGGCCTGGGACCTCCCAGAGCCTTATCACCATACCCATTGGGTGGGGCAGCGATCTGCAGCGCACATCAAGCGCTGCGCGAGTTCGGATCAACCTTTCTTCCTCTGGGCCAGCTTCTTTGATCCCCATCCACAATACGCTGTCCCGGAACCCTGGGCGAGTATGTACGATCCGCAAGATATGGAGGTGGGCCATCTTACTCCTGGTGAAATGCGGGATATGCCGCCGCAGTATCTCAAGACCCAGGAGGAGGATCCGGATTTTTCGATGTATGCTGAAGAGGGAGGCAATGCCCTGCACGGCTTTCATTCCCATTTGCACACCCAGGAGGACATGCGCCAGGCCCAGGCTGTCTATTATGGCATGATCAGCCTGATTGATGCCGAAGTGGGGCGGATTCTGGATGCCCTTGATGCCTCCGGACAGGCGGAGAACACCCTGGTGGTCTTCACAACCGATCATGGGCACTACCTCGGCCAGCACGGATTGATCGCCAAAGGGGCCTTTCATTATGAAGACCTGCTGCGGGTACCGATGATGGCCCGTTGGCCGGGTGAAATTCCGGCTGGTGTGGAAAACGAAGCCCTGCAGTCTCTTGTGGATCTGCCAGTCACATTCCTGAGCGCCTGCGACCTGCCATTGCCGGGCTCCATGCAGGGACTTGACCAGATCCAAAACTGGCGCAAACCTGACCGAAGGGTACGGCATCATGCCATCATTGAAAATCGCCATAATCCCACAACGGTCCATCTGCGATCCCTTGTGACTGACCGATATAAGATCACGGTCTACCGGCAGGCAGAGTATGGAGAATTGTTTGATTTGGTGAATGACCCCCATGAGAAAACCAATTTGTGGAATGATCCTTCGTATGCGGCGATAAAGAGCCACTTGCTGCTGCAATTTGTTCAGGCGGAGATCCAACGGGAGCCCACGCGGATGCCCCGAATCGCCGTGGCTTGAGCAAGGGCCTTTTGCAACCCGCACCCCGGTTAGCACTTGATTTGGTATCTCCAGACTGTGTTTTGATTTAATCGGTTGGGTCAACGATCTGTAGGCTGCATCGGTCCAACCTTTGTGTTGAGTATCTCCTGTTTATTTTTGAATGACCCAGGCGATCATTGAGACGTGAAATGTGAACCGGTCTGATTTCATTGTAAACAGGAACGCAGTATGCAAACATTTGCTTAACCGACACTGGCATCATTTACCGTTGAATGAAGTCCTGGCTTTGCCGAAAACCGATCCGAAGCGCGGATTGTCTCTTTTTGATGTTCAAGGTCGGGTAACTCGTTTTGGCCCCAATGTCCTCACCCAACGCAAACACAAAATCCCCTGGCTCAACTTCCTGGAGCAGTTCAAGAATCCGCTGATCTTTATTTATCTGGCAGCGAGCGTTTCAACATTTTTTCAAAGACGATGTAGACGCCCTGATTCTATTGTGGTGTTGATCAATGCAATCATTGGATTTGTCCAGGAGTCGAAGGGGAAAAGGCTATTAAGGCCCTGTCTCAGTCCATGACCACAACGGCTGTAGTGATCCGTTCAGATCAGCGGCAGTCCCTTTCTGTCCGTCACATCGTTCCTGGAGATATTGTGGTCTTGCAAGCTGGGGATCGGGTGCCGCTGACCAGCAAGATCCGGTTACCTACGATGCCGCTCCCGTGAGCGCCTCCTGCTCCCCCCACACCACCGGGCACATTCCGCGGGCACATTCCGGGGACAGCACATTCCGGGGACACACAAATTCAGACTTCCTGATCTCGAAGGAAGTCGGCCGGGCACATTTTGGGGTCACGCGAGCCTGTAGACCATGCGCATTCCCGTTTCGGGGTGTAC
>DAOTUG010000187.1:0-3616 GCA_034437335.1 Anaerolineaceae bacterium
AGCTGCTCAGAACCAGCAGCGGATTGATCTGGTCGGGGCCTATTCCCTGAATGTGATGGCATCACCGGGCGCTGGAAAAACCAGCTTTATCCTCGCCACCATCCATGCCCTGCTCGAGGATAAAATCCAGATCGGGGTCATTGAGGGAGACACCGCGCCCGTGACCATTGATTCAGACAAAATTTCCCAGGCTGGTATGCCAGCCGTCCAGGTCAACACCGGCGGTGAATGCCACCTGGACGCCTTGATGATTGAAAACGCCCTTGATCAGCTCCCCCTCACGGACCTGGACCTTGTCATCGTGGAGAATGTGGGCAATCTGATCTGCCCGGCTGCTTTCAATCTGGGTACCCACAGCAATGTTCTCATCGCCAGCATACCTGAAGGCGATGACAAGCCCTACAAGTATCCCAACATCTATCGGGGCCTGGACGTGCTGATCATCAATAAAATTGATCTGCTGCCTTATCTCGATTTTGATATGGCCTACTTCCGCAAGGGCGTGGAAATGCTCAATCCAAACCTGGTGACATTCCCCGTCTCCAGCAAGACCGGTGAGGGTATTGCAGAATGGATCAACTGGCTCAAAGCCAGGATCCCCCAGTCCTGAGGACAACCTGACACCCATGCCCACCGCCACAGTCCATATCCATATCAATGGAATTGTTCAGGGGGTGGGGTTCCGGCCGTTTGTTTATAACCTTGCTCTGAAGCGGGGGTTTACAGGGTGGGTCCGGAACTCATCCAGCGGCGTGGACATTGAGGTCACCGGCCCCGATGATCAAATTAAGCAGTTCGTTGACCAGATCAGACAAAATCCGCCCCCCCTTGCAGTGATCGATTCCATCCAGTCAGAAAAGATCCCTCATAAAGACTTCCCCGCCTTTGAGATCCGTCCCAGCGCGAACAAAGAAACGGATTTCATCCCCGTTTCGCCGGATATGGCTATTTGTGCGGATTGCCAACGTGAATTGTTCAATCCTAATGATAGACGCTCCCGCTATCCCTTCATC
The DNA here is from genome assembly GCA_034437335.1 of Anaerolineaceae bacterium. GTDB lineage: Bacteria > Chloroflexota > Anaerolineae > Anaerolineales > Anaerolineaceae > Brevifilum. Next base: position 1,014 of record DAOTUG010000187.1, read on the forward strand.
AACTGCACCAATTGCGGTCCTCGCTTCACCATCATCAAAGATATCCCCTATGACCGGCCAAAGACAACCATGACGGATTTCGCCATGTGTGGGGACTGTCAGGCGGAATATGAAAACCCTTTGGATCGGCGTTTCCACGCCCAACCGGTAGCCTGCTCTGTGTGCGGTCCGGAAGTGTGGTTGGAAAACCGGGATGGCGAGAAGGTGGCCGTGAAGGACCGGGCCATAGAAAAGGCCAGAGAAGCCCTTGAAAATGGCAAAATAATCGCTCTGAAAGGATTGGGCGGGTTTCACCTGGCCTGCGATGCTGCAAATGAGGACGCAATCGCGCGATTGCGCAAAAGGAAACAGCGACCGGATAAGCCCTTCGCCCTGATGGCCTATGACCTTGAGACAATCCGTAAGTTCGTCCAAGTGTCCTCCGCAGCGCGAAAAATTTTAACCAGCCCTCAGGCTCCGATTGTCCTGCTGCCGAGGAAAAGGAAGACTGGCATCGCTGAGTCTGTTGCCCCAAGACAAAATCGCCTTGGTTTCATGCTTCCCTACACCCCCTTGCATCTCCTCCTCCTGGAACCGGAGAATGGATTTCCCAAGGCATTGGTGATGACCAGCGGAAATCTCCGGGATGCGCCGGTCATCCATCAAAACCAAGAAGCCCGGAAAAAGCTGGGGGGTATCGTTGATCTGTTTTTGATGCATAACCGCCCAATCCACATCCGAATGGATGATTCCGTAGTGACCCTGATGGAAGATGCGCTTTACCCCATCCGCAGGGCCCGGGGATATGCTCCAAATCCAATTCGCACCGGACTTTCCCTGCCCCAGATACTGGCAGTTGGACCGCAGATGAAGAACACCTTCTGCCTGACCCGCGGAGAATATGCCTTTCTCAGCCATCACATCGGGGAAATGGAAAACTGGGAAACGTATCGGGACTACGAAAAGGCCATTTCTCATTATGAAAGCCTGTTTCGCATACAGCCGGAGCTGATTGCCTGCGACCTGCATCCGGATTACACCACCACCCAATATGCCCGGGAATTGGCTGCCAAACAAGGCATCCCCCTCATCTCTGTGCAGCACCACCATGCCCATCTGGCAGCAGGGTTGGTTGAAAACAACCTTCCTCCTGATCAGGAGGTAATCGCCCTAATCTATGACGGCACAGGGTATGGAGCTGACCAAACCATTTGGGGCGGGGAAATTCTAACGGGAAATTGCCATGCAGCCGAACGGGCCTTTTTTCTCAAGCCGGTCCCCTTGCCCGGCGGCGACATCAGCATTCATAAACCAGCCCGAATGGCGTTGAGCATGCTGTGGGCCTTGGATTTGCCCTGGGATGATGCCCTCCCTCCGGTCCGCTCCCTTGCCATGATGGAAAGGCAAGCCCTACGGCACCAACTGAAAAACCGGATCAACACTCCCTTAACCTCCAGTATGGGCCGTCTGTTTGACGCAGTATCCGCTCTGCTGGATATTCGGCAGTCAGTGAGTTACGAGGCGCAGGCAGCCATCGAGCTGGAAGCCCTTGCAGATCCTGCGGAGATGGGTCAGTATCACTGGACCGTTGAAGAAAAAACAATCAACCCCAAACCCCTCATTGAGGCCATCCTGAGCGATCAGAAAAACAAGGTCGTCATCCCCATTATCTCGGCCCGGTTTCACAACACCATTGCCGCGCTGTCCCTGGACATTTGCCGGAAAATTCGAGAGACACAGGTCTTATCCCATGTTGTCCTTTCCGGCGGGGTTTGGCAGAACCAGTTCCTGTTAACGCGCACTATGGCGTTGTTGAACTCAGATGGTTTCATCCCCCTCATTCACCGGCAATTTCCGCCCAATGATGGCTGTGTGGCCTTTGGGCAAGCGATGATTGCCGCTCACAAGATTATTAACAAGGAGTAAGACTCATGTGCCTTGGTATCCCTGGAAAGATCCTTTCCGTTTATGAAGAAAACGGCACCAAAATGGCCAAAATTGATTTCGGCGGCGTGACCCGGGAGGCCTGCATTCAGGTCATCCCGGAAGCGCAACCCGGAGACTGGACCATCGTGCATGCAGGTTTTGCTTTGAACCTGCTCAGTGAAAAAGAGGCCCTGGAAACCCTCGAAATCCTTCGGGAAATGTCAGAGCTTGCGGAAAAAGAAGAAAGCCCCCCCAAAGGAGTCTGAGATGAACTCGCCCAATTTCCTTTCGGGCTACCGCAACGCGCACCTCGTAAAAACTGTCATTGAAAAAATTCATCGGGTGACGACTCAACCCTGGACAGTGATGGAGATTTGCGGCGGGCAGACCCATGCCATCATGCAATATGGCCTGGACCAGCTCCTGCCGGATGCGATTGAACTGGTGCACGGCCCCGGCTGCCCGGTGTGCGTGACCTCCCTGGAATTGATAGATCAGGCGCTGTGGATTGCCCGGCAGCCCAGCGTTCTTTTCACCTCCTTTGGCGACATGCTGCGGGTTCCGGGCTCGCAGAGGGGGATCGAAAACCCGCATGTTGTGGGCAAAACCGACTCGGGCCGCGGGCTGTACCTCGTGGATTGCCCGGTACGCTCCAGCGTGGCCCAGGAGCAGGTTCTGCATGACCTGCATAGCGGTCC
>DAOTUG010000188.1:0-13934 GCA_034437335.1 Anaerolineaceae bacterium
TATGATATGTACCGGCTCTGGACGAAGATCAAAGGCCTTCCCCGGCCGCCGCTGTTTTACAACAAGAAAAAGTCCTTCAACCCATCCCGGGAGATGGCACAGAAATCGGCGGCGATGTCCAATTTCACCAATTTTTATAATGGCTTGGGCCTCTGTATGTTTGGGATGTTTCTGGGAGTGGACCGCTTGCCTTTGTTTGAGTGGGCGAATGCTGCCACTGGATGGGACTTGCGCCCTGAAGACTATCTGGAGATTGGTCGTCGGATTCAGACCCTGCGTCAATTGTTCAATATCCGGCAGGGCATTGATCCGGAGAAAATCCGGGTCAGTCCCCGAGCCCTCGGTTTGCCGCCCCTCAAGCATGGTCCCCACAAGGGCGTCAAACTTGATATGGATACGATGCGCCAGTATTATTGGGAAGAAATCGGTTGGGATCCACAAACAGGCCGCCCGACAAAGCAAACCCTGGAAACGCTTTCCCTGTTGGATCGCGTTGAAGGCAAGGAGGCATAACATGGCTTATATGATCACGGATGCCTGCCAGGGTTGTCAGGCCTGTGTCCGAAATTGTCCCACGAATGCGATATCTGGCGAGCGTAAAACGGTTCATAAAATTGATCCTGATCGCTGCATTGCCTGCGGCACCTGCGGCAGGGTATGCCCCTATGATGCCATTCTCGATGAGAGGGGAAACCGGGCCCAGCGGTTGAAACGCTCCAGTTGGCTCAGCCCGGTGATTGATGAAAGGATTTGTGTATCCTGTGGATTGTGCATCACAATCTGTCCGGTGCGCTGCCTCGATTTTTACCAGCCTGGTCAACGGCTTCCCGCGGAAGTGCTGCCTATTCTGAAACACCCGGACGATTGTCTGGGGTGCGGGTTTTGTAAGGCAGTCTGCCCTGTGACGGCGATCACCCTCATGCCTCGATCCGAACAGTAGGTCGTTTGCAAAAAGCCACCATCCCGAAGAAGCCGCTTTGGGATGATCATTTTTCTTAAAGAAATGGGTCTTTTCACCCTATGTGCATTGCGAGCGCCGTTGTAACTCCATGAAACCGCAGTTTTTTGGGCATTTTCTCAATGAAAGCTCCTTAAACAATCCTTAACCATTTCCATTCAACTTCGTCTACAATTATCTCAACATCGTTTGACAGGACCATCTGCAATCGGGTGCAAATGGGTGATGTAACCCGGTTCCATTTCGTCCGGTCTACCCAAGGAGTTACAATGGCCTTTGTTGAAATACGACATCTCGTCAAGCGGTATGATAACGCAGACGTGAACGCCGTGGATGACGTTTCTTTTGAAATCCATCAGGGAGAAATCTTCAGTTTGCTGGGTCCCAATGGGGCTGGAAAAACCACGACGATTTCCGTTCTGAACACTCTCATAGAGCCCAGCGCTGGCGAGGCCTGGATTGATGGGAAAAGCGTGCTGCGTGATCCAATGGCTGTTCGACGGACCATCGGTATTGTTCCCCAGGAGCTGGCGCTTTATCAAGACCTGACTGCGGCTGAAAACCTGAGGTTTTGGGGAGAGATGCAGGGTGTGTCGTCCGGTGACTTGAAAAGCGAAATCAAGGAAAAATTGGCCCTGATGGAACTGGAGGATCGCGCTAAGGATCGGGTTAAAACTTATTCGGGTGGGATGAAACGTCGCTTGAATATGGCCGTTGGTCTCTTAGGTAATCCCCCTTTCCTCATGTTGGATGAACCCACTGTGGCCATTGATCCCCAGAGCCGGCGGTACATTCTGGATTGGGTTAAAAAGATGAATGCAGAGGGTATCACCGTTCTCTATACAACCCACTACATGGAAGAAGCGCAGGAACTCAGCCACCGCATTGGCATCATGGATCACGGTAAATTGATTGCCATCGGAACCTTGGAGGAGCTGACCCGCATGGTGGGTGAGAAAGAGACCCTCAAGTTGAAACTCATCCAGGAGGCTGGAAGTCAGGAATTGGCGGATGCTGTGGGCGATATTACCGGCGTGCATGCTGTCACCTCTCAGTCCGATGCGTTGATATTGAATGTGGAATCAGCGGAAGAAACCCTGTCAAAGGTGTTGGGGAAGGCCTCAGATCTGGGACTCACCATCCGGACTATTGATATCCAGGAACCTAATCTTGAGGCTGTTTTTCTGCATCTTACCGGCCGCGCTCTGAGGGATTAGGAGATCAGCATGAGAAAATTGATTGTTCTGGCGGTCAAGGAAGTCCTTGTCACCTTCCGCGATCTTGGGGCCATTGTCAGTATGCTCCTGACTCCGCTCCTGCTGACTCTGGCCATTGCTGCAGCTTTTGGCACGGGGGGAAATGCTGCTCTTTCAGAAATACCCGTTCTGATTCAAAACCAGGACGGCGGTGAATTATCCCAGGAGATCATCACAGCCTTTGAAGCCCAGGATGCGGATGGATTGCTGGATGTCGCTTTGATCACAGATGAAGCGGAGGCCCGGCAGCGGGTGGAAGCAAACGAGGTTGCAGCTTTCATTCGCATCCCAGAGAATTTCAGTGAAGCGATCGTGCCCATTGCTGGTTTAGTAGAAGAGGAAATGGGATTGGATCTTTTCAGGATGGATGAAGAAGACTATGAGAATCTTTCCCCCGAGCAGCAGGAGACTCTCGCCCGATTATACGCGCAATCGCAGCAGGAGGCGCGGGAGACACCGGAGATTGAGATCTATGCGAGCTCAGAGTTTCAGATCAGCACGTCGGTGATTCAAGGAGTCCTTCGATCTGTTCTGGAGCGGATGAATATGACCATTGCCGGCACCAATATTATCATCAGCCGGATGGTGGAATCCTCGGCCATCTCGGGACAGGATCCTGGGTTCAGTTTTTCAGAGTTTCCCGCAGCGGGAGCGGATGGGGTGGGGGGAGCAGCAGACGCGAAGGATCTCCCCATTGATCTGGACATCATTTCCCCGAGCGGACGGTCATTCAACTGGTTGGATTACTCCGCCGCCAGTATGGCCATTCTGTTCCTGATGTTTTCTGTCACCACCGGTGGCAGGTCCCTGCTGGCTGAAAGGCAGCGAGGAACCCTTCCCAGAATGATCACCTCACCAACCAGAAACATTACGATCCTTTTGGGAAAGATGAGCGGAATCGTGCTGACCGGGTTGCTCCAGGTTTTTACCCTTTGGGGCGCTACGAGTTTGATCGGCGCCTATTGGGGTGAAGCACCGGGGGTGATCCTGACAATCTTCACGCTGGTTTTGGCAGCAACCAGCGTGGGCGCTCTGATCTCAACCCTTGCAAAAAATGCCGGACAGGCAGGGGCCATCGGGACGGCATTTTCTCTGATTGCTGCAGCGGCATCAGGCAGTTTCTTTCCTCGCGGCAACCTGCCGGATTTGCTGCAGAAAATCAGCTTCATCACCCCGAATGCCTGGGGGATCGAAATATTCGCCAGGCTTCAATCGGGGCAGACCCTTGTGGAGATCCTGCCGATGCTGGGTGGTCTTCTGGCCCTGACAATTGTATTTTACACCATCGCTGCTTTCGGGTTCCGCAGGCAGTTGAGGGGATAAAGAGGCAGTTATGCTTAGAAAACTCTTCGCGATGATCCGGGTCGGTTTTTTACTGGAATTTGCCTACCCGATTTCCTTCTTGTTCTTTATCATCCTTCCGGTGGCCTTCACCGCTGCCGTCAGCGCTGGGCTGGGCGGGATGATGAACCAAACAGATGAACCACCACAGGAAGTTCGCAGCCAGCTCTATGTGCTCTCTCAGGATACGGGAGATCTTTCCGGCGTGTTGATGGAAACCCTTGAAGAAAATAACCTTGAGCCCATCGCAATAGAGGAGCTTCCCGAGGATGCTTTCACCCTGGAGATACCGGCTGGTTTTTCGGAGGATTTGATGTCTGGCAAGGCGGTCACGATGGTATTTCATACCCTGCCAACCAACGGCGCCAGCCAGGCTGTGGAGCAGTATATCCGGGCATCCATTAGCCGATTGGGCGGCGCTGTTCTGGTTGCTGAGATGGGGCTGGAACAAGCCAGTGACTCCGGTCTGATTGAGACAGAATCCGAAAAAGAGCGCTTCTTCAGAGAAGTCCTTGAAGAAACCTTGGTCGCCTCTGAAACACCTATCGCGACGTCTGAAATCACTTGGGCCGGGGATATCAACCTGGAAGTGTCGCGTACTATGGCAACCTCGGCAGAGCAAGCGTCTGCCGGTCAGATTGTAACCTGGACTCAGATCACCCTGCTGGCCGCAGCAGAAGTTTTTGTGGCTGAAAGAGAAGGCGGCACCCTGCGCAGGCTGCTGGTATCCCCATCCCCCAGATTTTTGACATTGCTCGGGAAGCTCCTAAGCCGGTTGATCCTGGGTTTGGTGCAGATGGCGATTCTATTCTTTGGAGGCAGTCTCCTTTTTGGAGTCCAGTGGGGGAAATCGCCTTTGGCTCTGCTGGTTGTTTCCCTGTCTTTTGCTCTGGCTACCGTTGGCCTCGGCACTCTGATCGCTACATTTGTTCGTTCCCGCAGTCAGGCCAACAGTGTTGTTATCGGTCTGGCAATGGCCATGTCGGCTCTGGGGGGGGCGTGGTATCCTCTGGAAATTACACCGCCCCTCTATCGCCAGGTTGTTAAAATCCTTCCGTCCAATTGGGCCATGCAGGCCTACACGGACCTTCTGGTGCGTAATGCAGGGCTGACGGAGGTGCTACCCGCCGTGGGTGTCTTATTGCTCTTCGCACTGGTTTTTGTCAGTGTGGGAATCCTCCGCTTTCGCCGGTTTGACCAGTCCGCAGGGTGATTTACCTGACGATGACAATCAAATGTCCAATGATGGGAACACCGGGTACGCCCGGTGTTTTTTTGGGAGACCACAGTGCGGTTGGGTTGTGGGAAGCCTTTGCCACAAAGAACAGCCAGCAAAATCTTTGCCTTTCTGACGACTTTCCTGTCAGGCGATTATCAACTGTCTGACATGACTTTTCTTTGAAGATTGTTTACAATGGAGATAACCCTTCCCTAGCATGAGGAGATCCATTATGAACAAGCGTTTGATCATATTCTTCCTGGTTTTTTCGTTATTTCTAACATCCGCCTGCGGAATATTGGAGGATCTGGTGGAGCGGCTTGGGGGAGACACTGTTGGGGAATATGTCGCCAGTCAGATGGATAGGCAGATGGATCCTGAGGTGTCACAGGAGCAGGTTGCAGCCCTTGTCCATGGAAACACCCAATTTGCTGTTGCGATATATGATCAGATCCGGGAGGATGAGGAAAACCTCATCTTCTCACCATTCAGTCTCTCTCTGGCATTGAGCATGGCGTTGGCAGGGGCTGAATCAGAGACCGAAAGGGAGATGCTCTCTGCCCTCCAAATCTCTCTTTCGGAAGGGGAGGTGTATCCTGCTTTCAATGCTGTCCTGCTTTCGATTGAAGCGTCTGAAGATATGGATTCTGGAAACAATCGGGAAGGATTCAAACTTAACCTGGCCAATGGCCTTTGGGCCCAGGCGGGATTTCCCATCCGTTCCACTTTCCTGGATACCCTGGCTCTGAATTTTGGGGTGGGGGTTTATCAGGTGGATTTTGAGTCTGACGCCGAAGGGGCCAGACGGGGCATTAATCGCTGGGTGTCCAACGAAACGGATGATCGTATCCGGGAAATCCTTGGTCCGGGTGGGGTGGATCCCACGACCCGATTGCTGTTGGCCAATGCGATATATTTCAAGGCGGCCTGGGACGAGGCGTTTGATAAAGGCGCCACGCAGAAGGAGCCATTTTACCCGCTGGATGGTGGTCAGGTGACGGTTGACATGATGAAGATCTGGGATGAGACGTTTGCATACCACCAGGGCAGCGATTATCAGGCGGTAGCTGTTGATTATCTCAACCCCGATTTTGATATGATCATTGTTCTACCAGACCAAGGGGCTTTTCAGGCTGTGGAGGATCGTTTATCTACAGATTTCATCCAGACGACCTTGGACAGCCTGTCTTATCAGGATGTCAACCTGCAGATGCCGCGTTTTGATTTCGATTATCAGTTTGAAGCCACCCCGGTTCTCGAAAATCTGGGAATGACGACGGCCTTTATCCCCATCCAGGCTGATTTTTCGGGGGTCACAAGCGCAGAACCTCTTTTCATCTCATCGGTTGCTCACAAGGCCACCATCACTGTGGACGAAGAGGGGACTGAAGCCGCTGCAGCCACGACAATCATGTTTGGTTTGGGTGCAGCCCCTCCCGGGGAGCCGATCACCCTGATCATTGACCGACCGTTCATTTTTTATATTGTTCACAATCGGACAGGTTCTCTTCTGTTTATGGGGCGGGTTCTCCAGCCCTGATCGGTTTGATTTGTGGTGAAATCTGTTGAGAAAAGCGGGGCTGGCATTCCTGGGCAGCCCCGCTGAAAAGGTTTTCGACATAAAGAAGATGCTTAGACATTCTCGGGATCGGCCTTAAGGGAAGCGGTGGGAGTTTGAGAACGATTGTAGGCCTGCCCCATCAAATGTCCGGTGACGGCCAGACCGTAAGTCAGCGTCAGAAACACACCGATTCCACAGGCGATCGCGCCCAGGGGGCCGATAATCCCAATAGCCAGGAAAATCCCCACGACCACCAGCAGCCAGTCAGTGAAATTGGATTTGAGAAGAGAAAACACGTCGCCGACCTGGAACCCGGCCCCAAAATCACCCTTGGCAATGTAGTTAGCAATGCCTGCCACAGAGAGGAAAGATGCTGCCAGACTCAGCGCAAAGGCGAGGATTCCCAGACCGGTTGAAAGGAGGGCGATCAGCGCATTGGGCACGTCAACCTGATATAACAGATTTGATAATCCGGTGCTCATCCAGGTGAGGAGGGTGGAGGGCAGGTTGTAGACAAAACTGATCAGGAAGGCGAACAAACCGCGTCCGAGATCTGCGCCAAATTGCAGATCTGGAAGGGGTTCTTCTGACCCGTCAATCAGGTTCTTAGTGACCTGCAATGCCCATCCGAGGGTGACCATCCAACCGACAATGGGGATCAACATGCACAGGGCGGGAAGGATCAGCTTCTTAAACCAATCCTTGTCCTGAAATACAAAGGAAAAACTCTGTCCAAAATTCATGATAACTCCTTACAGTGCTTTATTGTTGGTTTCATACTAGTATACGCAGCAAGGGTGGAAAAGTTGCATTGGCCCGGAACGTATTATTTATCGGTTGTTTTTAGGGGATATGACAGCGGGGAGAAACACCTGCGAAATTCCCTGCCAGAAGGCAAAGGCCCCGATGTCTGGAGGGTAAAAGAAGGGATGCTGGTGAAAGTCAAAGGTCAGCATCGGGTGTCCCAGACCGGCGGCAATGGCAGGACTGGTGGGGCTAAGGCGGTAATCACCGGATGCGGCATTCACAAAAGACGGATTTTGACCGGCGATTGGTTGGTTTTCCGGAGCCGGCAGGCTGGGTTCTGAGGCTGAGGGATTGTCCCAGGCATACCAAAGATTATTCGAAAAGGCAAAACTGCCCGAGTCGGTGTCCGGGCCGATGTTTATATGGGTGGAAATCCCAGATCGCTCAAAGTAGAAGATGTTGTTGATGACAGCATTATCACCACAGGGCAGGAATGTGAAGTCTTCCGTTGAAGTTGTCTCCTGTAAGATACGGAACAACCAGTTTTCCGGCTGGATAATGGTGTTGTTCAGGGCCAGGCTGTTCACTGTGCCGACAAAGGCCAGGGGCGTCGTGCTGCCCTCAAACAGGTTGGCAATCACCCGGATGTTTTTTGACTCATAATTGGGTTCGGACGTGGATGGCTGGGGGCGGAAGAATTGTAATCCGGTGGAGCCGCCGATGTTGACGGCCCTGGCGCCGGCATCCACGAAGTGGTTTCCTCGAATTTCAATATCCTCGCTGCCGCCCTTGACCTGGATACCCGATCCGGACAAGTATTGCAGGTGATTGCCCGCGATCAGGCCGCGGTGACAACCAACCTGGTCTATTCCGCTGCCGGAGAGGTTCCCACCACAGGAAGAAAAATCGCTGTCCAGGATCCAGAAATCAGATACACCGGAGAGTTTCAGGCAGTCCTCGTTTCCACCGGTTCCAATTGAGTGGATGCTCAGGTTCCGGAAGACCACATGGTGGGTGGCTTCCGGGTCATAAGGGGGGCCGCCGCCATCATCCATGTTGATGCCATTGAAGGCGCTGCCCCGCACTTCCAGATCGTGAAGGATCAGGTAGGAAACCCTGGAAAGATGCAGCCCCTCACCGCCGCCGCTGATCACCGGTCGGGCTTCTCCGGGAATCCCGCCGATCCAGATTGGCGCAGCCGGAGTTCCGGAAAGGCCGCTGATGAAGGTTCCTCCTGGATAGGTGCCGGGATGCAGACGAAGGGCAGTTCCTGGCAGGGCCTCCTGAATGGCGCGTGCGATGGTTGCATAAGGATGTGATTCCGAACCGTCTCCATTCAGATTATCTCCATCCGGAGCAATATGGATCTCAATGCTGGGCGTCAGGCCCCCATCAAAACCATGCAGTCCTTTGCCGGCCGCGAATAGTTGTGTGGGATTGGTTGGTGCGTGTGGAACAAGGCTGGGGCACAGAATGGTCAGCAAGAGGATGAGGGACTTCCTAATGCGGATAAAGTTTCGTATAACCATACATTTCCTCTATTAAATCAGTTTATTCAGATGCGCTATGTGATGATGTATTCAGCAGATCGTGAAGAAACTTGATGGTGGGTTAAGGATATTTATTGGCAGGGGGCATGAAAGTGGTTGGTCTCGCCTTGTCAAAGCCTTTTGTTAGGTATCCATGACAGCCCACCGTCCAGAAGTCGGATCTTCATAGACGGGCAGACGCCCTGTGGTGCTCAGCAACTGTCCATTCAGATTCAGTCCAGGTTGCGGGGGTCTCGCCAGGCTTCCGAGGCATTATGAACCGGGAGTTGTCTGACATTGAGGCCATTGTTTCTCTCATCGGCAAAGGTAAGGAAGAACTCCTCCAATGACTGGGTCATATCTTCGATTCTTTGCCGGTGTTTTGCAAACCCAAACAGGTTCTGCTCCTCCCTGGGATCCTTGTGGAGATCAAAGAATAGGTGGGGGCCATCAGGATACCGGCGGATGAGTTTATACCGCTGATTGCGGATCATCCGCACCAGGCCGTATTCACAGATCTGATATGTGCGCCAGAGCATGAGGGGTCTTTCCTGGGTGAGGAGAGGGGCAAAACTTCTCCCGGGGTAATTTCGGTTGGTTTTCTCTTCCTGCGTCAGCTCGATTTTAGCCAGGTCAAGTATTGTCTGGAACAGATCGGTGTGATCAACGAACTCAAGCCGGCGCTGCTGACCTAAAAGCTTTCCTGGGTGGTGCAGGATCATGGGGATGCGGATTGATTCCTCAACCAGGTTCAGTGGAAGGGTGCCGTTGCCTTTACCCCAAATGCCATGGTGCCCGCAATTTAATCCGTGGTCCGATGTGTAGATGATGAGGGTATCCTCAAGCAGCCCCAGGGAGTCCAGCGCATCCAGAATGCGCCCAATGCCTTCGTCAATCTGGGTGACGGCGGCAAAATACTGCGCCCGGGCTTCCTGCTGGTCGTAGCGATAGCTAAAGGTTGATTCCAGGTTTTGAATCCCAAAAGGGTACATGGCATCATTCGGCAGCCCTTCAAAGGGGCAGTTTCGGTAGTGGGAAACCAGTCTTTCGGGGTGTCCCTCCCAGGGGTTGTGGGTGGCGATATACCCGATCTGCAGATAGAATGGTTTTTCCGCAGGGCGGCTGCGCAGGAGATTGAGGGCCTGGTCGGTGATGATTCGGGTTTTATAGCCGCGCATCTCAACCGGTTGACCGTTTTGGAAAAAGGTTCGGGATCCGCCGTGATCGAAGGGGTACTGCGGCCCGTTGCTGAATGTGCGATCAAAGCCTCCCTGGGGATGCGCCTCCTGTCCCAGATGCCATTTTCCACTCAGTGCGGTGGCATAGCCAGCTTTCTGCAGGATTTCCGGAAGCAGTCGTTCACCGGCCAACCAGGGATATTGATCAATGTCCACATCCGGGGCGGAACCCAGGTAATCATGAATGCCATGCTGGGAGGCGATCCGTCCTGTCAGGAGACAGGCGCGTCCAGGCGAGCAGACTGGGGTCGGGGTGAAGGCGTTTTCCATCAGAACGCCCTTCTCAGCCAGATAATCCAGATTCGGGGTTATGATGTCAGGTTCGCCATAAAACCCACTGGCCCACTGCGCATGGTCGTCGGTCAGGAACAAAAGGATGTTGGGTTTCTTAGTCATACAATGCGCTCCTCAAATATTGGTAGATGCAGGGATCCACAGGATTCCATTATAGGTCTTTTTCACTCCTGTTTTTCCACATGCGTCTGTAGTCCCTATTGTAATTCCCTTTCAAGATAAAACCCGGCGGATAAACACCGCATCCAGGATTGTTTGGTTCCGCTCAAGGTTAATGGATTGTAACGGCTGGATTAATAAAATCGCCTTTAACGAAATCCTGCTGCCGCGATAGTATATAATCAGAAAACTCATTTCATGCCAAAAAATCTGAAGGATGCTACAAATGGAACCGGAAACCACAAAAAAAGTCTCTCTCTGGGCCAGGATAAAAACCTGGTTTTCACACATCTTTCTGACTACACTGAATTTCTTGAAGAAACTCCCTCCTGGGGGGAAAGCCTGGCGGGGGGCTGCCCTGGGCATGGGCATTCTTGGATATCTGGTGATCATTGTCCTGGCCAGATATGTTTTTCTTCCTGCTGGGTGGGGATATTTCTTGGCGGTTCTGGTGGTCTTTCCCATCGCCTATGGACTGGCTGTGTTTCTGACGGTGCAGCTCGGGCGGTTGATCTTTCGGCTGCCGGTTCTTTTGCTCTGTGCTCTGGGCTTTTCTATCATGTTAACCATGACAGGTTTTGGTTTTTTTGATCTGGCCGGAATTATGACCAGTTTCGCTGTGATTGTGCTCGGAGCGCTCCTCGGTGCTGGGTTGTGGGCGTTGATTGTCATTGGCTGGGGCAGTCTGACAGCCTGGCAGCGCGGTTTCAGCCTGGGGATGGTCGCCTTGGGTGGGGCAGGAATCATCCTTGCTCTTGTTTGGCTTCTGCTCCCGGGGGAGCACACCCCACTTGCAGAGACCGTCCTGGCAGAACATCAATTGCCGCAATTGTCTTCCGAACTGGATGACCCCTCCGAACCTGGCACCTATTCGGTGTTGACTCTGACGTATGGGAGCGGTACAGACAAACGCCGTCCTGAGTTCGCTGAAGATGCGGCTTTGATCACGGACAGCGTGGATGGGTCTGATTTTATTGGCGGCTGGACCGATCTGCGAACCTTTCTGTGGGGTTTCGATTCCACGGAACTTCCGATCAATGGGCGGGTCTGGTATCCCGATGGTGCAGGGCCTTTTCCCTTGGTGCTTGTTGTGCATGGAAATCATCTCGCGGAGGAATATTCTGATCCTGGTTACCGGTATCTGTGTGATTTGTTGGCCAGCCGGGGCAGTATCTGCGTGTCTGTGGACGAGAATTTTTTGAATGGATCCGGTGTAGCGGATTTCTTCGGCTTCCGTTCATTGGGAGACGAAAACGATCTTCGTGGGATTTTACTGCTCGAACACCTTGTGGTCTGGGCCGAATGGGGGCAGCAAGCGAATAATCCTTTCTATGGAAAGGTTGATATGGATACGATTGCCCTTATTGGGCATTCCAGAGGCGGGGAGGCCGTTGCTGTCGCTTCAGCTTTCAATGGCCTGGATCACTATCCGGATGACGCGACTATCGTCTTCGATTACGGCTTCGGGATTCGCTCCATTGTTGCCATCGCTCCGGTGGACCGGCAGTACCGGCCGTCTGGTGAAACTATCCCTCTGCAGGATGTGAATTACCTCGTCCTGCATGGTTCACATGATATGGATGTTACCAGTTTTGATGGATACAATGCCTTCGATCGTTTGCAGTTCAGTGGGGAGGGGTTCTTTTTCAAAACGTCGGTTTTTGCAGGCTGGGCCAATCATGGGCAATTCAATACGGTCTGGGGCGATGCGGATATCAGCCCACCCCCCATCTGGCTTTATAACCGCGGCCAGCTCATCCCCGCACTGGAGCAGCAGCGGATTGCGGAAATCTATATCAGCGCTTTCTTAGAAGCCAGTCTCCACGGGCGGATGGCATATCTCCCCCTATTTCAGAATTATCAGAAGGGTTTGGACTGGCTGCCCAAGACGGTTTATATCAATGCCTATGGAGATTCTCACATGACCTATTTTGCCACTTTTGAGGAGGATCTGGATGTCACTACAGGAACCGTTGACAGGGTTCGGATTTCCGCTGAGGGCCTGGACATCTGGCGGGAGGATCGGGTTTGGACGAAGTGGGGCAGCATGCATAGCAACAGCGCGGTGTTTCTCGGGTGGGATGGAGCTGCCAGGGGACAGACCTATACCCTCCGTCTTCCGGAAGGCATTCCGGATCTTACCTGCAATGATAGTTTGGTGTTCTCGGCTGCCCAAACCAGGAAAACCTTTGGCGATGCGGAGGATCCCCAACCGGCTGATTTCGTGATTGAGCTGGTGGACTCGTCCGGGCGGGTGGCCGCTTTGCCATTGTCTTTCATCGCCCCACTCCAGCCTGCGGTGGAAGCCAATCTCTACAAATTATCCTTCCTGAACGCAGATGCAGTTTCTGAGCCCGTTTTTCAGACTTATCTTTTTCCACTGGAAGCATTCCTTGGGGAAAATCCAGATCTGAACCTGCCCGGTCTCTATCAGATCCGGTTGGTTTTCAATCAGACCGATGGCGGCGAAATTCTCCTTGACAATATTGGCTTCAGGAAGGCAGCTTCTGATTCAACCGGTCAATGAGTACAGCCCAGAGTGGGTCTCCCTTAAGGCCGGCGAGATAGGGGCTCTGGACCATTCGATCCAGATCGTTAAATCCAGCATCAATGGCCTGAGTCAGCAGGTCAAATGCCAGGTCCTCACGACCAGATTGTGCAGCTGCACAGGCTGCATTCCAGGGGATCCACGGGGGCGGAGGGGCGGTTTCAAGGGCTTTTTGATACCAGGACAGGGCATCGCCATAGGCTTTCTCCTCGAAGCGCAGGTTGCCTTGCACACCCAGATTGACAGTCGGATCGAGGAATAACTCCAGGACTTCCTTATCCTGCATGAGGTGAAAACCGGCCTTCAGGGCAGTTCTTATGGATGCGGTGTTGGATTGATAACAATGCCATACAATGTCCCGGATGGCATGTTGACGGGCCAAGTGGAAGAATGCGCTGGTCATAGCTGTGGCCAGCCCTTTTTGCTGGTGAGGGGGCAAGGTGGCAATGCCGACTTCGCAGCGGTCCTCATGGTTGTATTCAGATAAACACCAGCCGGCCAGACGGCCCTCCGAAAAGGCGCAAACTCCAAAGCTGTAGCGCAAAAAGACCTCAATGGACTCCCGTTCTGAGCACATCTCCTCAAGGAGGACGTCTTTTCCCTCAAAGGTTTCCTTGATGAGATTCTCATTCACCTCCCGCAGCTCAAATCCCTTTGGCGTTTTGATGGGCACAAGCTCTGTGGGAAGCGAATACCGATAGCAATGGTACCGCTGGCGGATGGGATGCAGGTCCGCCAGGGCATCGTTGATTCGTTGGATCCAGGCAGGGGAGCTGGCCGCCAATCGGAATAAGGGCACGTTATTCTCCTCGCAATGCGATGCGACCTCATTCAGAAAGAAGGTGCGGAGATCTATTTCTTTGGCCTTATCCACCTGACCGGCAATCAGAGTCCGGTGGCGGAATTGTGCTACCATACAGTCCGCATCGGCTGGATGATTCACATAAATCACCCCAGGGGTTTTTCCACTGATGATGCTGGGCAGGAGGGTGTGGCAGGAAAGTTTTTTGACAAAGGGTGTGGCTATTTCAAACGCTTTCTTTTCTAGACGAATCATCGAAATCCTCATAGCACGGTATCGGAC
>DAOTUG010000189.1:0-2252 GCA_034437335.1 Anaerolineaceae bacterium
CGCGTCATCCGGGGCCACCGAGCACCTGCGCATTGCACAGCACAACTTAGCCCAGGCCATGGATCGGCTGAAGGAAGTGGGCGGGTGGATGGTTGGTCTTGAGGACAGTCCAAAGGCCCAGCCGCCTCAACAACTCAACCTGAAGGGGGGCCTCGGAATCGTGATTGGCAATGAAGGGAAAGGTCTCCGGCGGCTGGTGCGAGAGAAATGTGATCTGCTGATGCGGATCCCTATGCGGGGCCGGGTTGATTCCCTGAATGCGGCAGTGGCCGGTTCCATCGCACTTTTTCTCGCCCGGCAAGCCCGAAATTGAGTGACTCCTGGGAGATTTTTTTTGCCATCAATTAAGATAATGATTGTATTTTTTACATTTTTTATACAATTCCTATGATATAATCCATGTATCAATACATTAGATTTACGGAGGAACACCTGATGAAAGTTGATAAAAAATTAAATGATGCAATCAACGCCCAGATTGGCCACGAACTCCAGGCATCCCATATCTACATCAACATGGCCGCCTATTTTGACGGTCTCGGTCTGAAACGCCTGTCGGACCTGTTTTTTGATCAGGCGGAGGAGGAACGGGAACACGCCATGAAGTTTGTCCACTTCCTTCTGGATGTGGAAGGCGATGTGGCCGTCCCCGCTGTTGACAAAGCCCACACCGAATTCAAGAGCGTCTCACACGCCTTTGAATTGGCCCTGGGATGGGAAAAGGAAGTCACCGCCAACATCAACCACCTGATGGATCTGGCCATTGAGGGCAAAGACTATGCCACCCAGGATTTCCTGCGCTGGTTCGTGACTGAACAGGTCGAAGAAGAAGCGACCATGTCGCACCTGCTGGCCCTGGCTGAAGGACTCGGCGACCGCTCCATCCTCAGTCTGGAAAATCTTCTCCCGCGAGAAGAATAATCACAAGCCATCAACCAACCCAAAAGGCTGTCCATAAAAACGGACAGCCTTTGTTGTTAATTCATCCTGCTGAAGCGCACTCCCATGCCACCCTAGCGTTGATACAAAAGAAAATACCACATCACAAACAGGGCAATCATCAAACCGGCAATCACCAAGCGGGAAATGACCGCCCAACCGCAGCCCATGGCCATGCTGCTGGTGGAGCGGAAGGCGGTTTTATGATCCTTGATCCGCACCCACTCCGCCAGGAAAAGCACCAGCAGGGCCGCTGCCAGACCGCCAAAGGGCGTCAGCCAGATGCCGGCTACGATCATCGCTACCCAGCTCAACCCAATCGCCCACCAACTGGCCCCCTTCTCCCGTGCGCCTCCTGCCATGAAGATATTATCCAGGATATTTCCCAGAAGCATCAACATAGTGATCACCATGAAGGTTGTGACGGTCAGGGTAAAGGTCCACGGACCCACCCGGTAATTGAACAGCGTCGCGATGCCCCAGACCAGGATTGAAACCCAAATCACTGTCAGTCCGGGGAAGAAAACCAGCAGCAGGCCAAAAAGGCCAATCAGCATCCCCAGAACAACAATAAACAGCAGCGGCGCTTCAATCCAAATGGACATCAGGCCGGCCTGATGAGATCATTTCCGCCCATCAATGGTCGGAGAACTTCCGGAATGGACACCGAGCCGTCCGCCCTCTGGAAATTTTCCAGAATGGCAATCAAGGTACGGGGCATGCCCAACCCGGATCCGTTCAGGGTATGGACAAATTCGGTTCCCTTGCCTTCCTGAGGACGATAGCGGATTCCAGCCCGACGCGCCTGGAAAGATCCGACATTGGAAATGGAAGAGATCTCCAGCCACTCACCGCAGCCCGGAGCCCAAACCTCAATGTCGTAGGTTTTGTGGGAGCCAAAGCTCAGGTCCCCGGTGGATTGAAGCAGAACCCGGTAGGGCAGACCCAGAGATGCGACGGTTTCTTCAGCATCCTTCAACATTTTTTCATGTGCTGCCGCAGCGTTTTCGGGCTTGCAATAAGTGTACATCTCCACCTTGTCAAACTGGTGGCCCCGCTTGATGCCGCGCACATCCCGTCCAGCGCTCATTTTTTCCCGTCGGAAGCAGGCTGTGTAGGCGGTGTAGTTAAGCGGCAGATCGGTCTCATCCAGAATTTCTCCCATGTGCAGCCCGGTCAGGGGCACCTCAGCCGTCGGCACCATCCACAAATCCTCCTCAGCATCCCGATAGAGATTGTCCTTAAATTTCGGGAGCTGCCCGGCGCCAAAGAGAATCTCCTCCCGCACCATGAAGGGGGGATATTTTTCCAGG
>DAOTUG010000190.1:0-11474 GCA_034437335.1 Anaerolineaceae bacterium
CAGAGCGGCAAGCTGCAGTCATCCCGATGATTATGGCCGTGATCAAGAGGAAGAGGGAAATTTTCTGAGGGAAGACGTTCTGGTTCTTCATGGGTACTTTCTAATAGCTTAGCAGCCACGTTGGAATCAATGCCGTTGATTCCAGTCTTTGTGGGCATATTTTTCTCGCAGCAAATTGTTTGCCTGTTCGATTTCCCAGGAGGACAGTTCACCCGGCACCAGATCCAAATTCAACACCCTGGTGAAAGCTCCCTGGAAGGCTTGGCTGGCTTCCTTCCAGGTGGGCGCAGACCCTATTTCCCGTTCCACTGTGGTGGCTCGTGCGAGGAGACGGTCGGCTGCCCGTTGTTGGGCGGCTTGATTTGGGAATTGTAAAGCCTGGATGATGCGGGTCAGATCCCCATACAGGGGCAAGGCTCCGTGCTGGAGGATACCCTCTTTGCGCCTGGCTTGGGCGGAGCCGATCAGCTTTCGTCCGTTGACGGTGATCTCATAGTTGGATGGCACCTCGAAGCAGACTGGATTTGGCTTCTTGGGTTTTTTCTCATCGTCCTTCTCTTCGGTTTCGGCCGGGAGCCCCAATTTTTTCAGGGCTTGCAAAAGGGCTTTGGAAAGACGCAGATAACTTTCTAACACTCCGCCGGCAACCCGTGGTTCTGTTTCCGGCGCGATGACAGAATAGGTCAGTTCATCTGCATGGAGGATGGCCCGTCCCCCAGTGGGACGGCGGACAATGTCCCAGCCGTTTTGTCTGAGGGTCTCGGTGTTGACATCCGCAAAGGGTTGGGCATATCCCAGAGAAAGGCAGGGCGGGTCCCAGGCATACAACCGCAAGGTTGGCAAGCCCCTGCCCCTGTAGACGCTTTCAAGGAGGGCCTCATCCACTGCCATATTCCAGGCGCCTCTGGCCGGTGGGTTTTCGATCAGCCGCCAGGTTGTTTTCTCAAATTGCATCCGTTTGTACCTTCTTGGTCATCGGTGTGATTCTCATCATTTATACCATCCCTCGTTCTCAAAATAAACCTCTTGTGAATATTCTGGAGTTTGGAATGTCATGCAACTTTTTTTGGTCAGAATCGTATACAAGGGTGAAAGGAGATCGTATGGAAACGAAAAAATTGGTTCGAATTCCCTCCAGAGGCATGATAGGGGGCGTATGTGCCGGTTTAGGCGAATATTTACAGACGGATCCAACCATTATCCGGCTGATCTTTGTCCTGCTGGCCCTGGCCGGAATGTCCGGTGTGTTGATTTATATCATCATGTGGTTGATTGTTCCCGTCAAGGCTTCTGATTCGCTCAGAAGTCAGACAGGCCAAGAGGAAGCTCAAGACAAGCTTAACGCAAACGCCGAAGAATAGCCTGCGCATTTCTGCGTCCCTCTTAGAAAATCCAGCCGTCAGGCTGGATTTTCGCTTTTCGAGTGGTATAATCTGGGTGGAGGTAAAATGGCGACAAATCCTACCAGAGATAGAATAAATCCTGAAAAAATGGATACGACTCCCCGACGGCGCCCTTCTTGGATCAAAGTCCGGGCGCCCAGCGGCGAAACCTATGAAAACCTGCAGACTTTGATGCGCGCGAAGTCCCTGCATACCGTGTGTGAGGAGGCCGGATGTCCGAACATGGGCGAATGCTGGGGAAGCGGCACCGCCACATTTCTTATGCTCGGGGATGTTTGCACCCGCACCTGCGGATTTTGCGATGTAAAACACGGCCGGCCTGATCTTCTTGACTGGCAAGAGCCGGAGCGGGTCGCGCAGGCGGTACAGCAGATGAATCTGCGCCATGCGGTTATCACGAGTGTGAACCGGGATGAGCGGCGGGATGGGGGCGCGCCCATTTTCGCAATGGTCATTCGCCGGATCAGAGAACTTCAACCTGGCTGCTCGGTGGAGGTTCTGATTCCCGACTTCAAGGGCAGCATTGAGGCGTTGCGGATTGTGATGGCAGCCCGGCCCGAAATTCTAAATCACAACGTCGAGACCGTTCCGCGATTGTTCAAGAAAGTGCAGCCTCAGGATCGCTATACGTGGTCCCGGGAGGTTCTGACGGCGGCCAAAAAACTTGATTCGGAGGTGTTGACGAAGTCAGGCATCATGGTGGGACTGGGTGAGACCTTCGATGAGGTGCAGGAAACGATGCGGGATTTGCGCAGTTGGGGCGTGGACATTCTCACCATCGGACAATATCTTCAACCCAGCCGCAATCACCTGCCCATCCGGAAATACTACGAATTGAAGGAATTTGAAGTCCTGAAGTCCTTTGGTGAGGAGATTGGGTTCAAGTGGGTGGAGAGTTCTCCCCTTGTGCGATCTTCCTATCACGCGGCAGAGCAGGTGCGCGCCCTTTCGACCTTACATCAGCACCGGGAGCGGGATTTGTGAACGAATGGCTCCGATACAATTGGAACAGACCCAGAGATGGGTCTGTTTTATGTTAAAATGATGCTATCACCGGAAAGGAGACGTGCTGATGGAAATCAAGAACATCAAGATTCAGAAACCCGAAGCGGTCAACTTTATCCTGGGGCAATCCCATTTCATTAAAAGCGTGGAAGACCTTCATGAAACCCTGGTCAATACCGTACCGGGCATTAAGTTCGGTCTGGCTTTTTGCGAGGCCTCGGGAAAGTGTTTGATCCGCTGGTCAGGGACGGATGAGGCCATGTTGGATCTTGCCAAGGAAAACGCCCGGGAAATCGGGGCCGGACACAGTTTCGTCATTTTCCTGGCTGAAGGCTTCTATCCGATTAATGTGCTCAACCAGGTAAAAGCGGTGCCGGAAGTGTGCCGGATCTTCTGCGCAACCGCCAACCCAACCGATGTGGTTGTGATGGATGTTGGCGAGGGACGAGCGATTTTGGGGGTGGCGGATGGGAAACGCCCCAAGGGCATGGAAGGAGAAGATGAAATTACCTGGAGAAAAGATTTACTGAGAAAAATTGGGTATAAACTCTAGAATGCCGGTGGCGACCTGAGATGACGCGTCCTGATTTCTTTAATGGTTGTGAAGATGTGAAAGAGCAAAAAATGAAAGCATTTATTGGCATGGGAGCGGATGGGGGAGATCTGTGATGCGATCCTTTCAGATTGATTTTGAACCGGTGGGACGTCGGGTGCAGGTGACGGAGGAGACCAGCTTACTGGCCGCTGCACAACAGGCCGGCGTGGCTCTTTCAGCCGTGTGCGGCGGTGTGGGGATTTGTGGGGCATGTAAGATTCGGCTGGTGTCGGGAACATTGACGCCCCCACAGACCATGGAGGTGGATACCTTCTCCACCGAGGAACTATCCCGGGGCTGGCGGCTGGCCTGCCAGGCTTTTCCCCGTAGTGATGTAAAAATTGAGATTCCTCCGGGGTCATTGACCACCACGCAGCGTTTGCAGTTGGAAGGGAATCTGTTGAATGTGCCCTTTGATCCTGCGGTGCACGCCATGGATATTGACATTCCTGCACCGGATCTGGAAGACCTCAGGTCGGATGGAGAACGCTTTGAAGATGCCCTGCGGGAGGTCGTCTCGGTCGTACCCGAAATATCCCTTCCGGTGTTGACCCAATTTTCCTCCCGGATGCGCCAGTTGGACTGGTCCGGCCGCCTGATCGTTTCAGAGGATGACCGGGCGGTGGGGGTCTTGACCAGGGATGACCCTTTTTATGGTTTGGCGGTTGATATTGGCACCACCAAAATGGCTGCTTTTCTGGTGGATCTGACCACCGGGAAAACAGCAGCCAGGCAGGGTGCGATGAATCCGCAAATTGCCTACGGAGAGGATGTTGTCAGTCGAATCGCCTTTGCCAATATATCGGATCAGAATCGCCTGGTCCTTCAGCAGCGGCTGGTTGAAACTATCAACGATCTGATGGACGCGCTCTGCAAGGCTGTCGGGACGGAGCCTGCCAGCGTGGTTGATATGGTGGTGGTGGGCAACACGGCCATGCACCATCTCTTTGCCGGGTTGTGTGTGAGTCAACTGGGGCAGGCGCCCTATGTGGCAGCAATAAAACAGGCCGTCGCGTTCCCGGCGCGGGAGATTGGGTTGAAGGGTGCTCCTGGGGCAAGGGTGTATCTGCCGCCGAATATTGCCGGTTATGTCGGTGCAGATCATATCAGTATGCTGCTAGCAGGCCAGATCCGGGAACGCTCCGGGGTGACGGTGGCCCTGGATATTGGCACCAACACTGAGATCAGTCTGGCAAAGGGGGATCGGCTGGTCAGTTGTTCCTGCGCCTCCGGACCGGCCTTTGAGGGCGCCCATATCCATGCCGGGATGCGGGCGATTCCCGGCGCGGTTGAAAGGGCGCAATTCATAAGGGGCGCCTGGCGTTTCTCAACAATTGGGGATCACCCCCCGGTTGGCATTTGTGGGTCAGGGATATTGGATGTCATCGCAGCCTTGTTGGAAACGGGACAGATTGATCCCACCGGCCGTTTCACAGATCAGGCTCACGACCGCATTGCATGGGAGAAAGGGGGTGCATTGCGACTATTGCCCGCGGAGGAGACCGGCACGGAATCGGACCTGCTGGTGTTGCGGTCTGATATTCGGGAAATCCAATTGGCCAAGGCGGCCATTCGGGCGGGGATTGACGCGCTCCTGCGTGCAACCGGCACCAAGCCGGAGGAAATTGATCATTTTGTTATCGCCGGGGCCTTTGGAACCTATTTGCATCTGGACAGCGCGGTGTCCATCGGGATGTTTCCCCGATTGCCAAAGGACCGTTATTATCAGATAGGGAATGCGGCTGGGGCAGGCGCCCAGATGATGCTGATTTCCAGTCCGAGCCGTCGCAAGGCGGAAGCGTTGTTAGCAGATATCTCGTATATTGAATTGACAACGGATCCGGGATTTATGGATTCATTTGTAGACGCGATCATTTTTGGATAGGCATTGGAGGCTTATGGATACTCTGGAAGCGATTTTCACACGACGCAGTGTGCGGGATTTTCAACCCGAACAGGTTTCTGAATCGGATGTGGACACCGTATTGCGGGCCGGGATGCAGGCGCCTTCGGCTGCCAATGAGCAGCCCTGGCATTTTGTGGTCATTGATGACCGGGAAAAATTGCATGCGATACCGAAATTTCACCCGTATGCGGCCATGCTGGCGGATGCCCCCCTGGCCATTCTGGTCTGCAGCGATCGCAAATTAGAGAAAAAACGGGCTAGCTGGTTGCAGGATTGCTCTGCTGCCACGGAGAACATGCTTTTGGCTGCCCATGCCCTCGGGTTGGGGGCTGTGTGGCTGGGGATTTTCCCCGAGTCGGATCGGGTTTTCGGGATGCAGAACCTCCTGCAGATGCCCAAGGACGTGCGACCAGTTGCCCTCGTCGCACTGGGACATCCGGCTTCTGTCCCGGAACCGGTAGATCGGTACGATGCAGCCAGGATCCACCACAACGCCTGGTGATCGGATTCTTGCTCGCAAGCGCAGTAATTTCTCCACGCTCGTAATCAGGATGCTCATCTGAGCTGTTCAATCTGTGTTTTTTAGAACCCCTGAAGCCGGAAACTGCCGGTATGCAGTATCATTTCCATCAGGGAGTGAGCTAAGACAAAGGCCAACCGTTCATTTTTTCAATGACGCATTATGGGATTCGCGCCTCTGGCCCATTTATCTCAGGCGTTTGAAGAATATACTGCCTACTGGGTGGATCTACCCGGCCATGGGCTTTCATTGGGAATCTGCCTCCCTTCAATTGGCGTGTATGCCGGGCGCATTGGTGGAATGAAACCTGCTTTGGACATCCGGGATTCTGTGCTTGTCGGCCATGGCATGGGGGGGGTGGTGGCCTTGACATCGGCCTCCGGTCACCGTGAGCTGTTTGGGGTGGGCTTTCTGATCAACACCGTTCCGCCGCTTTTTTTCAAGGAAGGTGCTGCATTCCCTGCGGGTTGGATGGCAGTCTGGTGCGCTCCAGCGATTTCTGAACATGGGTTTGCCGAAGGTCTCTGAGGCGCACCTTTTTTGCAGAATCTGATGCTCCTTTTCCAGTAAGAAGGGTAAGGTCCATACCCATTCCCGGTGGCATGCCGGCGGCTCATCTACTGTGGTGGGAAGATCGCCTGTTGGGCCGCTTTCGGTTTGTAGATATATGCCCCTTTAGTGGGGAAGGAGTCACCCGACGGGTTGGGAATGGGGGAGACTGGCTGCCCTGCACGCAGCCTGATTTGGTCTGGAAACGCCTCCGAGAATGCTTGGCCTCCAGATTTACTGTATTTCCTCCGGGCGATACAAACGGCGAAGGTCGGGTTTTAGCGCTTCCAGAGCCCGGGCGCGGTGGCTGATCTGGTTTTTCAGGTCGGCCGAAATTTCCGCCATTGTGGCATTGTATTCCGGAAGGAAAAAGATTGGGTCGTATCCAAAACCGCCCTGGCCGCGGGCTTCCGGAATGATAATCCCTGGGCAGCGGCCTTCGGTTTGGAAGCGTTGCCCGTCCGGGGTCAGGAGCACCGCCGTGCAGTGGAAATGGGCCTGCCAGGGTTGGGGATGCCCTTCGAGCTGGTGCAGGAGATGTTCGCGACGATCTGCATCCGTGGCATGCGGTTTTCCCCCATATCGGGCGGAATAGATTCCGGGAGCGCCATTCAGGGCGTTCACCTCCAGCCCTGAGTCATCCGCCAGAACGGGTAAGGACGTCTCTGCCAGATAGGCTTTTGCCTTCAACCAGGCATTTTCTGCATAGGTTGCGCCTGTTTCCGGGACGTTCAGTTTCTTTCCCAAGGCGTTGGGAGAGAGAAAATCCAGGGAGAGGCTGGAGAGAATCGCTTCAATCTCCCGTAACTTTCCAGGATTGCCTGTTGCAATGAAAATTCTGTTCTTCATGAGAAAACCTTTACTAATAATATAAGAATACTCTGAATTGTGTTGACGCTCTATGATCAGCGTGTTATAATTCCTGACGTGTTCAATTTTACCCAATAGACTTGAAGAATTGATAGAACGTGAATAATAGCGATAATCCTCTGCGATTGAATGTGGGCTATCTCTTTAATAAGCCCATTGGTACCAGTCGTGATATACCGGTTGAATTTGATGCATTAACAATTGAAGATGTGGATATCAAAAACCTGGATGCAAGGGTCAGGGTTTCCCGTACCCGGGAAGGTCTTCTCATCCAGGTGAATGCTGCAGCGAAGATCGAGACCGAGTGTGTGCGCTGTCTCACACCCTTTCACTTGCCGGTGGAGATTTCCTTTGAGGAGTTATACCAGTTTCCCTCCCGCCATCGCGAGGATACGGACCTTGTCCTTCCCTCAGATGGATATATTGATCTTTCACCTCTGTTCCGAGAATTTCTTCTACTCGGCATGCCGATCCGGCGCATCTGCAAGCCTGCGTGCAAAGGTTTATGTGCGGTCTGCGGTGCAAATCTAAACGAAACAACCTGCGAACATCAGCAAATTGACCCCGACTCCTCGGTTATAATGGAAGATGGAGAATCGGCCTAGTCTGTTCTCCAGGGGGGCTTTGTGTTGCGAGGACAACTGGCCGACAGGAGAAGTAACCATGGTCAGTGAAATACAACGCAGCCAGCAGACGAAGATCATTGAATTGCTCTTGGAGCGCGCCGATTCGCAAGGCTATTTGACCATTGAAGATTTGATGGAAGCTTTTCCTGAGGGGGATGAAGATGTGGATGCCCTCAGTTCGATCATGTTGACTCTCAGAAAACAGGGCATTGAAGTCCTTGACCAAGAATCCTTTGAACAGAATTATGCCGAAGAAGAGGAAGAAGATCCGGATTCTGTCCCGAGGCCGGGATTGGACCGGGTTGGCTCTGATGATACGGTCGGCCTGTATCTAAAAGAGATGTCCCGGGTGCCCCTCCTCAGCGTTGATGAAGAACTTTCTCTGGCCAAGCGGATTGAAGCGGGAAAATCAGCCCGGGAAGAATTACAAAATCCCCAGCAGGATTTCACCTATGAAAGACGCAAGGAGCTACTGTTGATTGTACGGGACGGCGACCAGGCCTGGGAACATCTCATCAAGGCCAATACCCGTCTGGTGGTCAGCGTGGCAAAAAAATACATTGGTCGGGGCGTGCCCTTTCTGGACCTCATCCAGGAGGGTAACATGGGTTTGATGAAGGCTGTGGAGAAATTCGATTACACACGGGGGTTCCGCTTTTCCACCTATGCCACCTGGTGGATCCGACAGGCCATCACCCGTTCGATAGCCGACCAGGGCCGGACGATTCGCATCCCGGTCCATATGATTGATCGCATTCGGGAGCTGTACAAAATCAGCCATTCCCTGGAGCAATCCCTGGGCCGTAAACCCCTGGCTGCGGAAATTGCCGAGGAAATGGATTTGAACGTCCGAAAAGTGCAGTGGATGATGCGAATTTCCTGGCTGCCACTCTCCCTGGAGAGCCCGGTCGGCGATGAGGAGGATTCAGAACTGGGGATGTTCGTCGAGGACGAAATGACCCCGTCACCCATGGAGGTGACCTATAAATCCATGCTGCGGGACAAGATTGACGAGGTCTTAAATACCCTTTCCGCCCGGGAGGCGCGCATTCTGCGTTTGCGCTTTGGGTTGGATAATGGCCGGTCCTATACCCTGGAGGAAGTGGGGCAGAAATTTGGGCTGACCAGGGAACGCATCCGGCAGATTGAGGGCAAGGCCCTGCGGCAGCTCAGACATCCTCACAAGGCGCGCCAGTTGAAAGATTATCTATAATCTTGTATAATAGGGCCATGAAGAGAAAGCATTTTGTCATGATGCGCAGGATACTCCTTCCGACGTTGTGTCCCTGAGGGACAAACCATGAAGCGACGCGTCGCTTCCGGAAGGACTAGCTGGCCGAGGCCAGCTTTTTTGTTGTAATTTTTGATCTTATTGTGACCACGTTGAGGTGAATGATGACTGAACCCGTACTTGTTGCAGTGGCCTGGCCCTATGCCAGCGCACATATCCATGTTGGAAACATCACCGGCGCGTATCTCCCCGCGGATATTCTCTCCCGCTATCACCGCCTGCGAGGCCGGGATGTTTTGATGGTCTCCGGATCTGATTCCCACGGCACCCCTGTCACCGTGCGGGCCGATGCGGAGAGGAGTTCCCCGGAGGCGGTGTATAAAGGCTTCCACGCCGAATTTATTACATTGTTCCAGAAACTGGGACTGACCTATGATATTTTCACCAGCACTCACACGAGCAACCATTTTGATGTGGCTCAGAAGCTTTTCCTTTCCCTGAAGGAAAACGGCTTTCTGTACACCGAAACCTCCCGCCAGTGGTATTCCCCGGAGCAAGGACGGTTTCTGCCTGACCGCTATGTGGAAGGCACCTGCTATATCTGCGGGAAAGCCGGAGCCCGGAGCGATCAGTGTGATCAATGCGGTCACCTGCTGGAAGCGGAAAAGCTGATTGATCCGGTCTCTAAAATTGACGGTTCCACGCCGGAACTGCGGGAGACAACGCATTTTTACCTCGACCTGGAAAAGCTGGAGGATGAGGTGGCCGAATTCCTGCGGGATCGGCAGGACTACTGGCGGTCCAATGTGATTCGCCAATCTTTGGGACAGATTGAATCCGAAGGGCTCCACGGCCGCCCGATCACCCGGGACCTGTCCTGGGGGGTTCCCGTCCCGGTGGAAGGATGGGACGAGAAGTGCATGTATGTTTGGTTTGAGGCTGTCATTGGGTATCTCTCTGGTGTGGTGGAATGGGGCAAATTGCAGGGTAACCCCGAGGCCTGGCGGCATTGGTGGATCAATGAGGAATCCCGCACTTTGTACTGCATTGGCAAGGATAACATTCCCTTCCATGCCATCATCTGGCCGGCAGAATTGATCGGCGTGGGCGTTTCCTTTGATAAGAAGATGGGTGCAGAGGATCCTGAACCTCTGGTCCTGCCCCATGATGTGCCGGCCAATGAGTTCATGAATCTGGAGGGTCGCAAACTTTCCGGCAGCAAGAATTGGGCAGTCTGGGGATTGGACTTCCTGGAGCGGTACGATCCCGACCCGATGCGCTATTATCTGACCGTCAACATGCCGGAAACCCGGGATTCAGACTGGGATTGGGAAGAGTTTTACCAGCGCAACAATAATGAGCTCGTCGCCACCTGGGGAAATCTGGCCAACCGGGTGCTGTCCTTCGCTTATAAGTATTGGGAGGGCAGGATCCCGGATCCCGGAGAGCTGCGGGAGGACGACTGCGCCCTTCTGGCAACCCTGAAGGAAGGGTTTGAGACTGTGGCCGGGCATCTGGAAGCCGTCAAACTCCGGGCAGCTATCACCGAAGCCATGCGCCTGGCTGCAGAGGTAAATAAATATCTGGACACCGCAGCACCCTGGTTTGAAATCAAGGAGGACCGGAATGCGGCAGCCAAGTCCGTTTATACGGCCCTGCAGGCCATTGATTGGCTCAAGATTCTCTTTTCGCCCTTCCTACCTCACACCAGCGAGAAGCTTCACAGCTTTTTGGGCTACGACCGACCGATTTTTGGCGAACTGGTCACCCGGGAGGTGGAGGATGATCTGAGCACCCATACCGTCATGCTCTACGAACCGGGTAATTGCCTCTCCGCTGGTCAAGAGGATGTGTGGGCGCCCTCCCGGTTGACGCCGGGTCAAGTATTCCAGAAACCAGCCCCGCTCTTTGAGAAACTCGATGCGGAGATTGTCGCAAAGGAACGGGCCCGTTTGGGGCAGTGACATTCCTTGCCATTATTGAAGGCCGTCCACAGGGGCCGTGGACGGCCCCTTTTCCTGAGAAATGGCAGTTTTTCATGGGATGGGATGTTTCCTTCACGACGCAGGGATAAACCATGGATCTGGTTCGAGGAGAAATTTCGTTTGTATGCTGGATTGCCCGGAGAGTCGTTATTCAACCCGCGGAAGCCGACTATAATGGGTAGGTTATGGCCTGACCCCTGGATGTGTTGAGCATGAGATTGCAGATTGGGAACCTGATGTTTACCCTCCATACCGGCGGGTTAATTCCCCTTCTCCTGATGCTACCAAACTTTTTGTGGATGGCGCTTTCCAGAGGTGTTCAGGAGGCGGGCAGCCCCCCGCCCCTGTGGTTGAATATAGTGGAGAATGTGGGCCGGGCGGCTATCCTTTTGCTACCCTTTTTCTATGACCTGAACCTGTCACGACCCCTCAGCCGACCGGCAGCCGTCGGGATGGGCCTGGCCCTGGGGGTGTATTACATTGCCTGGGTGCGGTATTTCACCGGCGGCCGCACTCCGGAGCTGCTGGGAGCGCCACTGTTTGGCATTCCCTTACCCCTGGCGGTTGCGCCTGTGGCCTTGCTGCTCTTTTCCGCCTATCTGATGGGCTCCTGGTGGATGCTGGCGGCCTCGATTGTCTTTGGAGCAGCCCACATCTGGGTTTCCGCCCTGCCATTCTGAGGCGGTTTTCTTTCTGTTCGGCAGTCCGGAAAGGGAGCAGGCATCCTGTCAGTGTGGCTTCCAGATGTTGGCGTATGTGACCAACCTATTCCCAACCGCAAACC
>DAOTUG010000191.1:0-13777 GCA_034437335.1 Anaerolineaceae bacterium
AACCCCAACGGAAACGCTGTCCTTTGAACTGGACTCCCAAGAAGTCCTGTGCGACCCCACAGATTCGGGTCCCCTGCTGGAAATCTTCGTTTATGATGCGGCCGGGCTGCCCCTCCCCGGGGTGGAACTGCGGATTTCCTGGTTGGGAGGCGAGGAAACCTTCTACACCGGGCTCAAACAGGACATCAGCCCCGGATATGCCGATTTTCAGATGGAAACCGGTGAAACCTATGCGCTGACGGTGGCCGGGGGCGAGACAGTCCTCGACCTGCGCGCCCAGGAGTGCGCCCTGGAGGAGGAAGCAGAAACCTATTGGGGCGGCTGGAGCCTCATTTTCCAGGCCCCCTAAAGCGGAAAACGATACACATTTGTCTCCCGCCGGATGAAACCCATTTCCTGATAGAGCGCATTCGCAGCAGCCCGGGCCGGGCGTGAAGTCAAGTTCACCTCCCGTAAACCCAAGTTCCGGGCCTTGTCCAGGCAGGCCTGGGTCAGGGCTCTGCCGAGACCCACACGGCGCGCCGATTCATCCACCACCACATCCTCAATCCAGCCGTGCACCCCGGTGGGGGTTCGGAAAATCCCCAGGGTGGCGGATCCCACAATCGGGCCTTTCTCATCCGGATGACGGGCCAGAAAGACAATGGTGTCCGGAGAAGCGGCCATGGCCGCCAGGGATGCCCGGTCTGGCGGCGGGCTGTGCTGGGTCAACTGGGGCATCAGGCGGCCAAATGCCTGGACAATTTCCCGGGTGACCGTATCCATCTCAAAGATCATTGCACGCATCCTTCCTGTTCATGGACTGAATACCCTGATTGTATCATCAGGCTCCCCCAGGACCCCCCCCCGCAATATTGGAGCCTGAGGCCAATCCTGATATCATTGAAGAGAAACAGCCAACAATCCCAACAGGAGTCATGCCATGAACAAAGAACAGCAAAAGGTTCTTCGAGAGTTCACCGCCGCGCTGGAAACATGCCAGGCCGTTCTGGAAGATGTCCCCTCGCAGGGGCTGGATTGGACAGCGGCCGAAGGCGAATGGACCATCCGTCAGGTGATCCATCACGTGGCCGGAGATTGCGATGTGTATTCCTTCCTCATCAAACGGGCCCTGGCGACTCCTGGCTGCACCCATGTTTTCGGCAGTTTCCCCGGCAATGAAATCTGGGCCGACCGGCTGGGTTTTGACACCCGCCCTGTGGGTCCTGCCTGGGAGCTGATGCGAGCCCACCGCCATTTCATTGCGGAGCTGGTGGCAAACTTCCCGCACCGGTGGGGCAACACGGTGAAATATGCCAATGCCCAGGGGGAAATCCTCGCAGAACGCTCTGTGGAGGATATCCTTCGTATGCTCACAGACCACCTGCAGGAACACACCGGGATGATCAAGGCCATCATCCAGGCCCAGTCCTGAGGAAAGCTCCGCGCAGTCCGGCCGATCTAGCCCCCGGAAAAATCAGGCAAGTTTATCCTAGCTAACAGGTATCAGACGTCTCTGCAACCGTTGACAAAGTCTTGTCGCGCCGGTAGAGGGTATGATTAACATACGCAGGGTCTCGGAAGGGACTCGGATTTGCCCTTCCCTTTGATCCCTGGACATTCCAAAGTCCCCCCAGCAAGGAGTGGGCACCATGAGAAAAAGAAAACGTCTATTGACGATCATCCTGTTCTTCAGCCTGCTGGCCGTTCCGATGGCGGCCTGCACCCCTGCTGAAAAGCCGCCGCCATCCACCGCCACCCAGGGAGAGACATCCGTCCAGAACACCCCCACAACTACACCGGAGTCAGCCGAGGCCGATCCCGGCACAGCAGCTCCGGAGGAAACGCCCCAGGATACCCCCGAGGCGACGGAACCTGCTGAACCGTTCCAGCCGGTGGCCGCTCTGGCCCCCATCGCCGAAGGGCTGACTGCCCCTGTGGCTCTGACGGCCCCAGACGACGGCAGCGAGCGCCTGTTCGTGGTGGATCAGATCGGCCTGATCTTTATCATTGACGGGGAAGACACCCTTCTCCAAGAGCCCTTCCTGGACCTGCGCGACCAGCTTGTCGGACTGAACGGAGGCTATGACGAACGGGGGCTATTAGGCCTGGCCTTCCACCCCAACTATGCCGACAACGGGCGTTTCTTTGTGTATTACAGTGCCCCCCTGCGCCCCGAGGGACCGGGCGGGTGGGACCATACCAGCCACATATCTGAGTTCAGCGTCTCCGCAGCGGACCCCGACCGGGCTGATCCGAATTCAGAGCGGATCATTCTGCAGGTGGATCAACCCCAGGGCAACCACAATGCCGGTGCGATCGCCTTTGGCCCGGACGGCTATCTGTATGTGCCCCTGGGAGATGGCGGCGGAGGAGGAGACACGGGCCCGGGCCACGCCAGCGATTGGTATGCAGCCAACGCCGGCGGGAATGGGCAGAATGTGGAAGCCAACATGCTGGGGAGCGTCCTTCGTCTGGACGTGGACCGGGGCGACCCCTACGCCATCCCGGGGGACAACCCCGCAATCAGCGAGGCCTTCCCGGAGATTTGGGCCTATGGCTTCCGAAATCCTTATCGCATGGCCTTCGATCCCGCCGGGGAAGGGGAGCTCTTTTTGGGAGATGCCGGACAGGAACTGTGGGAGGAGGTGTCCATCGTGGAAGCCGGAGGAAATTACGGCTGGAATGTGCGCGAGGGCAACCATTGCTACAGCGTCGCCAGTCCGGCCAACCCGGACGCCATCACAGACTGTCCTGAAACAGATCCCGGGGGCGATCCCCTGATCCCCCCCATCATCGAGTTTGCCAACTCAAAGAATCCAGCCGGGGGGTTGGGCCTTGTGATCATTGGGGGCGTGGTCTATCGCGGGCAGGCCCTGCCAGCATGGAACGGCCGTTACCTTTTTGGGCAATGGAGCCGGAGCGCGCAGCAGCCTGACGGCGGGTTGTTTGTGGCCTCCCGCCCTGCTGAAAACAATTCCGGCCTGTGGCCCTTCGAGACGATAACCATCGCCAACCGCCCGGATGGCGCCCTGGGGGCCTTCCTGCTGGCCTTCGGTCAGGATACAGCCGGCGAGGTGTATATCCTGACCTCCCAAGCCACCGGCCCCAGCGGGCAAACCGGCAAGGTGTTCCGGCTGATGGCCCCTCAGGAATAAAACAAGCGCCGTCCCCCCAGCAAAAGAGGCTGTCCACTTTCCTGGACAGCCTCTTCGGATTCAACAACGGCTTTGTGCGTATCACCACCTCCCGCCTGAGAATCCCGCGCTCAGAAGGGCACACCTGGTTTGGCTTGGGGCTCACCGAAGGCTTGGTCTGTGGTTTTCTTCCTGCCCTCGGGCAGCAGTGAAAAAGTAAAGAGGCCCAGGGCCAGCGGGATCAGAAGCCAGCGAAAAGCATGCCCCCCATAGGCATTGTATACCGTGCGCCCCACACCGGCTTCCACCTCCTGGGTCAACACCAGGGGCATCGTACCATCCGACTGCTGGAGAATCTTTCCGGATGGACTGACAAAATACGCCCCGATATCCGTGGCAACCACCAGAGAAACCTGGTTTTCAACTGCGCGGATCGCAGCCGTCCGGGCAACCCAACCGGCGGAATTCACTGAAGACCCCGCATTGCTTGTCACCAGGATCAGATTGGCCCCCGCATCGGCCAGGGCGCGGCTGTTTTCCTCAAAATGCATATCATAACAGATCAGAACTCCAAAGGGAATCCCACTGGTTTCATAGACAGGGTATTCGCTTCCCGATTCCAGGTCCTCCCCCAGGACAGCGGCAATATTGTGTTTCTTATATCCCTCACCAAAGCCGGTCTCCGGGAAGACCGGCACCGCGATATTGTGGCCCTGTTCAGATTGATAGGTGACCACAAGAACCGCGCCCGCATCCCTGGCAAAGGCCTCCAGGTCTCTCTTCAATGAATCTGAAGCAAGGGGATCTTCTGTGAGGAATTTCTCAGACCAGATGATGATCTCTGCCCCCTCCTGCGCAGCTTGCCATGTCAGGTCGGCGTACAATCCTTCCACGGAAGCCAGCTTGCGGCGCTCAGTGTCCAACCGGCCTGTGACATGATGAACACCGCCGTCAATCATCCCGGCATCCAAGCCACCAGCCAGCACGGTCCCCTGAGGCGCACCCCGGAAGAAAATCGGGGTCAACAACGCAAAAAAAAGCAGCCCTAAACTGATGCCGACCGGAAGCATGGAAACTCTTTTCCCGGCCCGAACCCTGAGCAGGGACAGGCCAGCCAGGCCATTGACCAGAAAAATCAGAAAGGTGACGAAAGGGAACCCAAACAAACTGGCCGGCGAGAGCAAAAAAGGCAAACCGCTCTGGGTGATGGCCGGGGAGATCACCGCCGTAATCGGCGTCAACGCGAGCAAGAAATCCACCATCGCCACAAAGCTGGCCAGGAGAAAAAGCCGCAGGCCAAAAGGCGCCCTTCGGGAAAACCACCAGACCCCCGAAAAAACCAGAGCCAGGATGACAGGAAAAGCAAATGCAAAATAAAGCATCCAGGATTCAATTGCCAGAAGGACAAGATACCCCCCCACGGACACTTCAAGGGCCAGCAGGAGGCCGAACCAGCCTACAACCCATTTTTTGGGAAACCAGTACAAGGCCGCAATAAGAGGGATCCAGGCGATCCACATCAACCAACCCCACCCGGCAACCCCATAAGCCAGGAACCCCATCACGCCAGATATCAGACAGAACACCAAAAACAACAAACCGGACTTCGTCACAAGGGTTTTCATTTTGTATCCTCCGCCAAGAGATTAAGAGAAAGCCAGCAAAACACCTGATATATTTCATTAATGTTATACTAAAGAAAATTCTTTGTCAAATCTATCGGTATTTCGACATTATATTCGCTTTTATATTTCAATAATGATATATACTCCCGGGTCGGAGTGAGCAAACCAGGGAAGCGGCCCTCCTCGGACAGGGCAGGTGTGGAAAACATGCTGGATGGCAGAGAATGTATCCGGGCCGGATCGCCGCAGCCCGGCCGCACATCGCCGTTGTTAAATAAAAAAAGCTGCCTTTGCCGCAGGCAGCTTTTTTGATTCGAAGGGGTTTATTTGAGCAAGTGCGCTTCCAGATAAATATCCACACCGGTCAGAGCTTTTGATACCGGGCAATTCTTCTTCGCACCCTGAGCAATCTCAGAAAATTCTTCCATCTCAATATCAGGAACCCGGGCTTTGGCCACCAACTTGATCCTGGAGATAGAAAAACCGGCCTCCCCTTTTTCCAGGGAAACGATGGCCTCCGTGCTGACTTCCTTCACCGTATAGCCCGCTTTGCTCAAATCAGCGCTGAGGGCCATGGAAAAGCACCCCGCGTGGGCAGCTCCAATCAGTTCCTCCGGATTGGTCCCCTTACCCTCCTCAAACCGGGAGGAGAAGGAATATTGGCCTTCAAAGGCCCCGCTTTCCATGGACATGGTCCCCTGGCCCATTTTCAAATCGCCTTTCCAAACTGCGTTTGCTTTTCTTTTTATCATCAATGGCTCCTTATCTTATATTCTTTATCTAATTTAAACCTACAGAATTAATGTAAGAATGATATAAGCAACAGGAAAACCCAACCCGGCAGGGCCCTTAGCCCCCCGTTGGTAGAGCCCATCATACCGGGCAGGGCGGTCATGAAGCAGGCTCTTCAAAGGCCGGGATCATCCGCCATGCATCCCTCTCACGGAATGCGTAATGCGGCAGCCACAGCACCCCAAACACAGACACATAAATGTTCTTCTTATAAGCGGAAATCGGTTCCCGGACCACGTCATCCACCGTCCGGGCCCATGTATCCCTGGCCTTTTCCAGTTCGTCCCGCAGCTCCGCCTCCATGTCCTTCATGGACTGTTTCACCTGGGCCACGGTCTGTTTGCCCTCAGCCACATCCGCCTTGGCCTTGGCCGTCATACGCCGCTTGGTGAGGGAGGTGGTGATCCGCCGGCGTCGGCTGCTGAACAGACTCAGGACATTCTCAACCCCCGTGCCAAATTCCTCCAGACGCCGATGCTCCAACTCCTGTTGATCCGCCAGCAGGTCCTGCTCCTCCTTGCTGAGTTTCTCCTCCAACGCGTCCAGCTTTTTCTCGTATTTGATCCGCAGGGCCTCAACCGCTTCCTCCCGGTGTTCCGCCATCGCGGCCTGGCACTGCCGGCGGAAATCCTCCTCGGAGGTCCCGGGTCCGGCCACCACATCCAGAGTCGGGTTGATGCGCAGGGACATGGTCCGGGTGCGGTAGATCCACTCCCTGAAGTCCTCTTTTATTGACCGCAGCAGGCCGGCATCATCCAGGGGAAGATTGGAGTCCGCAAAAACCGCTTCTGGCAGCGGATTTTCTTCCAGACCTTTGGGGTTAAGGGTGGGCCAAAGATGCGATTCCCAGGCCACCAGAGCCTGACGGGAAAGCTGATCCAGCCGGACAGCAATCATTTCTTCATCCTGAATCCCATGCTTCCGGGAATGGAACAGAACCCGCGCCTGGCCAAACAGAGCCGCCCGGTAAACGATCCGGGATTCGGGGGGCGCCTCATCCAGGCCCAACCCGGCAGCCTTCATGGCCGCCGAGGGGCTGCGGCTGGCCGAAAGATAATATACCGGCACAGACCCGGGAATTGCCGGAGGTAGATCCTCTCCCAGCCCTTTCCCCGGCTCCCTGGCTAGGTTCGGCTTCAGAACCGGTGGGGGTTCTGCGAGCCCGGCCCCCGCAAGGGTATTCAGGGCCGGGATCTGCGTCCGGGTGAGAGGCCCGGCCAGATAGTTCATTGCCCAGCGGGTATGAAAAACCCGCGGCCGGTCCTCGTGCACGTTGTGCAGCAGAAAGACCCGTTTATCCAGAAGGGAAATCATCCGGTTGAATTCCTGGCGCGCAATCCCCGGGGCTGCGCCTTCGAGGCCGTCCAGCAAACGCTCCTTGTCCTGTTCAGTCTGCAGTTTCCCCACCATCCACGTCCCCGCATTGGAAAGGGCTTTGTAATCCAGGTCAACGGGATTCTGCGTTGCCAGGACCAACCCCAACCCAAAAGCCCGGGCCTGCTTCAGAAGACGCAGAATGCTATCCTTGCTGGGCGGCCTGGAGACCGGGGGGAGGTATCCGCTGACCTCATCAAAATAGGCCAGGGCCCTCAGATCCCCGCTGCCTGGCTGCTGACGCATCCAGGTTTCAAGGGCGTTGAAGAGCAGGGTCACGGTGAACATCCGCTCCGCATCGCTGAGGTGCGCCAGATAGAACACGCTGTGGCGCGGCTTGCCCTCCGGGGTGAAGAGCAGCCGAGAAATGTCCAGGGGCTCCCCTTCCAGCCAGGTCTGGAAGGCGGGCGCAGCCAAAAAATTGTTCAGCAGCATCGCCAGGGCATTGCGATCCTTTTCCGGGACCATTTGATCCACCGGAAAGACCCCCAGCTTCTCAAAGGGCGGGTCCTGCACCTGGGTGATCAAACCGGCCATATCCAAATCTTTCCCCTGGCGCCAGGCGTTCTCAAAGATATTGGAGAGCAAAATGTGCTCCCGGGAGCGCATGGGATCCACATCCTCCAGGCCGATCAACCCCAGGATGGCGGTGACCGTCCCGGCGATCCGATCCCGCAGGATCTCTTTATGCCCTTCCCAGGGAATCTCCGGCGCTGCGAGAGAAGCCATCACGCTGACCGGCAAACCGGAATCCGAACCGGGCGTGTAAATGGCATAACGGACGGACTCCCCCAGCGCTCTTATCCGGGAAGGGGAAATACCCCAGGCGTCCAGGCCCTCCCGCCAGCGGGTCGCGGCAGCTTCAGCGGCCTCGCGGGGAGTGAGCCCCTCCCGGCGGGCAGCGGCCCTGTCAATCCAGGGTTCAAAGGACTCAGCCGACAGTTCAGGAAAATGCAGCAGGAGATTGGTCAGGTCCCCCTTGGGATCAATCACAAGGGCCGGGATCCCGGCCAGGGCCGCCTCTTCCAGCAAGATCACCCCCAGGCCTGTCTTTCCGGATCCAGTCATCCCCGTGATGACGGCATGGGTGGTCAGGTCAGAGGGATCATACTGGATGGGCGTCTCCCCCAGGGCGCCTTCCCTGTTGGTACCCTCAGGGAGGGTGAATTCCTTACCGAGATACAAGTACCGGCCTGTGCCAGACATAAGACCTCCTGTGCAGTCAATTCTCCCTCATAGTATACAACAGGTGCTCTCCGAAAGGCGCAAAACGAACCCGGGAAGCCCTGTCCGTTTCCAACCAACAAGAAAAAGCGGCCTTTTCCTGATGGAAAGACCGCCTTCAATTGTTGCCTTGTTGGGATGACTGGGCGCCCAATCAGCGGCGTTCTGCCCGCCAGATGCCGCTTCGGCGGGGGGTGACCTCTTCCACAGTGATATAGGCCTTGGGGTCAACTTCCAGGACCAGGGATTCTACCTCCTGGGATTCCTTGCGCCGGACGCTACAGTCCACCATCATAAATTCCCCGTGCCGCCCCCGGGCAGGGATCTCCGTCACGCCATAGCCGGCATCCCGCAGGGACTGAGCGACGACGCCGCTTTTTTCCCGGCTGATGATGGTGAAATGAGAAAAGCCCAGGGCCAACCGCTTTTCAATCAGCATGCCCACAACATTCCCCGTGGCAAAACCGGCGGCATATCCAATCACATTCAACGGGTTTTGAAGATTGGTCAGCACAGAGCCGATCACCACCACAAACAGGACCGATTCGGCAAATCCGAGAATCCAGGCCAGGCCCCGTTTCCCGCGCAGGGTGTACATAAAACGGAGGGTGTCTAAAGCCATGTTTACCACCCGGGCTCCGAAAATGCCCAGGGCAGTCAGCCAGGCTGCCGGCGAGAGGAGAACCGACATTGCTTATGCCGCCTCCCCGGAGCCGTCCTGGCCGTTCCGCTCTTCAATGCCGTTCAGAATAGCCGGTTCGTACAAACGGGTCATATATTCCTTCACCATGCGCCGCATGCTGAACTGTCCGGCCAGAGTCCGGATCGCTTCCTTCTCCCGGGCGATCCATTCCGCCGGAAGGTTGTCCGCAGAGCGCTGCTCGTAATACAGAGGGATGATCTCGTTTTCCAGGGTGTCATACAGGCTGAGGGCATCCGCTTCGTCCTGAGCCTCCAAGCTGGCATATTCTGTGGTGTCATCTCCGATGCACCAGCCATTGCGACCGTTGAAGCCTTCCCGCCACCAGCCATCCAGGATGGAGAAATTCAACACCCCATTCAGGGCCGCCTTCATCCCGGAGGTGCCGGAGGCCTCCCGGGGGCGCCGGGGCGTGTTGAGCCAGACATCCACGCCCTGCACCATGTACCGGGCGATATTCATGTCATAGTCCTCCAAAAAAGCCATGCGGCCGCCAAACCGGGCATCCTTGACTGCCCGATATACCTCCTGGATCATCTGCTTGCCGGGCTCATCCGCGGGATGGGCCTTACCGGCAAAGATGAACTGCACCGGCATCCGCTCGTTGGTCACAATCCGGATCAGGCGCTCATAATCCCGCAGGATCAGATTGGCGCGTTTATAGGTCGCAAAACGCCGGGCAAAACCGATGGTCAGGGCATAGGGATCCAGCAAGACACCCCCGGCGATGGTCTGCACGGGGTGCACCCGGGCCGTCTGCCATTGCTTTCGGGAGCGGCTGATGATATACGCGACCAGCTTGCGCTTGAGATGCCGACGCACCCGCCAGATCTCCTCATCGGGAATGTTCTCCACCTGGGCCCAGAGATCCGGGTCATCCAGATGATTGGCCCAGTCGGAGCCAAGATACCGGGAGAAAAGGATCCCCATCCGCCGCGCCAACCAGGTTTCCGTGTGGATGCCGTTGGTGACATGACTGATCGGCACATCCTCGGCGTCCTTTTTCGGCCAGAGAAAGCTCCACATCTTGCGCGCTACCTGACCGTGCAATTCGGAGACGCCATTGCGAAATTCCGAAAGTTTGAGGGCCAGAATCGGCATACTGAAGGCCTCGCCGCCCCAGGACTGCTTGATCCTGGCGATTTCAATAAAATCATCCCGACTGAGACCCAATTCAGGCCATACGTGCACAAAATACTTATCAATCAGCCACAGGGGGAATTCATCGTTGCCCGCCGGAACGGGAGTGTGGGTGGTGAAAATATTGGTCTTCTTGATAATGTCGGTGGCTTCCTGGAAGGTCTTGCCCTTTTCAATGTATTCCATGGCCCGTTCCAGAGTCAGGAAGGCGGAATGGCCCTCATTCATGTGCCAGGCCGTGGGCTTATAGCCCAGCTTCCGCAAAACTTTGACGCCTCCCATGCCCAGCAGGATCTCCTGGGAGATGCGCAATTCCAGATCGCTGATGTACAGCCGGTCGGTCAACTGCCGGTCGTTGGGGTCATTCTCCGGAATGTTGGTGTGGAGAAGATACAACTTAACGCGACCCACGTTCAGCTCATAAATCCGGGCATGCACTTCCCGGCCCGGGAGGCTGATGGAGATCGTGACCGGCTGGTTCTCCGCATCCAGAAGGGGGATCAGGGGCAGCGCGTCAAAATTAATCGGCACATTTTCCGCCTGCTGCCAGCCATCCTCGCTGATGCGCTGGGAAAAATAGCCATAAGTGTACACAAAGCCTGTGGCCACCAGGGGGATCCCCAGGTCGCTGGCTTCCTTGAGATGGTCGCCGGAAAGCACCCCCAGGCCGCCCGCATAGACCATCAAGGATTCATGCAGCCCAAATTCAAATGAGAAATAAGCCATCAGCTCATCCCCAAGCTCAGGGTAGGTCTTTGAAAACCAGGTATCCTTTTCGTTCATATAGCGATCAAATTCGCGAAGCACCCGGTCAAACTTATCCAGGAAATATCGGTCATTGATCACCGCATTCAGCCGGGATCGCTCCACATCGCGCAGGAACACCACCGGATTATGGTAGGACTCTTCCCAAAGCAGAGCGTCAATATCCTTGAATAACCGTTGTGCTTCCGGATTCCAGACCCACCAGAGATTATAGGCCAGCTCTCCCAGTCGGCTGATGCGCCGCGGCAGGCTGAACTTCACAGGTTGTTCTCTCAAAATTTCCATCATCATTTCTCGTCCTCAATTAAATAGAATACCTGCCGGAACAATTGACGGTTGTTCCTGCAGGAAAAAATTGAATCAAAACAGTCTTGCTCAATGTTAGTATCGTTCCACATTTTCCAAGGCTTAATCATACCACAAAGGCGTTATTCCTCTCTTTGAGAATCGTGAGGGTATTAACAATGACTTAACAAAAACCCCGGTTCTCAAATCCTGCACCCAAGTGCGCGGTCCGGGACACACAAATCCTTGCTGTTTGCGGACAGCGGAATAAAATTAACCATGAAGCGCCGGACAGCATACAGCCACCCAACCGGATATGCGGAGACAGCCCATGCCGTCAAAACCAACAGTCCAAAATCCATCACCCACCCCAAACCAGCGCGTGGCCCACTTCGGAGAAAAAGGCATTCGGCTTTTCGTCCGCCAGTTCACCCCGCCCCACACCCGTCTCCAAAGGGTCTTTGATGCCGCCTTCGGCCTTCTGCTCCCCATTGCGGTCCTGCTGATGGATCCGGCGGTGTTCAAGAGCGGCATCCCGTTTTTTCCGGAATTGTACAACTTTGGCCCCTCCCTGCTGGGTGAGGTGCGGGTCTTTGCCTATGTGCTGATCGGGCTGGGCCTGCTGGCCATGGCCTGGTTCCTTTTTATTGGAGAATTTCCGCCGGCGATCAACAGCTTTTTCATGGGAATCTTTCTTATTGGCGCTGGTGTGGCCTTCTTCCTCGGTTTTTTTCTCCTGATCACCACCACACCCGCCATCCTTGCCGTTTTGCTGGATATGGCCCATTTCGACCCATCCAGTCTTGATCCGGACGATCTCGCCCTCGTCTATCTCCTTGGTGCAGCTTTTCTGACAGGGGCCGCCATGATACCCATCTGTTTTGTGTTTTTTCGCAACTGTCTGAAGGCCCTGATCGGAATCATCGGGCGGCTGAAATGGTATCAAGCCCTGATCGCTATCCTCCTGGCCGGTTTTGTTCTCTTCAGCCTCCCCATCGCGGCCCAGGTGATGGCGGATGTGTTTGTGGACCAGATGATTTCCCGACTGATCGAAAACAAAGAATCCATTGACAGGTTCGCCGTGCAGGGCCTGCAAATGGCCTTCTGGTGCGATCGCTCCTGTTACGGCCGACTGGCCACTGCCTATCGGAATGCAGAGGACGTCACGGAAAAAGAGAGGCTCGGAAAAATCTATTTTCTCATCAGGGGGCATGACATCCACGATGACCTGTGGAAAATCCTGGATTAATCAAAAAATGCAGCGAAGGCCTGGGGCAGACAGACCCCCACAGGGGATGACTCACCAATCACTTGATGAAAAACCCTCCCCAAAAAAAGGGGGCGCATGGAAAACCGGAAACGCGATCGCCTTGTCGGCGTGCATTCATCAAAAAAAACCGGGGAGGCATGCTGAGCCTCCCCGGAAAGCGCCATCAACGCGCAACTATTGCACAATCTCATCCACCACATCCACCCCGGCCATGGCCATGTGATACAGGAACAACGCGTGGAACAAATCGCCATGATGGGCAGCGGCCGGGCCTTCGGCGGCATCTTCCACAGAAAGGTGCCAGGTCTGGGTGCAATTGGCCGGCACAATCACGCGGCGTTCCCGGTGATAGGCGTTGGCCCTGAGTCTCAGATACGTCGCCAACTGGTAGACACAGAAATCCGTCACATCCCCCACTGCAATGATCGTTTCCAGGTGGTCCCGAGCGTCCAACCATTCATCAAAGGAATTGTTGAGCGCTGGATGAAGAGAATCTTTGTAGATGGTTTTAAGCTGGTCATAAAAAGGCAGCGCCTTGATCTGGTCAATGGCTTCCGCTTCATGGGTCCCCTTGACCGCATGCTCGCCAAACTGGTCAAATTCGAGGGAACCGGCACTGTGTCCTTCCTGCACGAGGAGAATATCCCGCACACCGCGATCCCAGGCGGATTGCATCAACTGGGCAATGGGATCCCCAATTGGAGCAACACGGGGGCTGGAAAGAGGACCTTCATAAAGAAAAGCGTTGATCACGTCCGCAGAGATCAGAGCTGTTTTTTCAGGCTCCGGGATGGCTTCTGCCAAGCTAAGGCTGGGTCGGTTTTCCAGCCATTCCTCCACATGGTTGATAAAAGCAGATGATGTTTCGGCTAAGGACATACGAGTAACCTCCATTGGATATTTCTTTTTCTTTCCATCAACCTAACTATAGCCCAGATTCCTCAGAGCTTTATTAATCCCCCCTGATAGAAGGGCAATCGCATTTGAGAAATTCTTCGCCTTGAAAGCAATCGCGACATCCTGGATCATCGTTGCGGATGAATCAAGCGCAACACCGCTTTTCAGGAAAACCCCACCCACCGGCAAGCTGAGCGCCCGCACAAGCTGAGCGCCCTCAAGGCGCTTCAGCGCAGTGCAAAGGGCCAAGAGGCCCGTGCTGCCCCATCAGCGCAGTGCAAAGGGCCAGGAGGCCCGTGCTCGCCGCGCTGGCAGCCATCTGACGCAGTCATCTGTGCAAGCCCAACATGCGTTGGGCCGCCACCCTCCCGGCAGGCCTTTTTGTTTCCCTTCGCCTTTGCCGCTTCCGGCAAAAATCACCCCCGCTTAGCCGCTTTTAACGGCTTGAACACTTGCCCCTAATCGCTTATCCTCATATCACACGAGTACATCAGTGCCATATGATCGCGTCCGAAAGGAGCGCTTCTCATGACCGCAGAATCAAAACGTTCTGATCAGGTGAAAAAACCGTCCGCCAGCAGCGCCTCAA
>DAOTUG010000192.1:0-5385 GCA_034437335.1 Anaerolineaceae bacterium
GTTGGAATTTTCTGATGTCAGATAAGCAATTCACGGTATTAATCCTCACCGCCGATGCCGGATTCGGTCATCGAGCGGCTGCCAACGCCCTCAAGCAAGCCCTCGAAGATGCGCATGGTGATTGCTGCCGGGTCACAATCAGCAACCCGATTGATCATCCAAAAACACCCAAAATGCTGAAAGACAGCCAGAACGATTACGATGAGATCATCAAAAACCTGCCGGATCTCTACGCAATGGGGTACAAAGCCAGCGACGCGACTATCCCAGCAACCCTCATGGAAGGCGGGCTGATCGTTCTTCTTTATGAGGCGCTGCAGGACATCCTGGCAAAACACAGGCCTGATCTGGTCATTACCACCTATCCCACCTACCAGGCGCCTCTGGATGCCATCAACCAGCTTGGCAAACGGCGGATCCCCTGGATCACCATCATCACTGACCTGGTAACCGTGCACCGGTTGTGGCTTCACCCCGGGGCCAGAGTTTGCATGGTGCCAACCGAAGCGGTAAAACAACGCGCCTTAAAGGCCGGAGTGGACCCGAAACGCATTGTCCAGAGCAGTATTCCAGTCAACCCGCGGTTTCAGGATCTGAAAGCCATGGACAAACACGATCTCAGGGAGGACT
This sequence comes from Anaerolineaceae bacterium, assembly GCA_034437335.1. Taxonomy (GTDB): domain Bacteria; phylum Chloroflexota; class Anaerolineae; order Anaerolineales; family Anaerolineaceae; genus Brevifilum. The sequence continues at coordinate 631 of DAOTUG010000192.1, forward strand.
TCGGCTGGGACCCAAACCTGACCACCCTGCTTGTGGTTGGCGGAACACGGGTCACAACCCTGATGGACGCGCTGCGGGTCATTGACCACAGCGGTTTTCCTCTACAAATGGCCCTGGTCGCCGGAAACGACCAGGACTTGCGCCAGACTTTTGAGTCCATTGACTGGCATCACCCCGTCAGGGTGTATGGATTTGTGGAAACGATGCCTGAATTCATGCGCGCAGCGGATCTGATTGTCTGCAAGGCAGGTGGATTGATCGTGACGGAATCCCTCGCGTCCGGACTGCCGATGATGCTCACCCAGGCTTTGCCCGGTCAGGAAATCGGAAATGCGGAGTTCATCGTCCAGCATCAGGCTGGGGCTCTGTGCAGAGAGCCCCTGGAGGTGCTGCAAACCCTCAGCCACTGGCTGCTGAACGATGCTGCCGGGCTGAAGAAAGCAGCCAAAAACGCAGCCCGGCTTGGTCGGGCGGATGCCGCCCGGGTCATCGCACATCATGCCTGGTCCATCCTGAAGGAAACCCCCAAACCGACAAATCCGATCAAAAATCCGGAAAAAACAGGGCTGTTGAAAGAACTCCTGACACAGTTCAAAATCCCCTGGCGCTCTGAAAACTAATCTTCCCCCATGTCCCTCTGAGAAACCAGCACACGGTCAACCCGGCGGCCGTCCATGTCCATCACCTCAAAGGTATATTCCTCATAGGTGAATTTGGCGCCGGTCTTGGGGATCCGTCCCAGCTGGCTCATCACAAAACCGCTCAATGTCTGATAGGCCGCCCGTTCTTCCCCGGGCATATCCGAAATTCCCAAAATTTCCTTGAGCTGATCAACAACGATCAACCCATCAAACAACCAGGAGCCGTCTTCCCGTTGAACAGCCAACTGGTCAGTATCTTCGCTGTCCTCGGGGATATCTCCCACAATGGCCTCCAGAATATCATACTCCGTCACCATACCGGTGATCCCCCCAAATTCATCAATGACCAGGGCCAGATGCACCCCGCTGGTTTGATAATTATCCAGCACTTTCAAGGCTGCCATGTTTTCCGGAACATACAATGGCACCAGCACAAAGGTCCGCAGGTCAAAATCCGGATCCTCCGGATCCTGCCCCAGAAGATCGCGCACCTGAATATATCCCAGGACCTTATCCAGATCGCCATCGGCAATGGGGATCCGCGCATGGGGGGATCGGAGGATCTGCTGCCAGATATCGCGCATGGCTTCATTGATGTCAATCCAGGACATTTCCGTACGGGGAGTCATCAGAGCATCCACGCGACGCTCACCCAATCGGAACACACCGGAGACCATATCCCGTTCTGCATCCTCAAAAATGCCCACCTGCCGCCCCTGTTCAATCAGGACCTTGATCTCTTCTTCCGTGATGGGCGGATCAGTACTGGGTTTGACGCCCAGAAGACGCACGCCAATCTCCGTTGAGGTGCTCAGTAAGTTGACAATGGGCTTCGCCAGCCTGGAAAGAAACCGCATCGGAATGGCCAGGGCCGCTGAGACATTTTCAGGGCTGTTTAATGCCAGGCGTTTGGGCAGCAGCTCGCCGATCACCAGAGAAAAATAGGTGATCAGCAGCACCACCAGGGCAAAGGCGACGGCGTCAGCATAGGGCGCCAGAAAATCTATCCGTCCCAAAACCCTGCCCAAGGGCTCCGAAAGCTGTGCACCGCCGTATGCGCCGGCAAAAATCCCAACCAAGGTAATTCCCACCTGAACGGTGGAGAGAAACCGATTCGGTTTTCTCATCAGTTCCAGTGCGGCTGCTGCGCCCTTGTCGCCCTCATCCGCCCGCTGCTGCAGGCGGGCGCGCCGAGAGGAAACCAGGGCAATCTCTGCCATGGCAAAGACACCATTTAAAATCACTGTGCCAAATATGATCAAAATCTGAACGAGCAAAAGTTTCTCCTAATCCTCCAAGTCAATCCGCACCACACGCCCCTGGGTCAACCGAACCAAATCCGTGGGCGTTAACCGCATCAACAGGTGGGCGGAACCTGCGGCGGCCCAGACATACTGAAAATCCAGCAGATCAACATCAATCAACACCGGCAGCCTGCGGGGAAAACCAAAGGGCGGCACGGCCCCCACAGAGAATCCGGTGACTTCTTTCACAAAGGCCGGAGGTGCCTGGCGGATTGGTTGGCGAATTTCCCCGCCAAGTCGCTCCAGGTCAACCCGATTCTGGCCAGAAACCAGAACCAGAAGCCCCTGACCATCGTTGGCTGTCTGGAATACAAGGGATTTTACCACAGCCCCCAAAGGACAACCCAAAAGGTCCGCCGCCTCTCTGGCGCGCCGGGCGGGCTTGTCAAACTGCTGCAGACGCGGGTCCTCCGCATCCTCCAGTATCGCCAGAACACTGCGGGATTGGTCAGGCAAATCCGGAAAATTCATTTCCACTCTCATTGCTTCAGGGTCTTCACCATCTTCTTATATCCCGGGCCCAGGTGCGCAACCCGGGAGTTGGATTCAAGGTGAATGGCCTGCACCCGATATCCATGCCGGACATACAGCGCTTCGGCGCCCTTATTGAGAATATCCACCATAAGGGCCATTTGCTGATACCCCCCTTCCTCCGCTTGTATTTCAGCATGAGCCAGCAGGCGGCTGCCGATTCCGCGGCCCCGCAGCCGGTTTTTCACCGCCAGATTGCCGACAAGGAAAGACCCCCGGTCAGCTTCCTGGATGAAAATCAGGGGCCAGGCCCGGAGGATAAGGGCCAGTTTGCCGCGCAGCCGGTACTTTCCCAGAATCAATCGCGCCAGGGCGCTGTCCCGGTTCCTCAACTCCCGCCCCGGACAGCCGATCAGCAATCCGGCCACGCGACCCTTCACAAGGGCCACAGTTCCCAGATCATAGCTGAACCGGTGCCCTGGCAGGGCAAACAACTCCGTCAGGATCTCTTTCGCCAGGTCCGCATTCCCCAACCCAATCAAAAAAGTAGCCTGTTGAGGAAAACTTTCAAACAGCAAGCGCCCTCCCGCCCAGGCGTCTTCCGGAATGGCCGGCCGCAAGGAGACATCCCCTGCAGAAGGTCCAGACGATTTTGCCATCACACACACTCCATGTCCATCAGGTCACCAGGGCATCCGGGAGGAAATCCACCCGATTCATGTACACCAGCATAACATGGCCCGAATCATCCACGTCTATTCGGCTGATGCCGCAATTGTTCATCAGGAACCAGTAATCTTCCTCCTTGACATCAAACATCACCGTCAGAATCCGGGCAAAGATCCCGCCGTGCGTGATAATCCCCACCCGGTGGTCCTGTCCGGTGTGCCGCTCCCGCAGCCCGTCAAAGATCCGCTGGGCCCGAGTGACATAGTTTTCCCTGGGTTCCTTTTCCCGGTCCCACCAGCCGTATTCCCCCAGATCATCCGGAAGCTGCAGTTCCGGAAATTCCTGTTCAAAATAGGAGCGACCAGGCCCGGGAAGACCCACAAAGGTTTCATCCTCGCCTTCGCCCTCAATGGTGAAAATCCCTCCGGTTTCATGGAGATCCGTCCAGGCCCGGAGAGGCAGGTCAACCTGCCGGGCTATCACCAACCCCGTTTTGACCGCCCGGACCATCAGACTGCAATACAGATGGGTCAGGCCAAAACCGCAGCGGTTTTGGGGATCAAAGCCCTCCGGATTGTAAGGCCGGGCCAGGAATTCTGCCGCCAATGCCGCCTGTTCCCAACCGATGCTGGTCAAATCCGGGTCGGATGTCCTGCGTGTCAGATAATTCGTGCGCCCCCCCTCATCCCACAGGGCATTGTTCTTGGACTGACCGTGACGAATAAAATACAAGTGAAGCAAGAGTCAACGCTCCTTTACCGATAATGCGTGTTCCCTCAAAAGGGTCTGGATCAGGGGTTCAACCGAGATCGGCTCCTCTGACATCCGACCGGAATAGTCCGGATAGGTCTCATGGTCGCTCAGGGCGGCCAGGCTGGCCTGAATGCCCTCCTTCACCGCCACAGGGTCATAACCGCCTTCCAGGGCAAACAGAATGCGCCCCTGACAATATGCTTCCGCCAGATCAACCAGTTGCCTGGACAGGGTGTAAAACCCCCGGGTGTCCATTCTGAGGCTGGTCAACGGATCGGAAAAATGGGCATCATACCCCGCAGAGACAAACAGCATCTCGGGTTGAAAATGGCGCAACCAGGGCTCTGCCACCGCCCTGACCACCTGATTGATGGCCTCTCCGCCGGCAAGATGGGGCAGCGGTGCATTGAGGATGCGTCCCCGGGCATGGGGCGCATCCAGCAGTCCCCCGCTTCCCGGATAGATCTGTGACTCATGGATGGAAAAATAAGTCGCATCGGGCGCGTCCCAGAATATTTCCGCCGTGCCATTGCCGTGATGCGCGTCAAAATCAAAAATCGCCACACGGCGCAAACCCCGGGCAAGAGCATCCGCTGCAGCGATGGCAATGTTGTTCAGCAGACAAAACCCCATGGAAAGATCCGCCTCCGCATGGTGTCCTGGGGGGCGCACAATGGCAAAGCCGCGGCCGCGGCCCTTTTCCAGAATCTTGCGGGAGACAGCCAGGGTCCCTCCAGCGGCGTGATAAGCCGCCTGGAGGCTTTCCGGCGTGATATAGGAGGGCGAGGGCTCAAATTCGTGGGGTCCCTGACGGCTCTCCTCCCTTAAATCAGCCAAGAGGACTGGTTGGTGGACCCGAAGAATAGCTTCATCCGCAGCCGGGGCCGCATCCAGCCAGACGATCTCCGGGTAAGGGG
>DAOTUG010000193.1:0-12280 GCA_034437335.1 Anaerolineaceae bacterium
AGGGCGCTCAGCTCAATCTGATCCGAGTCCAGCGGGGCAAAGGCCAGTTTCATGGTCCGGTTGATGGCCGCAGGCAGGACCGGGCCGTCGTTATAATCTACATGCTCCCCCAATAAATTCACCCGGCCCGGGGCCAGGACGAGATGGGTTTGTGAAGCGAGTTGTGATGAGGTCATGTTTGGGCTTCTCCTGAAGGTTCGTCTCCCTCTTGGGGCAAAAATGCCTCCGGGAGGGGCTGTGAATGGGCCAGCCTGGCCTTGCGTGCATGGCTGAAGCGTTTAATCTCATATTCCCGCTTCAGAGCGCTGCTGTGATCTTCCACTTCCTCCACATACACCAGATCAACCGGGCCGAAAATGCGCGTATACCGGGCGCCGCTCCCGGCATTATGCTCCTGCACCCGACGCAGCGGGTCCGTTGTCCAACCCGTATAATAGGCCCCGTTCGCGCACTGCACCATGTAACAAAAATAATCCGTCACGATCCTCCCCCGGATGAATCGGTGTTGGATTTCAACCGGGAGCCCAACCATCCCCCCAGGAGGGAGGGGCGTTCCACAGAGGGGTCTTGAAATCGGCCGTCTCCCGTCCAGACCATTTTCTCCCGCTGGGCCAGCCACAACAGACGCCGGTCAATGGCCGCTTCCAGGGCTTTTTGCAAACCGTCCGCATCACCCTCAGCAATCCCTTCGCGGAGAACCATCAGGGACCGGATCAGATCATCCAGGAGCCGGACAAGATTTTCAGCATTCAAGAGCAATCCCTGTCCCAGCTTCTCCCGCTCCCCCACGTGCATCACCGGCTGGGTCCCCAGGGCGTAATCCGGGCCGGCCAGTTTGCGCGCCTCATGCCAGCCGGAGGAGTCCGCCGTGGCCTGCAGCAACGCCAGCGCGGCCAGCCGGGGCAGTTGATGGCCCATCGCAATCAGACCGTCGGCCTCAACCGCGTCAATGAAAAAAGGTTTTGCATCCAGAAGAGCCACCAAATCGCTGGAAAGGGTCAGTACAGCCTCCGGCGTCCCTGGAGGATCATTGATTCCGATCAGGCTGTTGGCAAAAAGATCAGCCCGGGCTGCTTCAACCCCCAACCCAACCGCATGGAGATGCTCCGGGTTGAGAGCCAGCGTCCACCCGGTGAAATAATGAGTCTCGGGCAGCAGCTCCCCAGCCCAATCAGCCACGGCTCCCTTGACCGGGGAGGTGTCAATCACCACAGTGCCCTCTGGAGCATGCTCTGCAATGATGGTCAGATTTTCCCGCACTTCATCCAGGGGGCAGGCCAGGATGACAACCCGGGCCTCCCGCACACAGCGGTGGCTGGCCAGATAGGCCTTTGTCACCGCCCCCATTTTCTGGGCAGTCCGGGCAATGGCCGGTTCCTGATCATATCCCACACAGGTGAGGATATCTGCATATTCCCCCAGGGCCAGACCAATCGAAGCCCCAATGCGGGTCAAGCCAAGAATAGCAGCGGTCAGGGTCATGCGCTCATCTCCCTATCAAGAATAAGGCCAGGCGCGACATCGGTTCCCAGATGATCAAACCAATCAAGTCCAACCCAACCATGGGGAGGATGAAAACGATCGCCAAAAGAATGAAGGGGCTGTAAGGTCGGATCTGTTCATAAAAATCCACCCAGCCCGGGGGCAGAAAAAAGGTGATCACCTTCTCCCCATCCAGCGGCGCCAAAGGAATCAGATTAAAAAAGAACAAGGCCAAATTAATTGTCAGAAATTCCAGCAGAAAACTCCCCCAGGTCGGCAAAAATTGGCTGGTGGTTGCCCGGATTGCCACCCAATCAAACCGCAGGGGCAGGGCCGCAGCCACGCCCAACAAAAGATTGGCCGCAGGACCGGCCAGGGAAACCAGCATCATCCCGGCCTTCGTTTTTCGACGAACAGCGTTGGGATTCACCGGCACAGGCCGGGCCCAGCCAAAACCAGCAAACAACAGCATGATGGTCCCCATGATATCCAGATGGGCGAAGGGGTTCAGAGTCAGCCGGCCATTTCTGCGCGGGGTATCATCCCCCAAAAGGGTGGCCGCGGCGGCATGGGAAAACTCGTGAAAGGTGAATGCGATCAGCAGGGTGATGATCCGGGAAAGGAGGGTGGGAACCGATAAATTATACAGCATAAATCAATCCAGTGATTTTGTTTTTTCTGAAAGTAGCCTCATTATAACATGTCCGCTTCCGGGATGCTCCAGCCCTGCCCGCAGCAGGGCCACGCCACAGAAAAAACCTGCCCCGCTCATGGGCGGGGCAGGCGGTTTTCCTCTTCCCACTGAACCCTGGTCCGGGGGAAGCGCTAATCCTCCGTATGATCCAGATCATCCACCTCACGCAGGATCCCCTCAATGCGCTCCATGACATCCTCTGTCAGTTTTTCCTTCAGTTCCACAGCCTGCATGTTTTCCGCAACCTGGGACACCTTGCTGGCCCCGGTGATAACGGTGCTGACATGGGGGTTCTTCAAACACCAGGACAAAGCCATTTGGGCCATGCTCATGTTCAGGTCTCCGGCGACGTCCGCCAACTTCCGGGCGGCTTCCAGATTCTCATCGGTGAGAATCTGCTTGCGCAGCCAGGAAAAATTTTCCAAAGAAGCCCGGCTGCCCTCAGGAATCTTCCCATCGTTGTACTTTCCGGTCAACAGGCCGGAGGCCAGGGGGCTCCAGATGGTGGTGCCGTAGCCCAGCTCCTTATAAAGAGGTTTGTATTCCACCTCAAAACGCCGGCGGTGGAGCATATTGTATTGAGGCTGTTCCATGCTGGGCGGGCGCAGCCCGTTGCGCCGGGCGAAGTCGGTGGCCCGCATGACCTCCGCGGCAGACCATTCGGAAGTGCCCCAATAGAAGGCTTTCCCCTGCTGAATCACCTGGTTGAAGGCAAACACTGTTTCCTCAATAGGGGTTTCCGGATCGGGCCGGTGAGCATAAACAAAATCCACATAGTCAAGCTGCAGGCGCTGGAGGGCGTTGTTCACCCCTTCAACGATATGCTTATAGGACAGACCCCGGTCATTGGGCCCCTCTCCCCCCCAAAAGATCTTTGTGGAGATCAGAAAATCCTTGCGATCCCATCCCAGGTCTTTGAGGGCTTTGCCCATGATGGTTTCAGCCTGCCCGCCAGCATAGGCTTCCGCGTTATCAAAAAAGTTGACTCCGGCGTCATAGGCCGCCGCCATAATCTCCCGGGCTTCGTCCACACCGAACTGGTTGCCGTAGGTGACCCAGGCTCCCAACGACAGTTCCGAAACCTTGACGCCCGCTTTGCCTAAATGTCTGTATTCCATGGTATCTCCTTCAGTTTACCCATCTATTGTTTATTATTTAGATGCAAAAAGTCTGGTTAGGTTACATTGATTATACTCGCTGAGATTCATCGGAGGCAACTGCCCAGGGAAAAGCCAGGCAATCGCATTTGATACATTGTAGCCTTCATGGCAATCGCAAAGTCTTAAATCATGGTATTGAATAATCCAAAAGCAAAAACCTTATCCAGGAAAGCCCCCTCCACCCTCAAGCTGAGCGCCCTCAAGGCGCGTCAGCGCTGTACAAAGGCCCATACGGGCCGTGCTCGCTCCGCTTGCAGGCATCCTTCCCCTTGAGAGAGGATGGAATGCGGATGGGGACAGAAACTGGACAAACAGCATTTTTATTCAGGGCGAAAACGAAAGAAGTTCGCCACACCTCCGGGTAGGTTTCTTCTTCTTATTCCTCTTTTATAGTTTTTTACCCTTTGATAAGTCCACATGCGATTGCCCTGGGGAAATCCGTTTGACATGGTCAGGGCTTAATGTTAATATGGTATTGGAAATACTTTTTTGGAAGGAGTTTCATAAAAACTTCGCCGCCCCATCTTTTGCACAGCGGCCATTTTTCTTCTTATTTATACCAGGTTATGCCATTAAAACAAAATCGCCCCCCAACAATTTACCATGTTGCCAAAGCGGCCGGCGTCAGCATCTCAACCGTCTCTCGGGTGATCAACGCCAGCCCTAACGTGAGTGACGCCACCCGCGAACGGGTGCAGCAAGCCATTGACAAACTGGGCTTTGTGCCCAAGGCTGAGGCTCGCGCCCGGGCTATGAAGGATTTCGCCCGGATCGGCGTGCTGACGCCCTTTTTCACCGCGCCGGCCTTCGTCCAGCGGCTGCGCGGCGTGGCCCAGGCCCTCTCCAGCACCCGCTACGAGCTGACCATCTTCACCGTCGAATCCATCGAACACCTCAACCACTATCTGGCCACCCTGCCCATCACCGGGCACCTGGAAGGCCTGATCCTCCTTTCCCTGCGGGTCAACGACGAATCCGCCGAGAAACTCAAGAAAAACAACCTGGAAACCGTACTCATTGAATATCCCCGAAGGGACCTCAACACCGTCGAAATTGACGATGTGGAAGGCGGGCGCATAGCGGCCGAATTCCTGGCCGCCAAAGGACACCGCCATCTGGGTTTCATCGGCGACACCCGGGACCTGGGAGAATACAACATCCTGCCTATCACCCTGCGTCTGAAGGGCTTTCGGCAGGGCGTAGCAGCAGCCGGCCTGCACCTGCCGGAGGAAAATATCTTCACCTCGGCCTATGAGGTCAATGCCGCCGAGGCAACCATTGAGCCCATGCTGCGACGGCCCAACCCCCCGACGGCAATCTTTGCCGCCACAGATTTGCAGGCTATCGGAGTCATCAACAAAGCCCGCCAGCTCGGTTTGCGCGTCCCGGAAGATCTGGCCGTCCTGGGCTTTGACAACCTGGATGTGGCTGACTACTTCGGTCTGAGCACCATCTGCCAGAAGCTGGACGAATCCGGACGCCAGGCGGTGGAAATCCTCCTTTCGCGCCTCAAAGACCCCCAGCGGCCTTTGCGCCATATCCGCCTTCCCCTGACAGTTTGCGAACGCCGTACGACCTGAAGACAATCTCAGGAAAAAACGCTGCATACAAGGGCGCCGGACAACTCCATCAAATACCCCCTGACAGAAGTGTCCTCAAGAACAAAACAAAATAACCGCATCTCCTGCCTGATGCCATTCATCCCCCAAATAACCTTGGGTCGAAAAAATAGTTGACAGTCATAAAAGACAGTGGATGCATACCACCGAACACTTGATAAAATGAGAGAAATTCTGACAGAAGAGAAAAATGGACGGTTAAGATGAGCGATGTCGTCACCCTGGGCGAGCTCCTGATTGATTTTGTCCCCACCGTATCCGGCGTTTCCCTGGTGGAAGCCCCGGCCTTCCAGAAGGCCCCCGGTGGAGCCCCGGCCAATGTGGCCGCCGGCCTGGCCAAATTGGGGGTGTCCTGCGCCTTTTTGGGGAAGGTCGGAGAGGATGCCTTTGGGCGTTTTCTCAAGCAAACCCTGGACGGGGCCGGGGTCAACACCGATGGACTGGTGTTTTCAGATAAAGCCCGCACAGCCCTGGCCTTTGTTTCTCTCCAGGACGATGGCGAACGGGATTTCATGTTCTACCGCCATCCCAGCGCGGACATGCTCTATACTCCGGAGGAGGTGGACGGCCCCGCAGTCCAGCATGCCCGCATCTTCCACTTCGGCTCCATCAGCCTGATCAGCGAACCCTCCCGCTCCGCCACCCTGGCCGCCCTGGATGCGGCCGTTGCCGGAGAAACCCTGATCTCCTATGACCCCAATTTGCGTTTGCCCCTGTGGCCCGATCCCCAAAGCGCCCGGACGGGGATTCTGGAAGTCTGGGATCGGGCCGATCTGATCAAGATCAGCGAGGAAGAATTGACCTTCCTGACGGGGATCGAAGACTACAACAGGGCCGTCCAATCCCTCTGGCACCCGGGGTTGAAACTGCTCATCGTGACCCTCGGCCGATCCGGCTGCCGGTATTACACCCGGGAGTTCTCCGGCCTCACGCCGGGGTTCCCTGTGCAGGCCATTGACACCACCGGCGCCGGGGATGGCTTCGTGGCCGGGCTTCTTCGGGGCCTTCTGCGCAGCCCCCGGGCCTATGAAACAGAAAACAAACTCCAGGCGGTTTGCCGGTTCGCCAATGCCGTGGGAGCCCTCACAACCACCCGTCGCGGCGCCATCCCGGCCCTGCCAAATCTGGAGCAGGTGACAGAATTTCTGAATTCAACGCCGCAATGGGGTAACGCTTCATCAAAAAAGTGACTTCACCGGATCTTTGAGGAGAAAAACCCATCGTGATCGAACCCCATCACGCCCACCAGGACATACAGCAAAAAGCCCGTCATTCCCTGGCGCGCCTTCTGCCGAGGATGGAAGCGCATTATTCAACCTTCGCCCGGCAGCATCCCCAACCCTGGGAGGAATTCCTCTCCCGCCTCAAAACACATTTTGAGACCCTTTTCAGGATCCTTCACCACCTCTATGGAAACCAGTACGATTTCTTCTATCATCTGGAAACAGGATTGCTGACCATGGCCCGGGCCTGGATTGACCGGCCCGAGGCCCTCAAAACCCTTGACCGGGAACGGGAAGCCGATCCGGACTGGTTTCACAACCACCAGATGCTGGGCGGCGTCTGCTATGTGGACCGCTTCGCCGGGAATCTGGCAGGCATCCGGAAAAAAATCCCCTATTTCAAAGAGCTGGGATTGACCTATCTCCATCTGATGCCCCTCTTCCGCTCCCCGGAAGGAGAAAACGATGGCGGATATGCCATCAGCAGCTATCGGGAGGTCAACCCGGAGCTGGGCACCATGACCGGCTTGCGCGATCTCGCCAGAGAGCTCCGGTCAGAGGGGATCAGCCTCGTGCTGGATTTCGTCTTCAACCACACCGCCGATGAACACCCCTGGGCGTGCAAGGCCCGGGAGGGCGACCCCATCTACCAGGCCTATTATCGCATGTTCCCGGACCGGCGCATGCCGGACGCTTATGAAAAACATCTGCGCGAGATTTTTCCCGACGAGCACCCCGGAGCCTTCACCTTTGTTGAGGATGTGGAGAAATGGGTCTGGACCACGTTTCACACCAACCAGTGGGACCTGAACTACGCCAACCCGGAGGTCTTCAACCGCATGGCGGAAGAAATGTTGTTTCTCGCCAACCAGGGCGTGGAGATCCTCCGCCTGGATGCGGTGGCCTTCATCTGGAAAGAACTGGGGACAAACTGCGAAAATCTGCCCGAAGCCCATAAGATCATCCAGGCCTACAACGTCATCGCGCGCATCGCCGCCCCGGCCCTCCTGTTCAAATCCGAGGCCATCGTCCACCCGGATGAGGTGGCCCGATATATCCACCCCGAGGAATGTCAGCTCTCCTATAACCCGCTCCTGATGGCCCTGCTTTGGAGCACCCTGGCCACCCGGAACGTGGATCTGCTGCAGGCTTCCATAGCCAAACGCTTTGCGATCCCGGCGGGCTGCGCCTGGATCAACTACATCCGCTGCCACGACGACATCGGATGGACCTTCTCGGATGAGGACGCAGCCGCCCTGGGCATGGACCCCTTCCTGCATCGCCAGTTTCTGAACGCCTTCTACACCGGCAGGTTTGAGGGCAGCTTCGCCAGGGGCCTGGTCTTTCAGGAAAATCCCAAAACCCGGGATGCCCGGATTTCCGGCGCCTGCGCCTCCCTGGCCGGTTTGGAAAAAGCCCTCCGGGAGGAAACCGAGACGGAAGTGGCCCTGGCCATCCAGCGCATCCTGCTGCTGCACAATGTGATCCTGACCATCGGCGGGATTCCCGTGATCTACCTGGGCGATGAAATCGGCATGCTCAATGACTACAGCTTTCGGGATGATCCAGCCAAGTGCGATGACAGCCGCTGGGTCCACAGGCCCCAGGCCGATCCAACCCGCTATAAAAATCGCCACGATCCGGAGACCATCCCGGGGCGCATTTATCAACACCTGCAAGAACTGATCAGCCTGCGAAAAAACACCCTTGCCGTCAGCGGGGAAAACCCTCAATTGATCCGCTCCGAAAACCCCCATATTTTCGGCTACGTCCGGCGCCGGGGAGAAGAACAGGTCCTGATCCTCAACAATTTCAGTGACAAGGCTCAGAGTTTGCCCGGAAACACCCTCCGGCTCTATGGCTTGAGCTACGCATTTGAAGACCTGGTCAGCGGAAAGACCTTCAATGTCCAGGAAGACCTGACCCTGGCGCCATGCCAGTTTGTTTGGCTGCGCACTCGCGAATAAAAAAATCCCTCCGGTGTTCGAAGGGAAAAGGGGAATGTCAGCGGCGCTTCAGGAAAAACAGGGTCAGAACCCCGACCAGGGCGACCAACCCCAGACCCATCTGAAGCCAGCGCAGCGGGGACAGGCCCTCCGATTCCGGCGGGCTTTCCGCCATGCTGCGCTCGACAATCTCCCCGCCCTCCTCGGGATTAAGTCCCAGGATGGGCATTGCATCCGCCCCCCGGGATTCCTCAGCAGCCTCCGCTTCTGGCGCTCCCACCTTGGGCTCTTCCACCGCGGGGGTCGCTTGGTCCGGCCCCGCTACGCCCTCCTCGGGCGCCGCCTCGGGGGCTTCCTGGGGAAAAACTTCGATCATTTCAGGCATGGCTCCTTCCTCGCCGCCCATGCCAAAGGCCTCCTCCCCGCTGGCAGGATCAGCCCACAGGATCAGGGGCTCGGGGGTTTCCGCCGTAAAAGCGGTCTCATCCGTGGCGATCTCCCCCGCGGCGAGGAGCAAAGGGGGCACCCGCCCCAGGGATTCCAGGCCGAAGAGAACCACCAGCAAAATCGCCGCCAGAGAAGAAGCCAGCCTGAGGAGGCTGACCATCGGGCGCGCTTTGGGCCGGCGAAGCCGCACCATCTCCGCAGAGAGGGTGAAGTTCCGGGGCGCCTTGATTCGCGGCAGACCGCGCACCAGAGAGCGAGTCACCCGCAGTTGCTCAAGATGCTCCCGCAATTCAGGATCCCGGACCAGGCGCGCTTCCAGAGTCTGGCGTTCCGCTGCTGTCAGCGCGTCGTCCAGATATGCGGAGAGCATCTCCAAATCCTGAATCCGTGATCTATCCTTCTTCATGTGGCATCCTCGTCACTTAGACGAAAGAGATCCGGCAAAAGTTCCCGAAATCCCTGCAAACAATCCTGAACCCGTTGACGGGCCCGGGCCAGACGGCTTTTGATGGTGCCCAGGGGGGTCCCGGCCGCCTCAGCCGCGCTTTCATAATCCATCCCCTCCACATCCACCAGCACGAGCGCCGTCCGGAACTTCTCATCGAGCTCCCGGATGCAATGCTGGATGGCAGCCTGCAATTCAGCCTGTTCAGATTGCTCCTCAGGGGAGGCGCTGTCATCCACAATCCAGCGCGGACTTTCCACGATGTCGCCGTCCGGCAGTTCTGGTTTGAGGGGCGTCACCGGCTGGCGCTGACGCCGGCGCAGCTCATCATAGCAGGCGTTGGTCACAATCCGCAGGAGCCAGGCTTTGAAAGAGCCTCCCCGGTATTGTTCCAGCTTGCGATATGCGGAGATGAAGGCCTCCTGGGAGGCATCTCCGGCCGCGCCGGGTTCTCCCATGATGCGGTAGGCCACATTGTAGGCCATATCCTGATAAGCCAGAACCAGGCCGTTAAACGCATCCAGATCCCCATCTAATGCTGCCTGAATGAGTGCCTGTTCGTCCATTGTCTCCGACCCCGGATTAGACCGTTCCCCCTTTCGCAGCCGCTGCGCCAAAGGAAACGGGTTGGTTTGAATAAAACCTTACTTTTCTTCCAGATTGCTGCGCAGGTGCGGGAAAAGAATCACTTCCCGAATGCTCCGCCGGCCGGAAAGGAGCATCACCAGACGGTCCACCCCGATCCCGAACCCGCCGGTGGGGGGCAGACCGTAGCTGAGGGCATTCAAGTAGTCCTCATCCATGGGGTGCTGTTCCTCATCGTCTTCCGCATAGGCCCGGCCCATCTCCAAAAACCGCTGCTCCTGCTCCAGGGGATCATTCAATTCCGTAAAGGCATTGCACAGCTCCATCCCACCCACAAATCCCTCAAAGCGCTCCACAGTGGCCGGATCCTCGGGCTTGTTTTTCGCCAGGGGCGAGATATCCCGGGGATAATTATAGAGGAAGGTCGGCTGGATGCAGTTGGGCTCCAGCAGATCGCCGATCATGGTGTCAATCAGCTTTCCGCGGGTTGAATCCGGTTTGAATTTCAATCCCGCTGCCTTCATGGCCGCGGCCAGGGAATCCGCGGTCTCGTGGGCGTTGATATCAATCCCGGTGGCATCCAGGATGCCCTGGCGCAGTTCCACCCGCCGCCAGGGGGGTGCCAGGTCAATGGGCTGACCGTCAAAGGTGACGGTGGTGGTCCCCAGAACCTGCTCTGCAGCAAAGGCGACCATTCTTTCGGAGAAATCCATCACCTCCAGATAATCAGCATAGGCCCAATAGAACTCCAACTGGGTAAACTCCGGATTATGCTTGAAGGAAACGCCTTCATTCCGAAAATCCCGGCCAATCTCGTAGACCCGCTCCAGCCCCCCGACCAGAAGGCGTTTCAGATAAAGCTCAAAGGAAATGCGCAAATAAAGGTCCTGGTGGAGCTGGTTGTGATGGGTGATGAAGGGGCGTGCCGCAGCGCCGCCATAGATGGGCTGCAGAATGGGGGTCTCAACCTCAATAAAGTCGTGGTTGTCCAGATACTCTCGCAGGGCGCGCAGGGTCGCCGCCCGGATCTTGAATACCTCCTGAACGTCAGGATTGACCGCCAGGTCAACATACCGCTGGCGATAGCGCGTTTCCGCATCGCTGAGGGTGGCGTGGCGCACCACCTCGCCATCTACCACCTCGTCCTTGGCAGCGGGTAGAGGACGCAGGGCCTTGGCCAGCATGCTGAAATCCTCAACATAGAGAGTCACTTCTCCCCGCCGGGTGCGGAACATGTGGCCCCGGGCCTGGATGAAATCCCCCAGGTCAAAAAAGGCCTTGAGCTGCTCCATTTTTTCTTCACCCAGATCGTTGATCCGGAAAAAGAGTTGCACGCGGCCCTGGCGGTCCTCAATGTGGGCAAAGGCAATCTTTCCCATCAGGCGCAGCGCTCTGAGCCGACCTGCCAGCACCACGGAAATCTCGGGCGCATCATCTCCGGCCGCTTCAGCTTTTTCAAACGCAGCAATGGCATCCTGGCTGGTGTGGGTTTGTTCTGCGCGGGTGGGGAAGGGGTCAAACCCCTTCTCTTTCATTTCCCGCAGTTTTTCAAGGCGCGTCAATTCAAGGTCCGAAAACGATTCCTCAAGCATAATACCTTCCTCATTGATATAAAATAAACGCCCCGTCCCGGGATGCCGGGCGGGGCGGATAGGATTTTCCTTAACGAAGTCTTTATCCAACCGAAACAACTTCGATGATAAAAGCACCGCCCGGCGCTTCGACCTTAACTTTATCACCAGCCTTGTGATTAAGCAACGCCTTTCCCAGGGGTGATTCATTGGAGATGCGCCCCAGGCGCGGGTCGGCCTCCGCCGCCCCCACAATCACATATTCCTCCGGGTCGTAATTCTCCTCTTTCACGGTGACCCGAGAGCCAACCTGGATCACATCGCCATTGGTGTTTTCTTCAATCAAACGCGCATTCGCAAGCAAAATTTCCAGCTCTTTGATCCGGCCTTCCACAAAGGACTGCTCGTTTTTGGCTGCTTCCAATTCCGCATTTTCGATTAACTCCCCATCTTCCATCGCATCGCGCAGGCGCTCAGCAACCTCATGGCGTTTTTCTGTTCGCAGATAGTCCAGCTCCTTCTGAAGCCGCTCATAACCTTCCTGTGTCAAATATGAACTGGGCATGATCATTCCTTCCGATCTGGTTCCGTTTTTTCGGGGTCTTACTCCCCTTGAGTTTAAATAAAAAACTCGCTGATTTCAAAAAACTCGCCCAAAGACAGTTTCTGAAAAAAGTGATGATTTTTATAGAGTGGTATCTTATCACATTTTAACTGCAAAGGCAAGCGCGATCAGCGCGATCCGCAGGGCAATCGCATTTGAGAAATTCTTCGCCTTGAATGCAATCGCGACATCCTGGATCATCGTTGTGGATGAATCAATCGCAACACCGCTTTCCAGGAAAACCCCACCCACCCGCAAGCTGAGCGCCCGCACAAGCTGAGCGCCCTCACAAGCTGAGGGGCATCAGGCCCCATCAGCGCAGTGCAAAGGGCCAAGAGGCCCGTGCTGCCACATCAGCGCAGTGCAAAGGGCCAAGAGGCCCGTGCTCGCCGCGCTTGCAGCCATCTGACGCAGCCATCTGCGCAAGCCCAACATGCCTTGGGTCGCCATCCTCCCGGCAGCCCTTTTTGTTTCCCTTCGCCTTTGCCGCTTCCGGCAAAAATC
>DAOTUG010000194.1:0-43230 GCA_034437335.1 Anaerolineaceae bacterium
CCTCCCATCCAACCAACCCAGACAGCGGGAGCGCCCACCCCCACGCCAACCCAGGAAGGCTACCCGGCGCCCAACCCCACCACGGAACCGAGTCCGACCGAATCCGCCCCCTATCCCTGATCCGTCTGCCAGCGCGGTTGAAACGAACACACCAATTCCCCCTGATAACAACAACTGCCCCCAGGCGTTTTCCTGGGGGCAGATTTATCCGAAGGAACAATCAAGCAGAATCAGGCTTCTTTCTTTTCAATTGCCACCTGCTGCCCTGAGCGGAGTTTCTTTAATTCCGCTTCTAATTCAGCGCGCTTTTCTTCCGCTGCCCTGGTGATCTCATTCTGGAGATTGGTGAAGTATGTCTCAATCTCTTTGCGGGTCTCCTCTCCGGATGCCGGAGCGAAGAGCAGCGCAAGGCCGCTGCCCACCAACCCGCCAACCAGCGCGCCTAACATTACACTCCAAAATTTTCGCATGAAATCCTCCATTTCTTGTCCAATGCACCTGTCAGGTTAATTATAGCCTATCCCCGGGTGAATTGAAACAAGCCGGAAGCGAAATGGCGGGAGGCAACACCCCCCTCAGAGAACAAGGATCACGCCGCCCTTGTTGCTGATGCCGTCCTCCATATCCCAGGTCTTCACAGTCTGATCAGAATCCAACCAGAGAATTGTTCGGTTGTCCTCAATCAGGGACCGGATGAGACCAATCTCCCGGGTGGATAACCGGGCGGCGGCCTCAGCAGCCGCCAGGGAACAGGGGATAGCGACCCTCCGCTGGGTGGGCAGAGCAAAGGTGTCCCGGGTGATACCCAGGTCACGGGTTGAATAATAACTTGTCATAGCAATTCCTGACAGATCAGATCTGCGACAATTGCGAGGCGAACTCAGCCAGAGAGCTGGCCCGAATTGAGGACAGGCGTTTCACCATATCCGCACCCAGGTTGAAGGCCTCACCGCCAAAGCCCGAGGAAATCGCTTCACCGGGATTGCTCAAGAGCGCCTGACGGAATGAACCGTTGATCACAGCCGCAGTCAACAACCGGCTGAATTCTTGTTGAATTTGGAAATTCTTGGTCATGATTTTATCTCCTGTTGAATAATGTCGTCTCTAATCGGATCGTGAACCGCTGGCCGATGCCAGAGCCAACCAACCACGCCGGCGGCTATCAGGACATCGCCAATGCTGAAGGCAACACGAAGAGGAATCCAATCGGGGAAAGTCAGGATATCGGAGAGGATCCACAATCGGGTGTTTTCTCTCAAGAACACCATATCCTTGCTGAAGCCATGCCTGAGGCCCACTTCCCAACTTTCTGACGGGGCGCCCTGGGAGATGAGGGTCTCCGGACTGATGGGCATCCAGCCGCCATTGAGGGCAATGACCAGCAGGTTGAGGGCCAGGCCCATCCCCAGCAGCAGTACGCCTGGTTTGTCCCGATTGAACCAGACAAAAACCAAGAGCAGCAACTGCGATGAGACCAGCAAGGGTGGAATCCACGAATCAGGTATCCGTCCACGGGTGGCCGGCAGAAAAAAAGCCAAAATCTGCGGCAGCGTTCCCAGCAAAACCAGCCAGAGTTTGTCCGGTTCCGCAGGGCGGTAAGCCTCGCTCCGAAACAACGCACGGAGCAGCCCGGCTGCCAGGCCAGCCACAACAGCCCAGATCAGGATCATTACATTCCCACGCCGCCGATGGCATCCGGCGCGCCCGCGGCCAGGACAAACAAGGCCAGGGTCAGGATCGTCAGGATAAGACGGACGGTGCGGTTATCAACACGGCTGAGGAAAAATTTGATTTTGCTTGACAGTTTGTTCATCGGAAAACCCTTTCTGATTGATATAATTCGGTTATGGTTTAATAGCTATTCTGTAATAATTAAACCTGTTACATTATCACAGACAGCAGGCTTCAAAACAGGCTTCAAAACAGGCTCAATAATTAATTTGTGACAATGTTGTAATGTTTTTACAGCAAAAAAAACCGCCTTTCTCATGGGGGCAGGGGTTAAACAGGAAAACGCCCCGCAGGATCGGAAAAAAATCTCTGCAGGGGGTAAGGTGCCAATCCAATTGTATTATTGGATCAGGGTTTCGTAAAGTTCCCGGGTCTGTTTCGAGGGAGGGGCATTGATCTCTTCAATGAGAGCCACCCGGCAGCGTTCATATTGCCGCACAATAGCAGCGCGGTTGCCGGTCGCAGCATGGATGCGCATGGCCAGCCGGTGAGCGTCTTCCAGGCAGGCGTCCTCACTCAGGGCCTGAAAACAATAGCGCAGGGAGGTCTTATACGCCTTGCGATCCATATACAGATGCGCCAGGCGCATCAACGCATCCACATACATCTGATAATATCGCTGACGGTCCGTGATGGCCCAGATCTCTTCCACCTCTGACAGATACTCCCCCTTGTAGTTCTGGATGGCCTTTTTCAGGTGGTGGATGCGGGTTTGGGGGTTTTTCTCCTGCAGGGATTTCTGGATGGCTGTTGTGAATATCTCAACATCATATTCATAATCCAGAGACCAGTTGAACTGGTAATAGTCATCCTTCAGAATGATGGCCTGCCGACCCACGGCGCGCCGCAGGCGGTAGAGGGTGTTCTTGAAACGCAGCTTCAGTTCTTCCGGGGTGGCATCTGGCCAGAAATAAAGCCCGACCTGCTCCTTGGTCAGCCCCTCCGGGAAGGACAGGAAGAGGAAAAACATATCCCGGGAAGTCTGAGTCTGCCAGTCGCTGTTGCTGACCAGACGATTGTTCAGATGCACCTGGGACTTCCCAAATGACTGTATGATCATCCTCGGAGGCGCGAAGGGAACCACCGTCGCCTGTCGGCGGATCTTTCGGCGCAGGGCGGGCAATTTTTCCTCAAAATGTTCCACCCGCTCCTGAACCCCTTTGAACTGCCGTTTGAGGACGTTCTTGCCCTTGACGGAACCCAACAGCTTCTTAAACTCCCGGGCCTGAACGATCAGGGGAGTGGCATAATTGTGTTCCAGAACAGCCGGTAGAACCTTCTCAAGGTATGTCAGGGCCTGCTCTTTTTCCCCTGATCCGGCGCAGGCCAGCGCGCAGATAAAGGCCGCCTTCAAGGATTCGCTCTGATGTCCTTCTTTATCGAAATAGGCATGCGCCTGCTGAGCAGCTTCAAAGGCGTCCTGATAAAGGCCCTGGGTCAGATTATATCCGGCGATTTCCATTTCAAGAAGATTCATCTCATACGGAGATTTGCTCTCCAGGGTTTTTTTCCGGGCGGCTTCAAAGGCCAGTTTGGCTTTGGAAAAATCCTCCACCAGGCGGTGCAAAATCCCATCCGCTAAGTCCAGATAAAAGAGCAGGAACCCATCCGAAACCTGCTGAGCGATGGATTGGGCCTGCTTATACACATCCCGGGCTTCCCGGCTGGCATCCAGGTCGCGATACAGGTCTCCCAAACTGATCAGACTGAAGGCTTCCAGCCGCGGGGCGCTGCTGATTCGGGCGCACTCAATGGCCTTCTCAAAATGTTCGGCCGCGGTTTCATAATCGCCGCGCAAATGCTGCAAAACCCCCAGGTTATTGAGAAGATTGGCCGCCCAGGTCAGGTTACCCCCGGATTCCCAGGTCGCCAGGGCTTCCTGATACATCATCTCCGCCAGGACATAATCTCCCAGCACTTTGTGCATCAACCCCACCTCAAACATCAATTTGGGGATATTTTGCTGATCGTCAAAACTCTCAAAAAGGCTCAGGGACTGCTTCAAAACGCTGAGGGCTTCTTTTATCTCGCCCTGGAGATAGAGAGTCCCCCCCAGGGTCCGCAGAGCCTCAGCGCGGACATGGCCCAGTTCGGGCGCATCCTCCAGCGCTTCCAGGGCCCTCCGGCTGTCATCCAGGGACTGCGTGTAATCCCCGAGCATCCTGTGGGCCACGGCGCGGCGGATCAGGCTCAGGGCCAGAACTTCCCGCTGATTTCCAGAGTCAGTCAATTTTTGGATAACCTGACTCAGGAGAAGAATGCTCTGGTTCACTTCGCCAGAGGTCATCAATATCGCCGCCTGAAGGGAAAGGAAGCCCGGCCGGGAGGTGGTCAGAACCGGCGGCAGGGCCGCCATCCAACCCTTCAAAGTCACCAGCTTTCCCCGGGTCACCATGGATGGGCCGGCTGATTCAACCAAAGCGACCATCTTCTCGGTGGCGTCCACCCGCTGATAGAGCATAAAGGCCCGGTCCCAATCCTCCTGGCGGACATAATCATCCGCCAGAGCTATGGTGATATTCCGGGTCTCCTCCGGAAGTTTCTTCTGCACTTGCTGCTGCAGAAAATCGCGAAAAAGGTGATGATAACGCAGCCAGAATTGCCCATCCTCCCCCACGGGAAGCACAAACAGGTTGCGCGTGGACACCTGATCCATCAAACCCGACCAATCAACCAAAATCCCCAGGGCTTTGCCGATCACCCGTCGGCACAGATCGGCATTGAATTCCTCCAGAATGGCGGTGCGGAGCAGAAAATCCCGGATTTCCGGGGGCTGCTGCGCCAGAACCTGCTGGGCCAGATAGTCGTAAAGGCCCACCCCAGACACCCGCTCCACGCGCAGCCGGTCGCCGATCTCATCCTGCAGAAGATGGGTGGAGAGCAGCAGCCCGGTGATCCAGCCCTCTGTTTGTTGGGTCAATTCTTCAGCCGATTTATCGGAGATGGTTAAATGATAATTCTGCAGGAGAAAATCCTGGATCTCGGTCGCTGAAAAGGATATTTCCTCAAAGGAGATGCCCCCTACCTGGCTCCGGGCCACCAGAAGCGGCAAGTCCGCCAGGGTCAGCAGGCGGCGGGAGGACACCATCAGGTGACAATTCTCATCCACATCCTGCAAAAACCGGTTGACAAACAGATTCACCGGATCGCTATCCTCAACGAGTTGATAATCATCCAGGATCAAAATGAAATGTTCCGGGATATTCTCAAAAATATCATTGACCAGGGTCGTGACCAGATCCGGAAGATCCAGTTTATCCTGGGGGGTGTTGTTCAACACCGAAAACGAATTTTGGCCAAACCCTGGGAAACGGGTTTGTATGGCGGCAATAAAATGGGAAATGAATCGAAATGGGTCCTGATCCATCGGGTCCAGCGAAAGCCAGCACACTGGCCAGGCCGTGTGGTGGGCGAAATCAATCAAAAGGGATGTTTTCCCATAGCCCGCCGGAGCAGAAAGAATGATCAATTTCAGGTCCAGGAGATCATTTAAAATATCCAGCAGCCGCTGGCGTTTGAGCAGTTCATCGCGCCGGCGGGGAACGATTAATTTCGTTCGAGTGACTGGATATTTACTTTCCACCTTCGTTAATTGACACTTCCTTTAGCAAATAGTCAGCTAAATTCCCATCCAGAAAAAAACACAGCACAAATTAATCTTATCAAATTTTTCGTGATTTGTGAATAATCATCTGGTATGGTTTTTCGGAAAGGCCGTTCTCAATCCCGCCCAGCATTCAACGGTTCAGCGAAGGAGATCTGGGGCTTTTCGGGCCGTTCCTGTGTGTGGCTGTTCTTCAACTGAGCATACCACGCCCGGGCATAGCGTCCATCCAGGTCCAATAGTTCCTGATGGGTGCCGGATTCCACGATCTGCCCGTCCACCATCACATGAATGAGATCACAGCGCATGGCCGTGCTGAGCCGGTGGGTGATGACAACCGTGGTCCGTCCGTTCAGGGCCCGACGCAAGCGTTCATACCAGTCCGATTCCGCCCAGGCATCCATGCTGCTGGTTGGTTCGTCCAGCAACAACAGGGAGGACTTCCGGAACAAAGCCCTGGCCAGGGCAATCCGCTGCCACTGCCCGGAGCTGAGGTCTGTCCCTCCCGAAAACCATTTACCCAGCCGGGTTTCATAGCCCTTGGAGAGCTTTGCAATCAGCTCCACCGCCCCGGCATCCTCAGCAGCCCGGATCATCTCCGCATCGGTATACTCCTCCCGATCCATCATGGTGATATTTTCCCGCACGCTGGTCTGATAATAAGTGATGGTCGGGAACAGAACCGTAATGTTGGATTGCAATTCTTTGAGGGGAAACACCCGGTAATCCGCACCATTCCACAGGATACGGCCGGATTGGGGATCAAAGAGCCGGCACATCAACTTGACCAGGGTGCTCTTCCCCGCGCCGTTATCCCCGATGATGGCCGTCACAGAGCCAGCCGGGAAGGTCAGGCTGAAATCCTCCAGGACATTCACCTCGCTCTCGGGATAGGCAAAGGTGATATGTTCCACCGAGATCTCCACCGCCTCGCCGTTGGAACGTTCCAGGGGCATAGGCACCCGCTCCCCTGTGTCCACCCGCTCCCAATGCTCATTGGCGCGGTAAACACGTCCGGCTGCCTGGGGATCATCCGCCGGAAGGCTCTTCATCTTGGGCTTCAAGTCAATGAACTCAAAGTAATTGGTCATGTTCAAGATGTTGTTGAACACACTGCCGGCGCTGTGAACCATGGAATTGACCAGGCTCTGCCCCAAATTGAAGGCCTGGTAATAAAGGGCCATATCCCCCAGGGAAAGGGTCCCCATGAGAACCCGCACCGCCATGAAGGCCAACCCGCCGCTGGCAATCAACAACCCGAAGATGCTGGCCACGGTCTGCCGCAGCGACTGCCGCCGGACCAGGCCCATGCGGCCATTGCGCAGATTTTGCCGCAGGTCCTGATACATCCTGACAATCCGCCGCCCCATATTGTACATGCGCACTTCCACCACGGTCTGGCGGTCAGTCAGAAGATAATCATAATAATCGGCCCGGCGCATATTTTCGGTCATTTCCTGATTCCAGGTGTATTCCCGGCGGTTATTCAAGCTGATCACAAAGGCCATGGGCAGGGTGCTCACCACCAGCAAAACCGGGAAGAGGATGCCATAGGGCGTGAGAACCCCCGCCATGGAAACCAGGGTGATGGTGCTGCTGAGAAAATTTCCCAGAACAGACACAAGACCCAAGGCATGGTACTTGCCGATGTTCCTGGCCCGATACAGTTGATCGTAGAACTGGGGAATCTCAAAATACGCGTAATCAATTTCCAGAAACTTCTGGTGGATCTGTTTATTGATATGATCATTCACCAGCTCAGATTGGGCAGTCTGGATCCAATGCCCCAGATTGCCGATCAACAATTGGACAATCATCAAAATGGCGTAAAGGATCACCCAGCCCGCGCCGGTCTGGATTGTGTCCACCAGGTTTTCACCGGCAAAGGTGTTCACAAGGGTGTTGATGGTGTACCGCAAAAGATAAACCTGGGCCAGGGGAAGCAGGCTCTGCACGATCATGATCCCCAACCAGGCCGCTGTCCACCCGGGCGCTGCCCGCCACACCAGTCTGATCGTTCGCCACAGTACTGGCCCTCGGGAGAGAAAATTATTCCATTTTTCCTTCAGGCTCATTGTATTTAATATTCCATCGCTTTTTTTATTCATGTTTGGCAATTGTAACATTCTTAACATGGTGGATTCGCGGGGTTCATTACAGAATCCTTAATAAAATAGAATTATCGTGAACCACTGCGGGTTAATATGCAAGATAAGGGCCAGGATGTAAGGGCAGACCGGAGAGGCTCCCATCTCCGCTCAGAAAGCGCCACCCAAAAGATTTTCACGAATGAGACGGACCCAACGGTATAATGAAACCCAAACGCACCCAAAGAGAGGACGGGGCACATGGAATGGCACAAAGCGACAATCAGCATCCGCACCAGGGGCCGGGGATTTCACCCCTTCACACAGGAGATCAACCAGCAGATCCGCCAGTGGGGCGTTGGGGAAGGGATGGCCTTTCTCTTCCTCAAACACACCAGCGCTTCCATGGTGATCAACGAGAATGCCTCCACCAGCGCACAGCGGGATATGGAAGACTTTTTTAACCACGTCGCCCCGGAAGGAGAAAGCTGGTACGACCATACCCTGGAAGGCAAAGACGATTCCCCCGCCCACCTGCGCACGATGATCACCCACACCAGCCTGACCATCCCAATTGACAATGGACAATTAAATATGGGCACCTGGCAGGGCGTATATCTGGCCGAACACCGCCAACGGGGACAGAACCGCAAGGTGCTTCTGCGAGTCCTGAAAACCGGCTGAAAACGATCGAGCAACGGCCTCCCAAATCGTCCAAAGGGGAAATTGGATTCCCCCGATTAAGTATGTTAAACTAGAGACATCCAACCCGGCAAGCCAATTAAAAAAGGAGTTTCCGATGCACGTTGATGTCAAATACCGACCTTCCTATTCCCTGGGCGTTGTCAAACTCGAACCGGGGGAAGAACTCCAGGTGGAGGGAGGCTCTATGGTCAGCATGTCCGCGGATGTTACCATCCAGACCAAGGCCCGGGGCGGCGTCCTCAAATCCCTGGGGCGCGCCCTCCTGGGCGGTGAAAGTTTCTTCCAGAACACCTTCAAAGCCGGCCCCCAAGGCGGTGAGGTGACGGTGGCCCCGGCCCTTCCCGGGGACCTGTACCTGCTTGATCTGCAGGGAGAGAGCCTCATGGTCCAATCCGGGTCCTACGTCGCCTCTGGCGGCGGCGTTGAAGTGACCACCAAGTGGGGCGGCGCCAAAACTTTCTTCGCCTCCGAAGGATTGATCATGCTCAAGGTGTACGGCCGCGGGCTGACGATTCTGTCTTCCTATGGCGCCATTCACGAGATGACCCTCGCCGCAGGGGAACGCTATACCATTGATACCGGCCACCTGGTCGCCTTCAGCGAGAACATGGGCTTCAAGGTCCGGGCCGTGGGCGGGCTCAAATCCACCCTCTTCAGCGGGGAGGGACTGGTGGTTGATATGACCGGTCCGGGCAAGGTCCTGCTCCAAACCCGCTCCACCGATGCCTTCCTATCCTGGCTGATCCCCAAGCTCCCCAAGGACCACAGCAGCAGCTAAGACACCGCCCCGCTCTGCCCCCATGCCAATCAACAACAAAGAAAGACGCCCCCATCCGGGGGCGCTTTTTCGTTGCACAGGGACTGACATGGACTGAGATGAAAAGGCAAGGTATTATTCCCCCGGAAAGGTCACTCCTCAGTGGATGGGTGTTTCTGCAGGGTCTCCGGCACCAGCACACCAAAAACGCCGCCAGCCAGAAAACCAGCCGCGCCAATGACCAGGGCGGCGCTGGGCAGGGCCAGCAAATCAGCCACAATGCCAACAAGGACAGGCCCTCCGCTGCTGCCGGCGTCCCCGATCCAACGCCAGGCGCCCAGATAGGCGCTGCGCCCTTTCTTCGGCGAGAGATCGGACCCCATGGTCATCATCGTCCCGGAGCCTAATCCGTGCCCAAAACCGAGGAGAGCCGCCACCAGGGAAAAGGACAGCATCCCCCGGGTGAAGGGCAAAAGGGCCAGGCCCAAGCCCATCAACACAAAGGAGGGTACGATGGCCAACTTCCGGCCCAACCGGTCCATGATCAGGCCCACAGGATAGAAAAGCGTCATGCTTACAGCGGAAGAGAGGCTGACCACAAAACCGATCTGATCCGGCGCCAGCAGGAGGACATCCGCAGCATAGAGCGGCAGGATCAACCGCTGTCCGGCCCGGGTGATCTGCGCCAGCACATGGGCCAGGCTGGCCGAAACAAACACACCCAACCGGCCGCGCAGCGCACCCCGCAGCCCAACCCGCGCCTCCCCCGCAGGCTGGTCGGAAAGTGTTTCCCCGGCAGAGTGGTTGCGGTCCAGAAAAAGCACCAGAACCGCCAGGCAGCAGATAAAAAAGTACACAACAAAGGGGAAGCGAATCCCAAATCGGGCGCCCAAAAGGCCGCCAATCGCCGGACCAATGAACAGGCCGACCCGCATTAATCCGCCAAAAAGGGACAATGCCCGGCCGCGCACCGCCAACCGAACCGCTTCGGAAATGTACGCGTGGCGCGCCACCCCATACAAAGAAAGGCCAAACCCCGCCAGTATCCGCAACCCCAGGACCAGCCACACCGACCGCGCCCACAGCAGCCCCAGAGTGCACAGGGCTTCAATTCCGATCCCCAACATCATCCCCAGGCGCTTATCCCGTCCTCGGAGCAAATACCCGGCTGGCAGGTCAGCGATAAGCGTACCCAGACCGGCCCCCGCCACCACCAGTCCCACCAAAAAATAGGTCTCGGTGAGGGAAAGGGCATACAGGGGCAGAATGGGGATGCGCAGCCCGATGGCGATGGCAAACAGCAGCGAAGGAAGATAAAAACTGGTGAACAAACGGTGTCGAAAAAAACGGCCCAACTGTTGAAAAAATCGTGTCATGCGCTACCTTGATCAGCCTTCGGAAATTGAACCATGGGGGAAAGAGGACAAGATGGGGTGAGATGCGACTTGGGCGGGAGGAGTCAATACAAATAGGGAACCAACGCCCAGGTGCGCTCCTTGTATTCGGCATAATCCCCAACATGCCGCTGTAAAAAGGCTTCCTCAATGGAGATTCGCAGCATCACGCCCAGAACACCCACCAGGGCCGGGATCCAGGAAGGCCCCGCCGCCAGAAACAATGGACAGGCGACACAAAAGAGAATATTGCCAAGGGAAACCGGGTGGCG
The DNA here is from genome assembly GCA_034437335.1 of Anaerolineaceae bacterium. Lineage (GTDB taxonomy): Bacteria > Chloroflexota > Anaerolineae > Anaerolineales > Anaerolineaceae > Brevifilum. Next base: position 10,551 of record DAOTUG010000194.1, read on the forward strand.
AATGGTGTGATACAGACCGGTGACAATCAATCCCGTATCCTCCACCATGATCGCCTGGCTGAATCCCTGCTGCAAGTCCAGATAGCCCTTGACGGAGAAAAACCCCGCCCCCGCGAAGAGCAATCCGCCCAGCGCCATCTCCCAAATCACGGGGCGATATCCCAGAAAGATGAATTCCAGAACCGGGCCGATCAACACCAGCCACATGGGCAGCAAAATCAACCACACAGTCCAGTCCCCCCAACCCCTGCGGATGGCATTTTCGGGTCTGTGAAGAACAGCTCTCTCGCTGATCTTCAATCCAGCAAAGAGCAAGATGTACAGCAACAAAGGTACAAATTCCAATAAAACCGTCATAGTATTCAGCCTCATTCATCAACAGAACTGCCTTCTGCATCTGCCTAATGTTACCTCGTCATGCAAATCCTGACGAATTCCTCTCAAAGGATATCACAATGACCTGTTGTTGCGGGATACAATCGCAGAAAGCGTTAAAGAATTATTAACTTCCTCTCTCCAGCCGTGTGTTATAAATATCCAACCTATCCGATCAGGAGAAAGATGATGTCAAATCCCATGGGAGTCAACTCAAAAAAAGGCGAAGGACCTGTGCTGGTTTTCGCCTGGATCACGACCCTGCTGATATCCAGCCTGCCCAATATCATCTGGCAGGAGTTCATTGGCCCGCCAACCATCTGGCTCCTGTGGAGCAAGCTGATGTTACTCGGTGTCTTATTGATTCTGTCCACATTCTGGAAAACAGCCCGACCATTGCGACCTTATTTTTTCCTGTTTCTCATTCTGTTCCTTGCCGAAGAAGGGATGAGCCGGATCGGAAGCACCCGATGGTTCCACAATGCGTTTCCCCCCTCGGCCGGATTTCTCACGAACATGTTCGGAGACCAACTCCGGCGTCTGGCTGTTGCCCTGGTCATGCTTGCCGCGCTCTTTCTCATTTTCCGGAAGCCCCGGGTTTTTTATTGTGTACCGGGAAAACTTGATGCGCCAGCCGGCAAGGAAGGCCCTGTGATTGATGAGGGCACGCCCTGGCATAAACTCGGTTTGATCCTTTCCCTGTGCATCACTCTGGGCACCCTGGGCTTCCTGTGGCTGAATGGTCGGCCTTCGCTGGAATCCCTTGGGGCGGCCCTGCCCATGCTGCCAGCTATTTTCCTTCTGGCGGCCATGAATGCCTTCAGCGAAGAGCTGAGTTACCGGGCCGCTTTCCTGGCGCCCCTGGCGCCTGTCACAGGGAAAACCCATGCCATCCTTCTAACGGCGACGACCTTTGGTTTGGCGCACTTCTACGGGGTGCCCTACGGCATCATCGGGGTGGTCATGTCCTTCATCCTGGGATATCTCCTGAGCAAAAGCATGATCGAAACCCGGGGCTTCTTCTGGCCCTGGTTCATTCATTTCCTCCAGGATGTCGCCATTTTCACCTTCATCGCTATCGGCGCCATCATCGCTGGGGGCGGGTGATGCATTAACCACTCAAACCCCCATGGAACATCAGAGGGTACCAAACCCTGCGGGATGCTGCTTCGAGACTACTCGCCGGCATGGATCTTCAACTTCGGGGAATACACCATGGAAAAATCCATTCGTAATCAATTCAACAACACCATCCTGATGGAGGCCCTCAACCGCTATGGCATTTCCCAGGATCAGGCCCGAATTCTGGACGGGTTTGAGAATTTCATTTTTGAAGCCAGCACGGCAGCCGGGAAATGCATCCTCCGAATCGGCCACGATTCACGGCGCAGCCCGGATCTGGTTCAGGGCGAATTGGAGTTGTTAAATCACCTCTCCTCCGGAGGGCTTTCCGTACCCAGGGTCTTGCCTTCACTGAGCCGCCGCCTTGTTGAGAGCATCCCGGCCAGGGACGGCAGCCGCTTTCTCACAACCCTGTTCTCAAAAGCACCAGGGCACCCGCCCACCGACCGGGAATGGCAGCCAGCCCTTTTTCAGGCCATGGGGCGGTTCATGGGAAAAATGCATCGCTTGAGCAAGACGTTCCGGCCAAGCCAACCCCGTTTCTCCCGCTATGATTTTACGGCTGATGTTCGCATGATGCTTGAAATCGGCCAAGCCCATCTCCCACCGGAAGAGGACCCCATCCTGAGCGCCTATGAAGATACCGCCAAACAGATCTGCGAGCTTCCGAAATCGCCGGAGGCGTACGGACTGATCCATGTGGATTTCCACGGCGGAAATTTCTTCATCACCGATCAGGGCCAAATCACCCTGTTTGATTTTGATGACTGCCAGCATGCCTGGTTTGGTTATGACATCGCCATGGCCCTGTTCTACGCCATCCCCCACCACTGCGACAGCCCTTCCGAACGCGCCGATGCAGCCCGGTTCCTGACCGAACTGTGGACGGGGTACAGAACGGAAAACGATCTTGATCCGGCCTGGCTGCAAGAAATTCCCCAGTTCCTGCGCCTGCGGGAAATTGATCTGTATATATTGATCCACCGCAGCTTTGATATGCATAACCTGGATGCCTGGTGCACCCGCTTCATGACCCGCCGCAGGGAAAAAATCCTCAACCAGACCCCCTATTGCGATCTGGACTATGCGGCTATCGCCGGAAAAATCTAACCAAAAAAACCACACTGATTTGACAGGTTCCGAAAGTCTCAGCATGAACCCAGGAGGAACCCGAACATCCCTCAACAATGCGGCTTTTGCGTCCGGGAGGGCCCGGCAGCGCGCCAATCCGACATTCTTCGCTATAATAAATAGAGGTGACCATCCTGGTTTGCCTGCGTTTCGACCAGGGTCATCTGACCGAAACCCTCCTCCCGGGAAAGGCGGCGCCAAGCGTGCAAGAGCAAAACTTCCATCATTTCACGGTTGAAGATCGGGAAAAAATACTGCAAGAAATCCAGGACCTTCTGGCTGCAGATCCGCGCATCTCGGGGGCCCTTTTGGTGGGGTCCGGCGCCCGGGGGTTTGCTGATCGCTGCTCCGACATTGATCTGACCGTGGCCGTCACCCGGGAAGGCGACGTGAAACCCGTTTTGGACCAGTTTGCCGCCGCCTTTCGCGACACCCGGGATGTCCTTTCCAGCTTCTCGGGCCAGCCCGAGCCGGAAGTGCATCTTTTTGGCGCGTTTCTCGCCTGTCTGATCGAAGTGGACATCAGCTTCCTGCACTGCGATCGCATGGTCGCCCGGACGATGGATTGGCGCATCCTCTTTGACAGAAGCGGAAGACTGAAAGAGCAGATGACCGCTTCCTGGGCCAACCATCAGGAGCCGGACCGGGCCGAAAAATTGACCTGGCACCTGGGAGAAATTTGGTACTTTGTCATCCATGCCGCCAACAGCCTGGCCCGCGGACAGCTGTGGCAGGCCAGCTATCATATTGCCGAAGTGCGTCACAGGGCCTTTCAACTATCTGGCCTGCGGTGCGCGCTCCCCATGGGCTATCTGAAATCTGCCGACGAATGTCCCCCCGGCTTTCTCAAAGAAATGGAAACGACCCTCTTTGATCGCCTGGAGAAAACAGCGCTGTTTGACGCCCTGGAAGCCGCCACCCGAAGCTTCTTTGACCAAGCCGAATCCCTGGCCCGGGAAATTGAGGCGAAAGCTCCCATCCGACTCAGAAAGGCCCTCCTGAGTCATATCAACCAGATGCGGCGGTTCAATGTGGGTGACTAATCGGGCTTTCTGCCCCCATCAATACATCTCGCCACCCTGGAAAGGCGGTCCCTGTTGGAGAAAAAACGGTTTGCACAAGTTGGCCTGGGAGGAAGGGCCGGTCTGTTTTATGAAGCCCTGACAGGAGCGTTCGCTCAGGATGCCGAACTCGTGGCCCTGTGTGACCGCAACCCCGGTCGGCTGGATCACGCCATGGCGAGGGTGAAGGCCCGGGGCGCCCAGCCCAAGGGCTACACCGACGCGGCCTTTGATGCCATGATCCGCGGAACCCAGCCGGATGTGGTAATCGTCACAACCACGGACGTCTACCACGCAGAGTACATCTGTCGCTCTCTGGAGCTGGGCTGCGACGTGATCACAGAAAAACCCATGACCACGGATGCCGCCAAGTGTCAGCGGATCATTGACGTCCAGCGCAAAACCGGAAGGCGGGTGCGGGTGGCCTTTAACTACCGCTATGCCCCTTTCCGCACCCAGATCAAAGACCTGCTCATGCGCGGGGCAATCGGCGACGTCCTCTCAGTTGACTTTCACTGGCTTCTGGATATCCGCCACGGGGCTGATTATTTCCGACGCTGGCACCGCAACAAACGCAATTCCGGGGGCCTGCTGGTGCACAAGGCCACCCACCATTTCGACCTGGTGAACTGGTGGCTCTCCACTGTACCGGAAACCGTCTTTGCCCGGGGACAGCGCAAATTCTACACCCCGGCCACGGCGGAACGATTTGGCCTGCACAACCGAGCTGAACGCTGCCTGAACTGCCCTGAGATGGGCCCCTGCAAATTTTATCTCAACCTCAGAATGGGAGAGTTCAAAACGCTCTACCTGGACAATGAGGCCTTTGATGGTTATTATCGGGATCGCTGTGTGTTCAGCCCGGACATTGACATCGAAGACAGCCTCCAGGTGATCGTGACCTATCGCAGCGGGGCCCAGATGAGCTATTCCCTGAATGCCTTCATGCCCTGGGAGGGCTACAGCATCCGCTTCAACGGCACAAAAGGGCGGCTGGAACACCACCTGGTCGAGGAAAGCTATCTCAACGCCGATGGGAGCATCCCGGGCCAGAAAAAAGCCCTTTCCACCCTCCTGATCCCCCATTTCGGAAAACCGGTGGAAGTGACCCCCTGGTCCTCCGATGGCGGCCATGGTGGCGGGGATGAGGCCTTAATCAGGGACATCCTGGCGGCGGAGCCCGGGCCGGACCCCTACCTGCGCGCCGCCGATCAGCGGGCCGGGGCCTATTCCATCCTCACCGGCATCGCCGCCAACCGCGCCATCGAGAGCGGGCAGGCCGTGGCCGTCGGCTCCCTCTGCCGCCATATCGGAGAGCCCGACTTTACCCCCATGCCCCAGCCGGATGCACCCCTGTCCTGGCGCGCCCACTTCGAGCCCCCAGCCGCGGCCCCTCGCCTTTAAAACCACAAAACCATCCAGCAAGGGATGGTTTTGTTGCAGAGCGGGCGACGGGATTCGAACCCGCGGATGTCAGCTTGGAAGGCTGATGCCTTACCACTTGGCCACGCCCGCATCGTCCCTCTATTTTACGCGAATCGGGCACATTGGTCAACTGCCGGGGGGCAGCAATCACGATGGGCGCCCTGATCGCCCCAATCGTCAATCCATGCAGGGGATCCCGCCGGGATCCCAAAGGAGCCAACCCCATGTCCAATCACCCATGGCAAACCAAATCAATTTCCCTCAAGGGTCGCCAGCTCTCCTTTTGCGAATTTGGCGACCCCCAGGGCAGGCCGGTGTTCTATTTCCATGGAACCCCCGGTTCCCGTTTCGAAGCGAAATTCAGCCATCAGCCGGGAAAAGACCATGCCATTCGCATCATCGCCCCGGATCGCCCCGGGATTGGCCGCTCCGATCCCGCCCCTGCCAGAGAGCTGATGGACTGGCCCAGGGACATCGCCAAGCTCGCCCAGCGCTGCCAGATCAGCCGCTTCGGGGTGATAGGCGTTTCCGGCGGCGGGCCCTACGCCCTGGCCTGCCAGCACGCTCTGCCAAAGCAGGTAGACTTCACCGTGTTGATGGGGAGCTGGGGTCCTGTGGCAGAGGAACCTGCCCTGTGGCAGGAAATGGCTCCCCTGGACCGATTCTTCGGAAAACTCTCCCGGGTCGCTCCCTGGGCTTTCACCCTCCCATTTTCATTTTTCGGCCTTGCGGCCAAACACCTGCCGCCCAAAGCCTTCATCAAATCCCTCCACAGCTCCATGAGCCAGGCCGACAAAGCTCTGATGTCCAACCCGGAGATGGCCCGGTTTTTCGCCCAGGACGTGGCGGAAGCCTTCCGCCAGGGGGCGCGGGGACCAGCCCGGGATGCAATGCTTCTCTACGGCCCGTGGGGGTTCCCCATCGAGGCGGTTGCAGGCCAGATCCTCCTCCATCACGGTACGCAGGACCAGTTCGCGCCCATCCGCTTTGCCAGATACCTGGAAGCGCGCCTGTCCAACGCCCAACTGACATCCTACCCCGGGGAGGGGCATCTCTTTGTGATGCAGCTATTTGATACGGTGTTCAGTCAGGTTTCGTCCTGACGCCGGATCCCGCCCCCGGTGTTTCAGAGCCTATCACCCGGCGGCCGCTCAAACCCTCCCACCGTTTCAGAATGAGCCGCCGGATCCGCTCCTGGACAGCGTCCCGTTTCTGATCCTGATGGAGGAGCCATTCCAATCCGCAGAGCGAAACCTCGCCGATCCCGACTGGTTTTTCCTTAAGAGCATCGTCCGGTTTTTTCATCATCGCCAATCAATCCATTCACTCTGCAGTCTGTACCCAATTTGTCGTCTGACTCGCCCAAAAAGGGTCTCCCGATTCCCGGGTAAAGTCTGAGGGTCCGCTGCAAGGAGTCCAAACCCGGGGACTCCAATTTTCCCCTGGATGATGAACAATGCTCCCGTGGGTTTCCATCAGATCCCACGGGAGCCATTTAATTTACTCCTCAAAACGGACTTCGGCTGTCATGCCCCAGCGGAAGCGGGCATCCTCCTCCAGAAGTCGGATGTGGACAATGTAGGTCACGTCCCCAAATCGCTCCTGGGCATAGGCGCTGATCAACTCGACCTCCCCCATGAAAGTCTGGTCGGGCAGGGCATCAAAGACAATCGTCACACCCTGTTCCTCCGCGATGTGGACCACCTCATTTTCCGTCAGGTCATTAGTCTCCACAATCCAGCCGGAGAAATCGGCCAGAACCACCGCCAGCATACCGGGGCCGGTCAGGGCTCCTTCGGTCAATTCCACCCGCACCACTGTTCCGGCAAAGGGCGCCGTCAGGCTGGCTTCGTCCAGGGAGGCCTGGGCCGCGGCCAACTGCGCTTCAGCCTGACTCAGGTTGGCTTCCGCCAGGGCCATATCATCCGGATGAACGCCGTCCCGGGTGGCTTCCGCCTCCCGTTCCGCTGATTCCAGAGCGGCCTGGGCGGCCACAAGGCGGGTCTGCGCCAGATCAACCTGGTTTTCCAGGGTTTCAAAATCCCACACAGCGTCGTCATAAGCCGCCTTAGCCTCTTCAAAGGCCTCTTCGGCGTCCTGGCGGAGCGGATTGTCCTCATCCAGGTCTTCATTATCAGCCAGATCCTCTTCCGCCTCCTCGAGATCCTCTTCAGCTTCATTCATTTCAATCCGGGCATCATCCAGCTCCTCCTGGAAGGCGTCCGCTTCCACGACGTCCCAGGCCTGTTCCGCTTCCACCAGGGCTTGCCGGGCCTCCACCAGATCCACCTGGGCCCGGGCGGATGCCAGATCGGCGTTGTCTTGCAGGTTCTCCAGCGCCTGTTCAGCCTCCAGAACGGCCAGTTCCGCTGCAGCCGCCTGGGCTTCCAGTGCCTCCGTATCCCCCAACCGAGCCAGAACATCACCGGCCGCCACGGCATCACCTTCTGCCACCAGAACCGCCTCCACCCGTCCGGAGATGGCAAAGTTGAGAGCAACCTCCTTCTCTGGCAAAAGATTCCCCTCAGCAATCACCCCCGGGTCTTGCACCGGGGTTGGCATGGGGGTCGGCTGTGGGCTTTCCCCAAAAACAGAGCAACCGGTCAAGCCAATCAATGACAGCGCAACCAAAAGCGGAATTACAACCCATTTGTTTTTCATTTCGCACCTCGTCTCAAATACAGACAGTTAATCATCGTCTTGCCGCCGGCTTGGGCCGACTCAAGGGTGTTATTCATAGGATAAGACCTCCCGGATGGTAAGATGGGCCGCGTTGTTGGCCGGCAGAATGCTGGCCAGGATAGAGAGGACGCTGACCACAGCCAGCCAGATGAGAAAGCCCGTCGCCGTGAAGGAAAAAGAGGAAAGCCCGCTGACCCCAAATACCGCCATGTTGATAATATAGGACATCAAATAACTGATAGGAAAGGCCAGAACGACGCCGATCAGCCAACTGATCATCCCAATGATGACCCCCTCCACAATCACCAGGGTCATCACCTGGCGGTCCGTGGCGCCGATGGCTCGCATGACGCCGATTTCCCGGGTCCGTTCCATCACATTCATCCCCATGGTTCCCGTCAGGCTGATGCTGCCCACCAGGGCCGTCAGGCCCGACATGACCAGCAGGAAAACCGTCAGGGTGTCCAGGCCGCTGGTGGCATTTCCACGGAGGTCGTCGCTGGAGGATGCGTTCTGGACCGCAAACCCCTGCTCACGAAAATAAACGTCCAACCGCCGGGCCAGGTCCCCTTCCAGATCGGCCTCCTGGATCTCGGTTGTCGCCACAAACTGAAAATTGGATGCATGGTGATAATTTCCGGTGACCTCGTTGAGATAGTCCAGGGGAACATAGGCAAGGAAATACCCTCTGCCGATGAACTGGAAAAAGCCGACCACCGTCCAATCCACTTCCCGGCGGTTCACATACAGGGTGATGGTATCCCCCACGGCCAGGTCAGGATACTTGACGGAAAAGGCCTCGTTCAGGACAATCGCATTTCTATCGCCGGGGATGATCCAGCGACCATCCAGCAAAATCGGCTCAATCAATTCGGAATCCGCTGGGGCCCCGAGCATTTCCACGCTTTCAGCCGCCTCGCCCTCAGCGTTGAGAAGCTGACAGTAAGCGCCCCCCCGGGGCTCAATAAAATCCACACCGTAGATCCCTTCCGCATGGGTCCTGATCTCCTCGGTGCGATAGGGCCGGTCAAAATCCATACTCACATCCGCCAGGATGTATTTTGATACATTGTCAATATAGGTCTCCAGAGACGCCCGAACATTGAAGGTGGCAATGAAGACTGCTCCCCCGAGGCTGAGGGTGATCAGGGTCAGAATCAGCCGTCCTTTGCGCCGGAAGGTGTTGCGCAGGGATATCAGCAAGGGTCGCGACACCCCCCGCACCTTCTCAAGCTGCCGGTCCAGCCAGCCTTTCCCGAAATTGCCGGCATCAATGCCCGTGGTGGTGATGGCTTCCTGAACGCTGACCCGGGCGGCCTGGAGAATGGGCAGGATCCCCGCGGCCTGAGGCAGCACCAGGGCAATCACCACCTGCAGGATCACCGCCAGGGGCACAAAGCGAAGTCCCCCGGCCGCATAGTTCAACTGCCGGCTCAGATACTGCCCCATCCTGGCCGAAGCCCAGGCCGAAAGGGGAATGGCAATCGCCAGGGCGATCAGACCAAAAATGAGCGTGAACACCATATACATCCGGATGATGGCGCGCTTCCGGGCGCCAATAGCCTTCATGATGCCGATATACTGCATCTGCTGGGAAAAAAGGGCTGCCATGGCATTGAAAACAAGAAAACCGCTCAGAAAGACAGACAGAAACCCCAACAGAGCCAGCAATCCTGAGACAGCCTCTACATAGCCGCTGTTGGGGTGACTGGTGGGGGCAAAAATCGTGGCGGCGGTCACATCCCGGCCACTGCCTTCGACCAGGTCGGTGATCTCCCTGGACAGGGCATCCATTTCCTCCGCGCTCAGTCCGGGATCCACCGTCACCAGCAAAGCCTCATACGTCATCTCCTCTTCCAGATAAGGCAGAGTCTCCAAGGTGACATAGCCGTGGGCCGGGGCGACAAAATAACTCGTCCCCACCACCCCAATAGTCTGGTCCCTGACCAGACCGGTGATGGGAAACTCCCGCTTGGTCCCGGAGGGGAGCTGAATCAGGGCCATATCCCCAATTTCCAGGCCGAGTTCCGCCAGGCGGTGAATGTCAATCAACATCTCCCGGTCCTCTGGCATGCTGCCTTCCATCAACTGCACTCGGTTAATTTCCTGCCCGTCCTCGGGCAGAACCCGGATGACCAGGTTCTTCCACTCGCCATCTCCGGTCAAAAGCTGCACCCGCAACCGTTTCTCACCGTCCACCATCGCGACCCCCTCCAACCGGCTGACGCGCGCAATCAGACTCTCGTCAAAGCTTTCCGTCACAATGCGGATATCGGCCGGATTAATGCTCTCATATCCGCTTTCCATCTCTGCCAGGGTGGTCATATACCCCCCGGCGATCATCCCTACCGCGAACATGCCGATGGCCAGGGAAAGGGTCACCAGAACAAACCGGGCCAGGTTGCCCCATAAATCTGCCAAAATCTTGCGCCAGCGCGGCCTCATTGGATCAATCCTTCCTTTCCATCCTCCGGTCGGTCCTCACCCCGCATCCTGCTGCGCACCTCCCGCAGGAAGCGGTCCACGTCCAGGGACGCCTCCCGGAAGGCAGTCACCACCCTGTTCCAGGGGAGCCAGGCCAGTTCGGCCGGACCGTCAAGCACCCGCGCCGTTACCTCTCCAACCCCTCCCAGAACATGCGAGCCGGTGAAATAATCCCCCTGGGAAAGGGTGACCGGATTCGCATTCGCCAACGCCAACCGAACCCGCCCGCGGCCAATCAGGTAGAAACAGCCGCCTTGCGAAGCAAGCCCGGTCAGGGACTCCCCCTCGGAAAATTCCCGCTTTTCCAGTTCAACCCCCAGCTCCCGCAGCACGGGATGGGGCACCCAGGGCAGGGCGTGGGCCAGGAAGGGATCAATCACCTCGCCATCCGAGATCAGGACCGTCCGGGAAAGGCGGCTTTCAATTTCCGGATCATGGGTGATCATAATGATGGTCCGGCCCTCCCCCGCCAAAGACTCAAACTTGTCATAGACCGAATCCGCCGTCCGGACATCCAGATTGCCCGTGGGTTCATCCGCCACAATGATCGGCGGGTCGTTGGCCAATGCCCGGGCGATAGCAGCGCTCTGCTGCTGGCCGCCAGAAACGGCCCCGGGCAGCTTATGGGCATCCTGTTCCAGGCCCACCATCTCCAGCAGCGTCATGGCCCGATCAACCCGCTCGCCGTTGGCATACTTATCACAAAAATCCATGGGCAGGAGCACATTTTCCAACAGCGTCAACATGGGCAGGAGCTGGAAAAACTGAAACACCACCCCCAGATTCAAGCCCCGCCACCGTGCCTGTTTACTCTCTCGCAGGGCATGCACATCCACGCCGTCAATCAACACCTGACCCCCGGTGGGACGGTCAATCCCCGTGATCATGTTCACCAGGGTGGATTTGCCGCTGCCGGATTTTCCAATCACGCCGACAAATTCCCCTTCATAGAATGTCAGATGGATATCCCTTAAGGCCTGAAATTCTCCAGCCGCATTGACATAGGTCTTTGAGACGCCCCGCATTTCAATCAGAGGCCGACCGTTGATGGGATCGCCGAATCTAGCTGGCATGGGCGCCTCCCGCGTCATCCAGGATTTTACCGTCTGCCAGGGTCACCACCCGGTTGACCCGCCTTGCCAGAGAGCGGTCGTGGGAAACCATCAGAATTGTCTTGCCTCTGGCAATCAATTGGTCAAAGATCCGGAAAATCGTCTCTGCGGTCACCGAATCCAGGCGGCCCGTTGGTTCATCCGCCAGCAGCAGGGGAGGATCATTCGCCAGGGCCCGGGCGATGGCCACCCGCTGTTTCTGCCCGCCCGAGATATAGGCCGGGGGCTTGTGGGCATGCTCCGCCAGTTCCACCATTTCCAGAAGCTCCAGAGCTTTTTTTTCTGATTTCCCCCGGCGATACTTTCCACAAAAATCCATGGCCAGGGTGATATTGTCCCGCAGGGAGAGCATCGGCAGCAGGTTGAAGGACTGATAAACCACACCCAGGTTGGAACCCCGCCACTGGGCAAGGGCATCCTCTTCCATGGCGTGCACGGGGACATCATTCACCCACACCTCCCCACGGGTGATCTGGTCCACCCCGCTGATCATATTGACCAGGGTGGTCTTGCCTGCGCCGGATTTTCCGATCACACCCACATATTCGCCGGGATGAATGGCAAGATCCACCGAACGCAGCGCGTCGAAGGGCCCTGCGCCGGTCTGGTAAGTCTTGACCAGGCCTTCAATGCGGACAAGGGGGGCGTGCGTTGTGCCTTCAGATGCCGCCATCAGAATCTCAAATCCTCTTTCCCAATGGGTTGATGAATTGATGGTTATGGTTTATAATGAACTCGGTGTTCATTATTCTACATAACGTTCATCATTATACGCACTTTCGCCGGCTTGTCAAGAGCGAAAATGAAGTCGTTGTTCATTATTAGACAGATGTTCATAACAAAAGGAGCCCTATGACCGAAAAACATCTCGATCGTCGTGTTCGGAGGACGCGTAAGGCCTTGCAGGAAGCGCTGATCGGCCTGATCCTCGAAAAAGGCTTCGATTCCGTCACCATTGAAGAGATCACCGACCGGGCTGATCTGGGACGGACCACCTTCTATCTGCACTTTGAGGATAAAGAGGACCTCCTGATGCAGGCCATTGATTCCATCAGCGAAGATTTCATTGAGCAACATAGCGCGGTTCTCGAAAAAACAACAAACCCAAAAAGCGCCCTCAGTAAACTCCGCCTGAATGTGGACGAGCGGATCATTTATCATATCTTTGACCATGCCCGGGGGAACGCCGATCTGTACAAAGTGATGCTGCGGGGGGAAGGCAGCGGTAAAGCTTCGGAAAGATTTCTCAATATCATTAAAAACGAGGTGCTCAAACGGCTGAAGAATATCCGAGAACTGGAGATGAAAGTACCTTTGGATGTTTTTTCTATCTATTTCTCAGGAACTCTCGTGGCTTTGGTAACATGGTGGCTGGAAGAAGACCAGCCCTACACCATTGAGGACATGGTGCAATATTATCTGCAATTGCTCTTATTTGGCGCGCTGGATACCCTTGACTTGAAGGGCGTCAACACCCTTTAACCACTACCCGTTTTAAATTTAACCGCAGGCCATGGTGGCCCAAACAGCATCCCACCTGCCGGAAGCCAAATCGTCCCGCATCATCCAGAAATACACCAGACCGCCATCCCCCCATTGTATCTCAGCCTCCGAGCCCGAGGCCGCCGTGAAGAGCAGCACCAGATTCCGCAGGCGCGCCGCCAACTCTTCCGCGTGGGTCACATGACCATCCCGCAGGACATACCGACCGGGGTAACGCCGCTGCAGGGCGATGAACTTTTCCTCTTCCGCCTGCAACTCAACCACATTTCCCAGGAATTGTGTCGCCGGCTCCCAAAAGCGCCGCCGCAGATCCTGATAGACCATCACGGTTTCCGGCTCTTGAAACTCCACGGGGTGAATGGCCGGCAGATCGTCGCTGAAGATCTCCACCGATGGAGGCAGGTTTACTGTTTGTTCATACGCCACGCGGCAGGGGCAAAACACCCTGAAAGCCCGGCCGTGGAGATGCTCGGGTGGGTCTGTCCGGGTCAGCTCCCCAGCAGGGCCGTTGTGTTGCAGAACCATGCAGCGATCCCGAAAATCCCCTTCCACATACCCCGTCAGCATGCCGTCAAAGAAAAAAGAGAGCAAACCGTCCCGGGTCAGCAGCCCGGTCTCATCCAGGGGTGCGACTTCCTCCATCCGGAACTGGCCCACAAATTCCAGCAGGATGCCATCCACCACCGGCCAGGGGGTTCCTGCGGGCAAGTCAGGCCGGCCCCCCAGTTTGCTGGCTCCCAGGGAGATCTCCTCTTCCGCACCCGCCGCCTCAGGCAGCACCCGCACAGCAGTGCGCATGAGGGGTTTCAATTCTTCAACATAGCGGTACAGGGCTGCATTGTCAAAACCTGCCAATCGGGCTTCCTTCAGGGCATCCGTCAACGTCGCGCGATCCATCCAAAATCCTTTCTCTTTCACTCGCCAGCCCAGAACCTCAAGCGCTGGTCATGCTGGCCCAGACGGCTTCCCAGCGGCCGGCCTCAAGATCGGCCCGGTCTATCCAATACATGACCAGCCCGTTGTCCCCCCAGCTCATCCCAGCAGCCGGCTCCGAATTGACAGTGAACAGCAACACCAGATCCCCGATCTTCCTGCTCATTTCCTCCGCGTGGGTTAAGGTGTAATCCTCATAGACATACCGCCCGGGAAACCGCTTCCGCACGGCTGCAAATTTTTCTTCGCCCCCCTGCAGGTTGACCACATTGCCCAGAAACTGTGTGCCGGGATCCCACATCCCACGCCGGACATCCGCATAGGTCCAGCAGTGATTTGATTCCTTAAAATCAATCGGAGCAACAATGGGAGTGCCCAGCATCCCATTCAGATCAGTGATCTCCTCGTAGGGCGGCAAATTCACAGTGGTCGTCCACGTTACCCGACAGGGATTGTAGCGACTGAAAAAGATTCCATGGTCATGTTCTGGAACTTCCAACCGCTGGAGCACCAGATCTTCGCCAACATGCAGCACTTTGCAACGATCGGGTGATCGCCCCTGGTCATAGTCTGTGAGCATGCCATCAAAGAAAAAATACAGGATACCCTCCTCCGGGAGCAGCCCCGTCTCATCCAGCGGCGCGACCTCTTCCATCCGGAACTGTCCCACAAATTCCAGGAGAACCCCATCCACCACCGGCCAGCGGCTGCCCAGTGGCAGATCAGGCCGACCGCCCAGCTTGCTGGCGCCAATCGGAATCTCATCTTCATCTTCAAGGGCTTCCGGAACAGCCCGAATGGCTGTACGCATCAGGGGGCGCAGGGCCTCCACATACTGTTCCAGTCCTGCGTCAATCAATCTTTGGGTTATTGTTTCCCTGTCCATCACACCATCCCTTCACGATAGCCTCTCACCGAAAACACCATTACGCACAGAACAGATTGGCAGACACCCCATCAAAATTCCTTGCCAGAAGGTCCTTCTTCTCAATCCAGAAATAAACAATGCCGCCTGTGCCCCAACTGATATCGCTGCCGGGCTGGGTGGCCGAGGAAAAAAGCAGCACAAGATCCCGAAGCGCCTGGACATACGCCTCCCGATTTTCCCGCTTCCGCAAGACAAGATATCGCGCCATATCCCGGTCCTGCAAGGCCACATAACGCTCCCCGCTTTGCACCCCGGCGACATGTCCCAGGAACTGTGTGGCCGGGTCCCATAATTCCTGATACCGCAAACCTTCATAGGTGAAAAATTCCTCCGAATTTGCAAAAGGGGAAGGCCAGGTTGGGGGATCGGACCGGTGGCTCAGGTTGTCAATCTCATCCCCCGTCGGCAGGGTCAGGGTCTTTTGAAACCTCAGAGCACAAGGCCAATACACATGAAACGACCGCCCATACTCGTGGGAGGGCACTTCCAGGCGTTGGAGGGCCTCAACCGGTTCGGTGATATACAGGACCTTACAGCGATCCCTCACCTCGCCGATTTCATAGCCCGTCAGCATGCCGTCAAAGAAAAAAGAGAGCAAGCCCTCCCTGGGCAGCAGGCCGGTCTCATCCAGAGCCGAAACCTCCTCCATCCGGAACTGACCCACAAATTCCAACAGGACCCCATCCACCACCGGCCAGGGGGTTTCGATCGGCAGGTCCGGATGGCCCCCAATCTTGCTGGCCCCCAAGGGGATCTCCCCTTCGTCCTCTCTCGGGTCCAGCACCGGTCGAATGGCGGATTTCATCAGGGGTTCCATGCCGGAAAGGTATTCTCCCAACCCGGCCTCCCGGAAAACGGCCGCGATCTTTTCTCTTCTCATCCAGTGCTCCTCAATCACAAAAGCCCGTGTGAATACTTTCTCCTGATTATAATTTGATTTGGTTACACTGGGTGCGGGAAAGTTTAAAATGGACAAAATCGGTAGACTTAACCCCTTGTTTCTATATATAATAGAGAAGCAACCACGAAGCAAACCATTATGAATAATTGGAGGAACAATGGCTCGAAAATCCCTTGGTTTTGTCCCCCTCATCTGGGTATGCCCCTTTTGCGACACACAGAATCCCGGACCAATCAAAACATGCACCAGTTGCGGCGCGCCCCAACCGGACGATATAGAATTCCTGCAGGTGGATGAAGAGAAATTCAACTTCATCAAAGATGAAGCATTGATCCGCATGGCCAAAGCCGGACCGGATATCCACTGTCCCTTCTGCGGAACGCGCAACCCCGCCACAGCGGAGCTATGCAGCAACTGCGGCGGCGACCTGTCCATGGGCGGCAAAGCCCGTGAAACGGGAAGAAGAGTGCGCACGGCCAGCGAGGCGCGGGCAAAAACTCCCCAGCCCACCACGGAACCCAAGAAAAAGCGCTCCAAAGGCTGCCTGATCCTGGGCGCCATTGGCGGAATCGCGATCATCGCCGGTCTGGTGGTGCTCCTCTTCCTGCTCCTGAAAACCGATGCGGTTCTGGGAACCGTCTCCGGCGTCAGTTGGGAGCGCACCATCGCCATTGAAGAATATGGCCCTGTCACCAAGAGCGACTGGTGGGACGAAGTCCCCGATGACGCCGAGATCCTCTCCTGCTCCGAGGAATACCGCTACACCTCCGACGAACCAGAGCCAAATTCTACCGAAGTATGCGGCGAGGAACGGGTGGAGGACACCGGCACCGGAGTCGGAGAAGTGGTCCAGGACTGCACCTATGAAGTCTATGACGATTTCTGCGAGTACACCGTCATGGAATGGGAGGTGACGGACACCGCTGCCGCATCCGGAACGGACCTTGACCCCTACTGGCCGACCATCAACCTGACGGCGGACCAGCGCGAAGGCGAGCGCAGCGAGGATTACGCCATCAGCTTCGATAGCGATGGCAAGGATTACACCTATACCACCACAGACCTGGATCTCTTCATTCAAGCCGCCCCGGGCACCCAATGGATCCTGAATGTGAATCAATTGGGGGGTGTACAATCCATAGAACCCGCCAATTAAGGTCTAATTTGTGGTATAATTTCTCCCATCAATAACCACATCAAACTGAATTGGAGGAACACACGATGGATATGTTTGAATATGCAAAGGTTGGCGAACCAGCGCCCTACTTTGAGATGAAGAGCACCAAGAACCTGGAAACCCTGGATGAAGTTGTCAGTCTGGATGATTACAAAGGCAAATGGCTGATCCTGTTCTTCTATCCCCTCGATTTCACCTTTGTCTGCCCCACAGAAATCCTGGCCCTTTCCGAACGATATGACGAGTTCCAGGCCGTCAATGCCGAGGTTCTGGGCGTCTCAACAGATTCAGTCTATTCCCACCGCGCCTGGCTGATGACCCCCGAGGATGAAAACGGTATCCAGGGCACAAAATACCCTCTGGCGGCTGACCAAACCCATGAGGTCTCCGAAGCCTACGGCGTTCTGGTGGAAGAAGAGGGCGTGGCGCTGCGCGGACTGTTCATCATTGATCCGGAAGGCATCCTGCAATATTCCGTGATCCACAATCTCAACATCGGGCGCAGCGTGGATGAAACCCTGCGCGTGCTGGAAGCTCTCCAGGCTGGCGGCCTGTGCGGCGCCAACTGGGAACCCGGCGACGACCTGCTGTAGTCGGGAGGACTCCCCATGCCCATGCGCCTGAAGACGCCCTGCCCACCTCTGGAGGGCGTGACAGAATGGATCAATGAAGAACCGGATATGGAGGCCCTGGAGGGAAAACCCCTGCTGGTCTATTTTTGGGCCGTCAGTTGCCATATCTGCCACGACAATATGCCCCGGTTGCAGACCTGGCGGGAAGAATACCTTCCCAAGGGGTTGGAGATGATCGCCATCCACTGCCCCCGCATGAAATCAGACACAGACCTGGCCAAGGTGCAGGCGGCGATCAAAGAATACGGCATCGAAGAAGCCTGCGGCGTTGACAACCTCCACAAAGTAAAAAAATCATTCGACAATGAACTCTGGCCGGCTTACTTTATCTTCGATGAGGAACACAAGCTCAAACGCCGCGCGGCGGGGAATGCTGGCCTTTCCATGCTGGAACCCATCCTGGAAAAAATGTTCGCCTGAACCACGGACCGTCAGCACGGTTCAAACCCCTGCGGTTAACAACATAAGCGGCTGCCCCTGTGATGGGGCAGCCGCTTCTGACTGAATCAGGACCTGTCGGGAACCGGGGTCCTGACCTGTTTTCAGAAGCCGTACTTTCTGAGCAAATTCTTCAAATCCTTCGGATCGTCCACCCACACCTCGGTAAAGCCGCAATTGGCGCAGCAATACCGCGTCACCTTGATCGTCCGGAAGGAAGAGGGCGGTTTTGCGCCGCTCAGCATCGAGGGGGGCTGGATATCTCCGGGCAGCCGGACAATTTCCTGAGAACGGCATTTGGGGCATTGCAGATTCTTCATATCAGCAGGATCCTTTCCTGAAATCACAACCGCAACCAGGGCCTTTCCAGTTCAGAACACCCTGGTAAATTCATTGCAAATTGACTTCACTTCAATCCTAGGATAAAGAACCTATCAAAAACTCCCAAATTTCACCCAACGCCCTCATGGAAGCCACTGCGGGCGCGCTCCCTCCGGGATGATCCGGCGGGAGTCCTGACCTTCCCAATCCCAAATCCAGATGGACGGGCTAAAATCCGAACCGCCCAGGGAAAGCTGCTGATAGACCACTCGTTCCCCCCAGGGATCCCAGCGATAGGCCGAAATGGTGGCCGAGGGCTCCCCGGCCACAGAAAATATCTCCCCGCTTTCCAGTTTCACCAGCCAGAGGGCCTTGCTCACCTCTGCGTTGACAGGGCGCAGGGCCACCGCCAACCACTCCCCCGCCGGGGACCAGCGCGGCGGGCTGAAATCAGTCCCATCCATCGGGCTTTCAAAAGCCGGTTGAAGGGAACCATCCACCAGGTCGGCGATTGTGATCAATACTTCGGGTTCCAGAACCCCGGGCACCACATCGGTGAAAACCATTGCCTTCCCATCGGGCGACCAGTCCCCCACCCCCTGCAGCGTCCGGGGAATAAGGGATTCCTGGGAGGTTTCCAATTCCAGAATGCGGATGGCCGCGTGGACGCTATCATAACTGGCCAGACGAAGCCCATCCGGCGAGAAAGAAGGAGAATGCCCCAGGGCCTCGTCCGCCCGATAGAGAGGATCGGTCTCGCCGGTGGCCGTCTGGACAATCCAAACCCGGGAGGGTCGGTGTGATCCAGTCTCTGAATCATATTCCAGTCGGGCATAGGCCGCCCACTGGCCGTTCGGCGACCAGACGGGCTGCTCACAGCGGTCCCGACCGCATGCCAGCAGCATCCGCCCCGCGCCGCCCCCGCGTCCTATCAGCCAGAGGTCCATCCCACCGCGGGAGTTCCTCCGGTTGTAGAGCACCTGCTCCCCGGCTGGTCCGGGGGCAAAGTCCACGACCTCCCCGCCGGTATCGGTCAATTGGAGGGTGTCCCCCGAGGGAAAATCATACCGCCAGAGATCGCCCCCTTCCCCATCCAGAACAAGATAGACCAGAGATGGCTCCCGAACCGTGACATCCCAATCCAACGAAGACAAAAGGCGGCGCCCATCCCTGGACTCAGCCCCGGCCCGGATGGAAAACTTAATGGACTGGCCGGGTTCGAGAAGGGTTTCGGGCCAGAACCAGAGGGTCTCCTCCTCCCAAACAAACCGTCCGTCCAGAGGCGGATCGCTGGCGAACCGGGAAAGGACAGTTTCCGCTTCCATCTCCCGGTCAAAACGGACACCAAACGGACCCCTTGATCCAATGCGGCCGTCGGAGGCCGTCATGACCGCCGAGACGCCCACACGCTCTCCTCCGGCGATCACCAGCAGGATCAGGGCCAGAAGCAGGCCCAACACCAGAATCGCCAGGCGGTCAAAGGGCTTCAGGGATTTCATCAGGGGAAAAGGTAGGGCTGCTCGGGTTCCGGGATCCCCACCAGGGATTCCACTGCAATCAGCAGGGAATCGGCGTCTCCCAGGGAAACCACCCGCACCCGGCCCTCCGCCCGGACCCAGCCAGTCGGTAAGGGGTCTGCTGATTCGGGCAGCAGAAGGGGGATGCCAATGGCGGTCGCGTCGGCCGCGCAACAGGTCACAACGAACCGTCCAATCATCACCGTCCCCTCCGGCAGGGTGGAATCCTGAAAAAGAAACCCCTCCACCGATGCGGGGAGACCCTCCAGATCGGATGGGTTCTCCGCTGTGTCGAAGGCCCATAACCATTCCAGCATCGTGCGGTCCTCAGGAGCCATCTCCAGGACAGACTCGGCGCCCCTTCCCTGGGCCAATGGCAGGGAGGGGCTGACGCCGCGCATTTCCGCAGCCGCTGAACCCAGGGGCTGCGCTGGAATGAAGACTCCCAAAACCAGGGGAAACAGCAGGGCCAGCAGTCGCCATGGTGCGCCTTTGGGAGCCATCATGGGGGTCAGCAGCCCGGCCTCAGGGGACCGGACCGGCGGACGATTGCGAAAGACAACCTGCGCCAGCGCCAGCAGGACGATAGCGCCCAAAAGCACCAGCCACACAAACCGCCGGTTGATATAAACCACCAGGCGGCCGGACCAAAAGCGCGCCAGCAGGTAAAAACCCAACCCCATCAACAGCATGGACTGGAACGTCCGGTAGGTGCGCAATCGCATGGAATGCCTCAGATTCCCAACCGAAAATTGATGAACACGGCCGCCAGGACCACCAGAAACAGCGGCACCAGAACCAGATACACGATGGATTTGCCTTTGAAAACCCGAGCAAAGAGGAACACGGATTTGATATCCACCATAGGCCCATACACAAGGAAAGCCAGGATTGAGCCGGTGGAAAAACTGGCCGCAAAGGACAACGCCACAAAAGCATCCACCGTGGAACAAATGGATAATAACACCCCGAGGGCCGCCAACAGCACAACGGAAACCAGGGGACCCTGCCCCAGGGAAAGCAGGGCGTTTTGGGGCACCACCGTTTGCATCAGCGCCGCCAGAAAGGCGCCCAAAATCAAAAAAAAGCCCATTTCAAACAACTCATCCGCCGCAATCACGCCCACACGGATCAGTTTCTGGCCAAAGGGGCCGGAAGGCGCGTCGCCATGCGCCGGAAGGGGGCAGACCACGGAAGACGCACGAGGTCGCAGGGCTTCCTCTCGGGGCTGAAAAGAGAACAGCAGCCCGGTGAGAACCGCCGTCCCCAGGCCCAGGCCGATCCGTCCCCAAAAGACCGGGCCCCACCCAAAGGCGGCGTGGGTGCTGATGATCACAATCGGATTCACAATGGGGGCCGCCAGCAAAAACGCAATCCCCATTGAAAGGGGCATGCCCTTCTGATACAAACGCCGGGTGAGGGGCACCACCCCGCATTCGCAAACGGGGAAGAGGAAACCCAGCAGACCTCCGGTCAATACAACCCAGAAGCGCCCCGTTGGCAGCCAGCGCATCAGGGCTTCCCGATTAACAAACACTTCGACGATCCCCGAGGCAAGGGTGCCCATCAGCAGAAAAGGCAGGGCCTCAATGAAAATGCCCAGGAAGATCGTCGAAAATGTAGAAATCAATTGTGTGACCTTCGGGATAAACAGGGCCTGGACCCTCCTCAGGGTTCCGGTGTCGCGGTGGGCTCCGGTGTTGCGGTGCCGTCCGCAGTGCTGGTGGCAGTGGGAACGGGCGTCACGATATTGACCGGGATGATCAACGTATCGCCGACAAAGAGGTCATTTTGATCCTCCATCTCCTCTTGATCATTCTGCCGTCGGAAATCGTTGGTTTCCTCCACAATCCGCTCCACCGTGCTGTTGAACTGCTGCGCAATCCCAAACAGGCTGTCCCCGGCCTTGACCCGGTATTCGATCAGGGTGCCGGCTGCGATATCTTCCGGAAGGGGTGTGGCGGTCGGCAGCTCCTGCCCTGGCGCCGGGATCAGGATTGTCTGCCCGGGAGTGATGAAACAATTTCCGTCCAGGTTGTTCAACACCAGCAGCACTTCCACATCCACCCCAAATTCCTCTGCAATGGCCGTGCAGTTGTCCCCCTCCTGCACCTGATATTCAAAGGGCGCCGATGCCGTGTTGGTAGGGGTGATGGTCGGGGTATTGGTGACGGTGGCCGTCATCGTTGCCGTCGCCGTGGGGGTCACCGGGGTCGGTGTGGGAGTCTCGGTGGGGGTGGGTGTCTTGCTCTTGAAGAGGCTGATCTGCAATCCGCCGCCCTCACCGCCACCGCCGCCCACGAGATACACTACTAGCAGGACAATCCCAGCCAGCGCGAGGAGAATGGCCACCCCGCCCAGGATGTATGGGCCAATCTTTTGCTTTTTACGATAGGAAGAGATGACGTTTTTTGCATCCTTTTTACTCATAGTTTTCCCTTTCAAATCCGGATCCACCCGGTGAATGCCCGGATGCCCCCCGCCAAAGATTTCGTGGATTCATTTTAACCCAAAATCAAGAGGTGGTCGAGTCTTCCAGCAATTATAAAATTAGAATACTTTAATGATTTTATAAACCAGGTCGCGTTTTCCCCGGTCAAACCCCGGACGGAACCGGTTTGCCGCAGTCCAGGATGCGTTTCATGAACTGCCCGGTGTAAGATTGCGCTGCTTCGCACAGACCTTCCGGCGTGCCCTGGGCGATAATCTCGCCCCCGGCATCTCCACCCTCCGGGCCCAAATCAATCACCCAATCCGAGACCTTGATGATATCCAGGTTGTGCTCGATGATGACGACCGTATTGCCCTCATCCACCAACCGCTGCAGCACGTCAATCAATCGGTGCACATCGGCGGCGTGGAGTCCCACCGAAGGTTCATCCAGAACGTACAAGGTGCTTCCCGTTGACCGACGGGAAAGCTCCTTGGAGAGCTTGACCCGCTGCGCCTCACCGCCGGAGAGGGTCGGCGCCGGTTGTCCCAGACGAATATATCCCAGGCCGACATCCTGCAGGGTTTCCAGACGGCGGGTGATTTTAGGAAAGGCCTCAAAAAACTCCGAAGCCGTGTCAATGGTCATATCCAGAATATCCGCGATGTTCTTGTCTTTGAACCGAATCTGCAGGGTCTCCCGATTGTAGCGTGCGCCGTGACAGACATCGCAGGGCACATACACATCCGGCAGGAATTGCATTTCAATTTTTAACTGTCCCTGGCCGGAACAAGCCTCACAGCGCCCGCCTTTGACATTGAAGGAAAACCGACCCTTCTTATACCCGCGCATCTTGCTCTCGGGCAGTTCGGCAAACAGATCCCGGATATAGTCAAACACCCCGGTATAGGTGCCCGCATTCGAACGAGGGGTGCGCCCAATGGGCGATTGGTCAATATTGATGACCTTGTCAATGTGTTCCAGACCCTCAATGGAATCATGATCGCCGGGATTCGTTCTGGCGCCGTGCAAACTGCGCGCCAGGGCGCGGTAGAGGGTATCAATCAGCAGGGAAGATTTTCCAGAACCGGAAACACCGGTGATGCAGACGAATTTGCCCAGGGGAATCTTCAGATCCACATTTTTCAAATTGTTTTCCCGGGCGCCGTGGAGCACCAGGTGATTGCCGGTGCCCTCCCGCCGTTCCTCCGGGATCGGGACGCGCTTCCGGCCGGAGAGATAGGCGCCCGTCAGGGATACAGGGTTCTTCTCAATCACCTCTGTCGGCCCTTCCGCCACAACCTCACCGCCGCGATCCCCCGCCCCCGGCCCCAGGTCCACAATCCAATCGGCGCGGCGGATGGTCTCCTCATCGTGTTCCACAACCAGCACAGTGTTCCCCAAATCCCGCATGCCCTCCAGGGTTTGGAGCAGGCGGTCATTATCCCGGGGATGGAGGCCGATGGAGGGCTCATCCAGGACATACAGGACCCCCATCAGTCGGGCGCCAATCTGGGTGGCCAGGCGGATACGCTGGGCCTCCCCGCCGGAAAGACTCCCGGCGGAACGCTGAAGGGTCAGATAATCCAAACCAACATTGACCAAAAAGCCCAGCCGGGCGCTGATCTCCTTGAGGATGCGCTCTCCAATCAGGCGGTCGCGCGCCGAAAATGGAGATTCGCCGCCGGAGAGATGCTCCACCCAGGTCAATGCCCGCCGCACGGGCCAGGCGGTGATCTCAATGATGTTTTTCCCGTCAATGGTCACGGCCAGGGCTTCCTTGCGCAGCCGCGCCCCGCCGCACTCTGTGCAGGGCCGGTCGCTCATAAACTCGGAAATCTTCCCCCGGATATATTCGGAATTGGTCTCCCGGTAGCGGCGTTCCAGGTTGTTGATCACGCCCTCAAAGGAGGCCCGGAAAGAACTCCGCCGGCCGTTGCGTCCGGTGAATTCCACCGTCAGCTCCTTGCCCCCGGAGCCATACAGGATTTTGTCCAGCTTCTCGTCCGGGATGGTCTCCACAGGCGCTTCCAGATCAATCTGATAGTGTTCCGCCGCTGCTTCCAGCATTTGCCAGTAATACCCGCCATCGTCCTTGGGCCCATTCCAGGCCGAATCAGCGATAGCGCCATCCACCAGGGACAGGGACCGGTCAGGGATCAACAGATCGGGGTCAATCTCCTGGCGACTCCCCAGGCCCTGACACGTCGGGCAAGCCCCATGGGGCGTGTTGAAGGAAAACGTGCGCGGTTCAATCTCAGTGATCACACTGCCATGCTCCGGGCAGGCCAAATGCTCCGAAAACTGGATATCCTGAGGGGGATCCGCTGAGAGATTCTGAACCGTCACATAGCCATCTCCAAATTTAAGAGCTGTTTCAACCGAATCCGTCAGACGGGAACGGGCTGCCTTGCGGTCCTCATCCGACTCGGGCTGCCGCAGAATGATGCGATCCACCACCGCTTCAATGGTGTGTTTTTTATAACGATCCAGGTTGAAGTCTTCTTCCAGGGTATGGGTCTGACCATCCACCCGCACCCGGATGAAACCGGCCTTGCGGATCTCCTCAAACACAGCCTGATAGGTTCCTTTGCGTTCCCGAACGACCGGAGAAAGGATCTGCAGCCGGCTGTCCCCGGGCAGAGCTTCAATCGCCTCGACAATTTCCTGAGCGGATTGCTCCTGAACAACCCGGCCGCAGACGGGGCAGTGGGGCGTTCCCACCCGGGCATACAATAGCCGCAGGTAGTCATACACCTCGGTGACCGTGCCCACTGTGGAGCGCGGGTTGTGGGAGGTGGCCTTCTGGTCAATGGAGACCGCCGGGGACAGCCCTTCGATCATCTCCACATCGGGTTTATTCATCTGGCCCAGAAACTGCCGGGCGTAGGCTGAAAGGGATTCAACATAACGCCGCTGCCCTTCGGCAAAGATCGTATCGAAGGCCAGGGAGCTCTTGCCGGAACCGGAGAGGCCGGTGATCACCACCAGTTTGTCCCGGGGGATTTCAACCGTTATATTCTTTAAATTGTGTTCGCGTGATAACCTGCGTGTGGTTGGCGCACGCAGGTTATCACGCGCCATCATTATTGATTCACTCATTCCATGGATTATAGCACATATGTTTTATTTATTTAAATACGCACTGTCAATTGCGCAATCTCTGATTATACCCGCGCCCGCGGGAGTCTGTGAGTCCCATCCGTCCCACCCGTCCCATCCATCCCGGCCGCATGAGAATGGTGAAGATAACCTGCTCTCAACATTGCCTGAATGAATAAAGCTGCTCAGCAACGAAACCGATTGGTTAAAGAACACACAAAAAAAGCTGTCCTGTCACGCCAACTTTTTTCCCAAAAAAATCTTATCAGAAAAATGCGTTGTACACATCAGGCCAAAGAACGGATCATCAAAACAAGTATGGATAATGGCGTTTCAAGTATTACCCCCATCCCCTTAACCGAGCTTTCGCCAATCTTTTTTCCTGCGACTCATCCGTGTACCCAGCCCCACCTGCAGACCGGGAATTAACCTCCCCGGCCCAATGTTAATCAACCCATAACCATTTCGAAACCCTTTGGCTGAAATTGGTTATATAATATGTGAGACATCCGGATTCCAAGGAGCATTGAATGGCTGACAAACAGAAAAAACTCGCCCAATTCGGCTGGGTGATGTACGACTGGGCCAACTCGGCCTTTGTCACCACCATCACAGCCGCCGTCTTACCGGTGTATTACTCCAGCGTGGCGGCAAACAACCTGCCCGTGCATCTCCGCACCGCCTATTGGGGCTACACCACCACCATTGCCCTGCTGCTGGTGGCCATCATGGGCCCGGTCCTGGGGGCCATGGCGGACTTCAGCGGCGCCAAAAAGAAATTCCTGACCTTCTTTGCCCTGCTGGGCATCCTTGGCTCCGGGTTGCTGTTTCTTGTCACCTCGGGGGATTGGCTGATCGCCTCCATCTTTTACATCATCGGCAGCGTGGGGTTTTCTGCTGCCAATGTGTTCTACGACTCCCTCCTGCCCCATGTCGCAGAGGAGGACGAACGGGACCAGGTCTCCTCCCGGGGATTTGCCATCGGCTACCTGGGCGGCGGGATCCTCCTGGCCATCAATTTGGTCATGATCATGACCGCGCCGGATGCAGAAACCTCCGCGCTGATGAGCCGCATCAGCTTCCTGATGGTGGCTGGCTGGTGGCTGATCTTCACCACCCCCCTCTGGGTCTGGGTTCGGGAACCCATCCGACGGATCCTCAAGGGCGAAGAGAACTTCAACCCGGTCCAGGCCAGCTTCAGCCGGCTGGCCCACACCTTCGGAGAGATTCGCAAATATAAAGAGCTCTTCAAGTTCATCGTCGCTTTCTGGCTCTACAATAACGGCATCGGCACCATCATCGTGATGGCCACGATCTACGGCACCGAGCTCAACTTCAGCCAGACGACGACCATCGGCACCCTCCTGATGGTGCAATTCGTGGGCATCCCCTTTTCTCTGCTCTTTGGTTGGCTGGGAAAGAAAATCGGCACCAAGAAATCCATCCTCCTCAGCCTGGCAATTTACACCCTCATTGCCATCGGCGGCTACTTCATGGTTCGGGAAATCCACTTCTGGATCCTCGGCTTCGGGGTGGCCATGGTCCAGGGCGGCAGCCAGGCCCTCTCCCGGTCCCTCTTCAGCAGGATGGTCCCCAAAAGCCAGTCGGCAGAATTCTACAGCTTCTTCAGCGTGAGCGAGAAGGTGGCCGGGACCGTCGGCCCGCTCCTCTTTGGCGTCGTCAGCACCCTCATGGGCGGCAGCCGCCTCTCCATCGTTTCCCTGATTATCTTCTTCATCATCGGCGGATTCCTGCTGATGAAAGTGGATGAAAATGAGGGCATGCGGGTGGCAAAGACAGAAGAAGAGCGCCTGGTCAGGGCTTCCCTTTTGGAGGAATAAGCGGCCTGAAGCAATCCTTCCGGAGGGATGATTGAATAAACAAGAGACGTTGCCTCTTCCTTGCGAGGCAACGTCTTTTTCGTTGATCTCCATCTCCGGCTGAAGGATCACTCCCCCAAGTAGGCCCTCACCGCCTGGCAACGGTCCTGGACGTGCCGGGTCAATTCATCCACGCTGGCCTCAAAGGCGGCCTGGGAACGCAGCATGGTCGCTTCCGGGGTTTCTTTCAAAGCGGATTCGGCGATCAGGTCATGATAAACCTGGTACACTGCGGACATCTCCTCCGGGACAAAAACCGTCTCCACCACCTCCCCCAGATAAGCGTCATATTGCGCCTGATAGACCGGATCATCCATCAAAAACCGGATCAGGGGCCACTCCTCTCCGACCTCCTCCAGGCTGAGGGACAGGGCCGGGCGCATGCCCGCGCCAAACAGAGCATGGTTGTTGTCCCAGGGGATCCAGGTCACCAACCCGGTTTCCGGATCGGTGTACAGGAAATAATTATGGTGCATCACACCGTAGGTATCCCAGTTTTGCACCACGGTGTTCACTGCCAGCCAGCGCAGGAAAATCTCCACATCAAAGACGGCCTCAAGCCCATCCCGCCACACAGCCGGGTCCTCCAGGCGCGTCGCGGCATGCAGAGCGTCAAAAACGGCCAAAATATCACTGTAATCATTGGCTTCCTGGTTGGTTTCCTTGTCAAAGGAAACCTCGCTGAAACTGCCCGCAGCGAAGGTTGCCCCGGCCCCTTCCGGTTTATACAGGTTGCCGTCATCGCTGACAAATTGCTCTTCAATGACCGTATCCTCCACCATTTCCACCATGGTGTAGAGTCCAAAATAGACGGGACCCTCTCCATAATCCACATACACCTCATAAAATGCTGTATGGGCAGAGGGCACTCCAAACCCGCGAAAGATGTCCGCGGTGACCTTTTCCCGCAGATAGGAGTCATCATTGAAATTGCTGGCCAGGGAAAGCTGCTTGAACCCATAGAAGCGTTGATCATCAATTTGCGGGTAGGTGTCCTCAAACTGATCAAAGTCCAGTCGGAAGGGGAGCTTGAAGTTCCCGTCCCGCCAAGCCGACATCAGTGAGGAATTGCCTTTGAAACGCAGGCCAACATATTCCCAGGTGTTTCCCTCAAACTGAATGGTGGCCGTGACCCAGATAGGATTTTCATCCGTCAGGGCGTTGTTCATCCCGCCGGGGCCTCCCTGGGGCGGTTGCCGGTCGCCAGGCAATCCTCCCCCTTCAGGCGCCTGCCCACCCAGAGGCGGACGCTCCCCTTCAGGCGGGCCGCCCTCTTGAGGGCCACCGTCCGGAGGCATCCGATCACCCGGTCCGCCCGCCGGGGGTGCGCCCATGCCGGCCCCGGCGCCAAATTCGCCCTGCATTTCGGTCATGTCGGCCAACATAGCGTCCCAGGTCTCGGGCGTCAGAAGAATATCCATCCGGTTCACTTTATCCTGAGGAAAAACTGTCTCATAATCCGGCCGGGCCTCGTTGCTGTGGGTTTCCAATGTCCACCCCGCAGGCCGTTCCGTCACCGCCTCCGGCTCTCCCTCAGGGATGGCGGACTCAGCAGCCTGGGCCGTTTCCGTTGCGCTGTTCTCAGCAAAGCCGTCATCGGGTATCACCCCGCAGGCCGCTGCGGCCAGCATAACCAGCACCAGGCTCAACACCATCCACTTTTTCGCGTTCATTTCTGCCGTCCTTTCCTCAGGCCCCCGGGGGTTCCGGCGGGCCTTTCCTGATAATAGATCGTCACTTCCGCAATGTCGTGCAAAAAATCCACCTTTCCCACCTCACACCGGCTGATCGGCAGACCCGTCCTTTCTCGCAAATCCGCCAGAAGGGCCGCGTAGTTTTGCGGTTTGATCAGCGCAATTTTTTCATAGGTAACCATTTTGTGGGCCTCATACCGGAAGCCCAATGCCCGTTCCACCACATAAAATACAACCAGGATGGCCCCGCTGGCAATTGCCATTTCAAGATAGTGACCCTCAGCGATCAAAACCACACTGACCACGGGCAGGGCCATCAAAATGAACAAATACGTCATTTCCCGCACAGGGAGGGGGTCTGACCGGTAGCGCAGGATTGAAAAGATGGCAAACAGGCCAAACCCAAACCCGAGGCTCAAGTCCACCTGGCTGAAAAGCGTAGCGATCAAAAAGATGCTGATATTGAAGGCGAAAAAGGTGAGCACATACTTCTTGTCCTTTTCCGTTGGGAAATAGATCCCCAATACAATGATACACGCCAGGACGAGATCAATCAAAAAAGCCAGGGCAAACAGTCCATAATCTGTTATCATCAAGCGCCTCCCAGGGCCAGTTTTTGAAAATCCAGGAACAGGGGTTTGAAGGCATTCCTCTTGAGATGTGGATACGCCAGGGCCGCCCCCACACAATATTTGCTGAACCGGGTTGGTCGTTTCCCGGCCCGGCGCATCTGCCGGATAAAGGCCGAATGGACAGAAAAATGAGGTTGTTTAACTTCAGCAACCGCCAGGCCCGACAGGCCAAAGCGGGCGCCGGGGGTCTGGAAGTGCAGATCCAGATCAATGGTCAGGCGCTCCCTCTCATGCCGGCTCACAAGGGCAATCCGAAAAAAACGGTTGGTGAGCTTCGGCATGAGATTCCCGGTCCGGAGGGGGAAATTCTCCTGCAAAAACCCCGCCGCACCGGGAGTTTCCAGAGCGTCTGCACTTTCCGACTGGAGACGGCTCTTGTGAGTGCGATCATGGTTATCCTTGCGTTTCACCTCGAGAAAATCAACCGCCGTTTCCAGATAAGAGCGAATCCGCAGTTTGAAGCGATCCCGCTGGCCGTTATGATGCTGCTGATAGAGCTGGAAATCCGGCGTATCATAATAGCAGGTGCGGTATCGTTGCATCCGCACCCCGCCAACATCAAGGACGTCATA
Source organism: Anaerolineaceae bacterium (assembly GCA_034437335.1). GTDB lineage: Bacteria > Chloroflexota > Anaerolineae > Anaerolineales > Anaerolineaceae > Brevifilum. The sequence goes on from DAOTUG010000194.1 coordinate 40,604, forward strand.
TTCCGCAGCCAGATTCGTCAGGATCTGTGGCAGCAGGGCTGCCTGGAACAAATACTTCGTGTCCATCCGCTTCATCAAACGGCGTCCGCTCATATCCGCCAAACAAATTGGCTGAAAACCCTGCAAAGCCTGCTCCAGGGCTGAAAAAAGATCTCCCTGATGGGCAGGTGCAGTTTGAACGGTTTCCAGCATGGGGGCGGACAACAACATAACCGTGCTCCTTTCATTATCGTGCTCCCATCTTAACGGGCATTTATTCACTTTTGATAAAGAGCCTGTAAAAAACCCTGCCAGAGTTTCAGCACAGTTAAAAACCTTTACATCAAGTCTACTGAGGATATAATTTAAATCACATTTCCCCGTAACAGGAGCATCAAGTCACAATGAAAAAATTTAAGGTCGCCCTGCTGGCAAATCTGAAATCAAACGCCCCCCATTGGGATGGCATGCCGGAGGACCAATGGGACGACCTGGACACCGAAAAAACGATCCAGGCCCTGCTGCAGGCCATTCGGGCTGGGGGCCATGTCTGTGAATTTCTGGAAGGCGATATCACCATCATAGACACCGTACGAAAGTTCAACCCGGATATTTGTTTCAATATCTGCGAAAGCCACTTCGGCGACGCCCGGGAAGCGCAGGTCCCCGCCATCCTTGAAAAACTGCGCATCCCCTACACCGGCTCCAAGGTGCTCAGCCTGGCCCTGGCCCTGGACAAGCCCATGACAAAACGCGTCCTGAGCTACCACGATCTCCCCACCCCCGATTTCCAGACCTTTGAACGGGTGGATGAAAAGCTGGATGCGAAAATGAGCTTCCCCCTCTTTGTCAAACCCAGCCGGGAAGGCACGGGGATGGGGGTGACCGCGCGCTCCATTGTACACACCGAAGACGAACTGCGCCACCAGGTGGCCCTGATCATCGAACGATACAAACAGGCTGCCCTGGTGGAGACCTTCATCGAGGGCCGGGAGGTGACTGTGGGCATGGTGGGCAACCTGGTGGGCCCTGTGGCGCGCCGGCTGCCCCCCAACGAAAACGCCCCCCGGATCCAGGCTGGGCTGCGCTTCTTTCCTCCCATGGAGGTGGACCTCACCCCCTATCTGGAAAGCGATGCAGTCTACGCCAACCGGTTGAAGGTCGCCCTGGCAGACCAGCTCAATTACATCTGCCCGGCGCCCCTGGATGATGAGATGGTGGACGAGCTCAACTGGCTGGCGGCGGCCGTCTTCCGCGTCACAGGCGCTCTGGATGTCGCCCGGGTGGATTTTCGACTGAATGTTCACGAAAACTGGAATCCCTACATCCTGGAGATCAACCCCCTGCCCGGCCTTTCCCCCGGCATCTCAGACATCGTCATCGAAGCGGCTGCGGAGGGGATGGATCATACCTCCCTGGTGAACATGATCCTGGAAACCGCCCTGCGGCGGTACGACATGCTGGATTGATCCCCCCCGGCCGGTCTCAGACCTGCCGCCACCACAGCCCCGTGCACTCCGGGACAACCACCCCCTCCGGCCGCTCCCACAGGGGCATAGGCGCATCCCCAAAAAAGAATTGAGTCAGGGCTCTGGCCTCTTCCAGGTCGGCAAAGCAGTAATCCGTGCGCACCCATGTGGAATTAAATCCGTGGTCCTTCAGATAGGTCAAGTAATCCTGGAGCACTTCCGGCGGGTGCGGGGTCTCAAATCCAGTCCCCAGAGATTCGATCAACAGCACACGTCCCCCCGGTCGCAACACCCGCCGAACTTCCCCCAGGGCTGTTTCCAGCCCATCCCGCCAATCCTCCCCCGCATCCAGGGCCGCATAGCAGAAGCTCCAACCGGAGAGGACCACATCGGCCGATTCGGACGCGAAGGGCAGAGCCCGGTGGGATTCCAGGCTCAGGGACCAGTTCCCCAGGCCCGTCTTTTTTAAATAGCGTCCCCCCAGGGAAAGCATGTGATGGGAAATATCCGCCGCCACCAAATGGCGGACAAGTGGGGCTACCAGACAACTGACCCGCCCGGTCCTCTGAGATTATGACGATGCTTGGCGTTATTGCCGTCGCTGTCGGACACGGGCTTGACAAGCGCAAGCTCGCCCCAAAGCTGTTCTGGCCGTTCTTCGCAGCCCACGTACTGCTTCTCCTCGTTGACGGTGAACGCGGGACCGTCTTTGTCACACTGCTCAGCCTTGCCTTTGCACGCCATATCCTGATCAAACGCGTTCCGTGGACCGTGTTGATCCTCGGCGTCCTCGCCCTGGGGTTCCTCTTTGCCGGCGTTCGCGTGGCTCGAATGATGGAACGCCGCTCACTATCCAGCCTTGCCCAGGTGCTCACCGGCGGCGGTGAGGAACTGACCGCAACCGCAACCCTCAGGGAGACAGGCGGTAACTTCCGGAACATCTGCCGCACCATGAAGTGGGTGCCCGAGCAGCAGAGCCATCGTTACGGATTAAACACGGTGATGTCTTCAGTAACCGGCATTGTCCCAGGCCTGCGAGGGCTTATCGGACGCTGGGCTGGACCTTCGTTCGTTCGCATGAATATGGGCCCCGCCGGATGGCTGACCTATACCGAATCCGGATTCTCCAGCCAGCCGACCAGCGGCCTTGGCTTTTCCAGCATCGCAGACGCTTACCTC
>DAOTUG010000195.1:0-12873 GCA_034437335.1 Anaerolineaceae bacterium
TGGGTTCGAATCCCATCGGCTCCACCTTAACAATGTAATGGGCTGTAGCTTAACTGGCAGAGCGCTTCATTCACACCCTTTGTTCGCCCCGTTGCGAGCCGCGGTGAATGGTTACCGACTAAACCTCGCAAGATGTGGGTTCGAATCCCACCAGCCCAACTTGCCGGGCCGCCTGGCGTGGGTTATCTGGTAACGCATCCTCGCAGGATGTTGGGGTTCGAGTCCCCGTTGTTTTCCACCCAAATTTTGCCCGGCAAAAACCACCATCCTTTGGGAGGTACCGATGAGCCACAAACTGTACAACATTTTCAACCGGAAGAAAACCCCCCAGAACCAGCCCATCCCCGGGCGGGGGCAGGTGCCGAACAACGCGGGCGGTTTCGCCTGGGCCCTGGACCCCTGGGCGCGGCTGATGCGCTTCCTCATCCTGGGAACCGAAGGCGGCACATACTACGTCTCAGAGCAAAAACTGACCCGTGACAATGCCGAAAACGTTCTGGCCTGCCTGGCCGAAGATCCCAAACGCTTTGTGGATACCGTCGTTGACGTTTCCGAGAGCGGCCGGGCTTATAAGAACGATCCAGCCCTGTTTGCCCTGGCGCTGGCCCTGGCGGACGAAGACCAGGACACCCGCGCCTATGCTGGCGCGGCCCTGCCCAACGTGGCGCGGATCGGCACCCATCTGTTCCACTTCGCGGACTACATCAATGGTCTACGGGGTTGGGGCCGCGGTCTCCGTCGGGTGATCTCCGACTGGTATCTCAACAAGGATATCGAAGCCCTGGCCTTCCAGATGGCCAAATACCAGTCCCGGGATGGCTGGTCCCATGCAGACCTCCTGCGCCTGGCCCACCCCACTCCCCCGGACGAGGCCACCAACAAACTGTTTCAGTGGGCCACAGGCCAGGACATTCCGGCGGATGACCTGCCCGGCCTGGCTCAGGGCCTGGAGCGCCTCAAGACCGCCGAGGACGAAGCCGAGGTCATCCAACTAATTCAAACCTATCGGGCGCCCCGGGAAGTCATCCCAACGGAATACCTGAAGTCCCCCGGGGTCTGGGAGGCCATGCTCCCCAGCCTGGGGCTGACAGCGACGCTGCGCAATCTGGGCAACATGAGCAAGATCGGACTGCTGACCCAGGGCGCCTGGGACGTGATTGATCTGGTCACCAGCCGAATCGTTGATGCCGAGGCCCTCAAACGGGCCCGGGTGCACCCTCTGCAGGTGCTGGCTGCGCTGCTGACCTATGAAAGCGGCCACGGCGCCCGGGGTTCAGGGCAATGGACTCCCGTTCCCCAGGTGGTGGATGCCCTCAACGAGGCCTTCGGTCTCAGCTTTGAAACCATCCAACCCACCAACCAACGGCTCTACCTGGCCCTGGATGTCTCCGGTTCCATGACCTTCAGAGGCGTTGCGGGGATTCCCGTCCTGACGCCCCGGAAGGCATCCGCAGCGCTGGCCATGGTCACCATGCAAACGGAAAAACACTGGATCATCAAAGGCTTCACCGGCCGTCTGGTCGAGCTGGGTCTGAATGCAAACATGAACCTGGAACAGGTCATCAGGAAAACCAGCAACCTGCCCTTCGGAAGCACCGACTGCGCCCAGCCCATGCTGGATGCCATCAAACATAATCTGGAAGTGGATGCCTTTGTCATCTATACAGACAATGAAACCTGGTACGGGAAGATTCACCCCGCCCAGGCGTTGAATGCGTACCGACAGAAAACCGGCATCCCGGCCAAATTGGTTGTGGTGGGGTTGGTCTCCAACAATGTGACCATCGCCGATCCGGATGACCCCTTCATGCTGGATGTGGTCGGTTTTTCAACCAGCACCCCCAATGCCATCGCAGACTTCATTGCCGACAGGCTGGGCGAACCCCAACCGGCCTCCCCGGAGGAAGATGCACGATAGGCAATGCCGGGTAAATAATAATGGATCAGGCCGTGGATATCCACGGCCTGATGTTGTTTAAAATCCGCCTTCGGTTTGCAACGGGAATCTAGTCATCGTAAGCAATGCTTACCATATCTTCGAGAATCATTTCAAGGGCCATGGTATGGCTGCAGCGGCCGCGGGTCTGGAAAAAATCGCAATTGCAATGCCACTCTCCCGCTTCATATGTCACGGTGTGGTCGTTGTTTTCTCCCGCAAAGGTCACAGTGAACTGCTTAAACGCGATGCGGTCGCGCTCCTCAGCATACCGTTTGGCTTTTTCAATCTTCCCGATCATCCCGTAGTCCATGGGGCACTTTTCCTTTCATTACTGGAGTCAAAGGCTGGATAAAAAAAGCACGCGCGAACGCCGCGGCGTGCCTGAAACCTATCTGAAACTTACCAATCCTTCCATCAACACCTTTACCTATCTGAGTTGTCTCAGTATATACCGAGATGGTCGGTGAGTCAACGATTCTTCTCAAACACCAGACCATCCTCCCCACCAGCATAATATCCCCGCCAGCGATCAACCGCCCGATAGCCAGCGTTGTGATACAAGGCAATGGCCGCCTGGTTGGAGGCCCGCACGCTCAGGCGGATGGTGGGCATTTCCAGAGCTTCCTCCGCCGCCCCGATCAGCGCCCAGGCGATTCCCCGGCGCCGGTGGGCCGGCAGCACTGCCAACGTGGTGATCCACCCTCTCTGCCGGGCAAGCTCCCTTTCGCCAGCGATGAAACCCACCATCTCCCCCGCCGCAACCGCCTTCAACCGCACTAATCCCGGCAGGGTCAGCACCCCAATCAGATCCCAGAAGGGCCAGACATCCTCCGATCGAAAACAGGTCCGCTCCAACCGGTGCAGACTGGCATAGTCATGCCAGGTTGCGGGTTCAATACCCACATCCTGTCCTTCCTTGTTCCTGTGGTCCTCAGCCAAAGGCGTCCCCCTGTTCATTCCCGATGGAAGTGAATGTCCATGAACTCCAAAGTCTGCAACCGAGCGCCCCAGGGATCAACAATGGATTGGACATGGTCATGAACTTCCTGCCGGATCTGCTGCAGCTCCGGCAGAATGGAACCGGCCTCCCGGCTGGCAATGACCATTGCCAGAGATGCCGCCAGGAGGTCCCGAAAGGCCCCTTCAAAGTCATAGATCCGGTTCAGATAGGCATAGGTATTTTCGATCTGATAGAAGCACAGGATGGTCACGGACACACCCCGTCCGTCCCTGGTCAAAAATTCGCTGTGTTCAATCTTCACCTCCCTGGTGCGAATGTCCACAGACCGGACCCGGTCCAGCAGAGGCAGGGTCAGGTAAATTCCCGGGCCCTTATCGCCCACAAAAACGCCCCCGCGGTAAACCCCCAGGCGTTTGTAATCGGGGATGATCCGAACAATGGATCGGAAAAGCAAATAGAGCACAACGAGAACCGCCAGGATTCCCAGACCAATCCAAACACCATTATCCGGCATCCATACCTCCTGAGATAGTCAAACTGCGTTGAAAGTACCTTTATTATACTCCTTGATTACTCGCCCCTGGAGGAGGCCAAAGGGGATTTAAAAACAAGTACAATAGGATAGAAAACCAATCACCAACGAAATGGCGGCCCAATGAAAGTAACCATTGCCCTAGCCCAAATCAACACCACACTGGGGAACGTCAAAGCGAATCTGGAACAGCATCTCAACCTGATCAAAGAAGCCCAATCCGGCGGCGCCGATCTGCTGCTTTTTCCGGAACTCTCCCTGACCGGTTATGTGCTCCAGGATCTGGCTGTTTCCTGTGCCCTCCGGCCGCATCCGGACGACCCGGTGTTCAGCAAACTGCTCCAGGCCAGCCAGGGGATTGATCTGGTGGTCGGCTTTGTTCATGAGGACCGCCGCCACCGATTCTATATCGCCTCGGCCTATCTTTCCCGGGGCCAGACCCTGCATGTTCATAACAAAGTCTACCTCCCCACCTACGGCATGTTTGACGAGGGGCGCTACTTCGCCTGGGGCGATTCCGTCCGCGCCTTTGACACCCCCTTTGGACGCCTGGGCATGTTGATCTGTGAGGATTTCTGGCACGCGTCCCTGCCTTATCTCCTGTGGCTGGATGGGGCGGACATTCTCCTGTTCACGTCCGCTTCCCCGGGACGCGGCCTGAACGAGGATCCCCGGCTGGCCTCCTCGGAATGGGTCGAGCACACTAACCGGGCCTATGCTGGTTTGTTCACCGCCTTTGTGGCCCATGCCAACCGGGTAGGGTACGAGGACGGCCTCAATTTCTGGGGCGGTTCCACCATCTTCGATCCCAATGGCGACCTCGTCGTCCGGGCCCCGGACTTTGAACCCGGGCTGACGGTGGCTGAAATTGACCTCAATCAACTTCACCGCACCCGGGCCCGGCTGCCCCTCCTGCGGGACGAACGCACCTCCCTGGTGCAACGGGAGCTGGAAAGGATTCTGCGACCATGACCCACACTCTGAAAATCAACACCGACCTGGCGGAAAAGATCCTGACAGGCTTCATCCGGAGCGAACTGACCCGGGTTGGATTCAACAAAACCCTTCTGGGTGTTTCAGGGGGGATTGACTCCGCCCTCAGCCTCTACCTGAGCGCCAGAGCCCTCGGGCCAGAAAATGTCCTGGCCATCCGCATGCCCTACAAGAATTCCTCCCAGGCCTCCCTGGACGATGCCCAGTTGATGATTGACCATCTGGGCGTCCAATCCATGACCATCGAGATCACCGCCATGGTTGACCCCCTGATCGAGCGGTTTGAAGATATGAGCAACGTCCGGGCAGGAAATATCATGGCCCGGACCCGCATGATCGTGCTCTACGACCAATCCGTGGTCTTCAACGGCCTGGTGATGGGCACCAGCAATAAGACCGAAATGCTCCTGGGCTATTCCACCGTATATGGCGACTCCGCCGCGGCCATTCAGCCCATCGGCGACCTGTATAAAACCCAGGTCCGGGAACTGGCCCGGGCGCTGGGCGTGCCCGAGAAAGTCATCCAAAAAGCTCCGTCAGCCGATTTATGGCAGGGGCAGACCGACGAAGGAGAACTTGGCTTCACCTATGCGGAAGTGGATCAACTGCTCTATCTCCTGGTGGACCAACGCTATCGCCCGGAAGCCTGCGTTGAGGCCGGTTTCGCGCCGGAATTTGTCCAGAAGGTGCTAAAGCGGATGCGGCAGAACCACTTCAAACGGGTCATGCCGCCCATCGCCAAACTGTCCCGACGAACCATCGGCTACGATTTTCTCTATCTGCGCGATTGGGGAACCTAGTCCGCCCGGGACAACCCGACCTATCCGCTCCCTCAGCCTTTCACCAACCCCGGAGATACAATCCCCCTGAGGCAATAAACGCCAGCCCCACCAGGATGCTCCAGATGATCATCACCGTGGTCAGGTTCTCGCGTTTTGCATGCATCCACCCCCAAACGAAAGTGTAGATCATGCAGATGAACCCCAGGATGCCCATCAGACAGCCCTCGCGCTGAACGAGTTTGATCAGCACCACAATCCCCATCAACCATACAATGATCCCTGCAATGCCGGAGGCCAGGGCCGCCGAATTATTGAAAAGTCCTTCCAACATATTTCCTCCTTGCGCGTGCGCGCCTGTTCACCACTCAAACAAAATCCCCTCCCAGGATCGCCAAACGGGCGATCCAGTAGAGTATCAGGGCCAGCAGGATCAGCGTCACAAGGCCCGTGCGCTCCTCAAAATCCGTCATCCACCCCAAAACCTTGCGATAGCCCGCTTGCGGCAGAACACTGACCACCCCCAAAAGGACCAATCCCAGCAAAAACAGGGGGGCGAAGGCATGCACCTGCAGGGCCTCCCGCCACTGACGCCGCAGAAAGAGCGCCACCCCCCGCCCCAGGCCACACCCGGGGCAGGGCAGCCCCGTGAGGGCTTTGAAGGGACACATCCAGATTGGCAGTCCCAGCAGGGAAGCGCCCAGGTGCAGCGCGGCCGCTCCCACAATCACCCAGGCCTGCCAGCGCGGCTCCATAAGCCGCACAAAGACGGGAGTCCGGAGCTGATCTCTTATTTCGGTTCTGATCCTGGACAATTTCACATCCTAATCCTATCACAACCATTCGCATCAAAGCACCCAATCCCCCGCGGAGTGCCACAGATCCGTTGGCATCCCGGCCCTTGAAGGGATAGTCTCTGAACATGTTCAAACCCGACCGATCAGCAGCAGCACAGCATGTCATCCGATGAGAAAAGCGTCCGGGAGCGCATATTGCAGGCCGACCAGGAACGCCTTGCCGAGGCCCCGAATCGTGAGGGCATCACCGCCCGGCAGATCGCCGAACGGGCCGGGTGGCCTCGGCCTGATCAATGACCACTTCAAATCCAAGAAAAATCTCCTCTTTGAAGCGGTCAATGCCCAGGTGAGTGCAGCAGCGGCCCCTGGTAATTCGCTTCCAAAAACGACACGGAAGATCCCTTCGTGCGGCTGCGCAACCTCCTGGCGGATACGGCAGACAAGGTGGTGCGCTTCTCCACATTACCCGGATCACGGTGCGCCATACATTGGACCAGGGCAGCGTCAACACCGCCAGCATGCTCATCCCGATCCTGCGGGAATACTATGGGGTGGAAAAATCAGAACAGGACCTGCGCCTGCTGGCCCTGGTGTCCCCCTGCAGACGGCCTTCATCAATCAGGATGCCCTGCAGCAGTTCACCGGGCTGGATCCCCGCAAAGCCGAGGACATCGAAACCTGCATTGATTTTCTGATCGCGCATGGGATTGTCGCCAAGAAGGCGGGATGAACCCTCAGCCATCCCCCTATCCCCGCGAGGGATCCATCCCATCAGGGGGGAACAGGGAATCATAGGCCGCGATAGGCGAAAAGGAACGGCGGTGGATCGCACAGGGGCCCAGGGCATCAATAGCCCGTCGGTGCCCGGCGGTGGCATATCCCTTATTGGCGGCCAGATCATACCCCGGAAAACGCCCGTCCATCTCCACCAACAGGGCATCCCGGGTGGTCTTGGCCAGAATTGACGCGCAGGCAATGCTCAACGAACGGGCGTCGCCTTTCACCAGGGGCGTTTGGGAAATGGTCACATCGGGAATCTGCAGATAGTCCACGAGAAGGTGATCCGGCGTCTGCTGGATCTGTTCCAGGGCCCGGGAAATCGCCAAACAGGTGGCCGGGACAATGCCGATCCGGTCAATTTCCTGGCAGGAAGCCAGCCCCACCCCGCAATCCAGGGCCAGGTCCTTGATCACGGCCGACCAATGATCGCGCGCTTCCGGCTGCATCTCCTTGGAATCCCGCACGCCATCCAACCGCGCCATAAGATCAGACCGATTCCAGGGCAGAATCACCACCCCCGCGGCCACCGGTCCGGCCAGGGCCCCCCGTCCAGCCTCATCCACGCCGGCCACCCTGCGGACATCCCGGCCCCAAAGCCGCTGCTCAAAGGCCAGATCGGGCCGCTCTGGCAGCAGGCTCAGGTCAAACTTAGCTCTGGGTGTCATACAAACCCCGCCGGGCGTTTCTCCGGATGGCAAGCAAATCAAATCCCATGCGCAGGGAATCCTGGAAAAGGCGCACCCGGCTGTCAGAGTCAAAATACCAATCAATGGGGACTTCCACAATCCGATATCCCTTCCGCCGGGCAATATACAGGACCTCAGCATCAAAGGACATCCCTGTCAGGGTCTGATAGGGGAAAATGCGCTCCGCCACCTCGGCCCGGAAACATTTGAATCCACACTGGGTATCCTGTAGCCCTGGCAGAAGCATCCATCGCACCATGGTGTTAAAGATCCGGCCGATAAAATGCCGGTAAGCTGGTTCATCATAACGTACGGACCCCGCCACCTCCCGGGAGCCAATGGCAATATCCAGGGAATCCAGGGCCGGCGGCAAAAAACGGTTGACCTGTGCAATGGGCATGGATAGATCCGCATCGCATAAAAACCGGTATTCTCCCTGGGCTTCCAGCATTCCCCGCCGGACGGCCAGCCCCTTGCCGCGGGCCTCTTCCTTAAAGACCCGCAGGGCAGGCCAATCCGCAGCATAAGCCTGGGCCACCGCCAGGGTGGCATCCCCGCTGCCGTTTTCCACCACAATCACCTCAGCAGCATAGGCCTGGTCTGCCAGAAAGGCCTTAATTTTTTGCAGGGAAGGCGGCAACCGCTGTTCCTCATTATGGGCAGGAATGATGAGTGACAAAAAAGGTTTCTTCAAAAGACTATCCACCAGAAAACCGAATCGGGGCCTGGACTAAAAAAAATGGTAAGGTGAATGCAAGCGGGGCCGACATTCGCCTTCCATTCTCTAATCAGTCGGGGTGGGCGGACTTGAACCGCCGACCTCCGCGTCCCAAACGCGGCGCGCTGGCCGTCTGCGCTACACCCCGGCAGATAAGAGTATAATCCGAAGTATGGACAAACGTCAAGATGGAGTCCCCCGCCCCCTTCCAGCCGCAGCGCCGTGGCTGCTGGGATTTCTGCTTCTCTCTATCTCCCTCCTGTCTGCCTGTCGGGGTGCACCGAATCCCATTCCCGAAGGATCCGCACCCTCCCCGGATCTCCCCAGCGGAACCCCGACCCATACACCCAGCCACACACCCCCACCGTCCACATCCCCACCTGAGCCCCCTGCCCTCACCCAAACCCCAACCCCCACCCCGGATTGCCGCACATCCGGCGGACAGCTCCAGACAGCCAGCTTTCACAGCCGCACCCTGGATGCCCCCCTTGCATACCACCTTTATCTGCCGCCCTGCTATCCTGCCGGGCCCGATCAGGGCTATCCGGTGCTCTATCTGCTCCATGGGCTCTCTTACACCCACGACCAGTGGCCCCGCCTGGGGCTGGTGTCCCGGATGGACGCCCTGATCGCCTCCGGAGATCTGCCGCCGTTTATTGTGGTCCTGCCCCAGGAAGCGCGCTTCGATCCGCCACAGCAATCCCTTTTCGGACAGGCCCTGGTGCATGACCTGATCCCCTGGATTGATGCCCGGCACCCCACCCGGGCGGAGGCTCCCTTCCGGGCCATTGGCGGGCTTTCCCGGGGAGCGGCCTGGGCCGTCCACCTTGCCTTTTCCCACCCTGACCTGTTCGGCCGGGTGGGAGCCCACAGTCTGCCCCTGTTTGAGACCGACGGCGCCCGGGTGTACGCCTGGCTGACCCAGAATCCCCCGGAAAGCCTGCCCACCGTCTATATTGACATCGGGCGCGGCGATCCTGAACGCCAGACCGCACAGGATTTCGCCGACCTCCTGGATACCTTCTCCGTGGCCCACGAATGGCATCTCTTCAACGGAGAACACAGCGAAGGCTACTGGGCCGAACATCTTTTGGACTATCTGCGCTGGTATGCGCAGAATTGGTGAAAAGCCGCCTTAATAATGAAGTAAAATAGAGACAGTCCTAATCCAAACCTATCAGAAAGGGAGACACCATGTTTCAACAAATCACGATCGTTGGATACCTCGGCAATGACCCCGTCATGCGATTCACCCCCAGCGGCCAGGCTGTCACCGGCTTCTCTGTGGCAGCATCCCGCTCTTACACCACCAATGACGGACAAAAGGTAGACGAAACGACCTGGTTCCGGGTTTCCGTCTGGGGCGCCCAGGCCGAATCCTGCAATCAATACCTGAGCAAAGGCCGGCCCGTCCTTGTCGTCGGGCGTCTGCGTCCGGATCCGGACACCGGCGGCCCGCGGGTCTTCACACGAAAGGATGGCACCCAGGGGGCTTCCTTTGAGGTGAATGCGCTCAATGTGCGCTTCCTGCCCGGCGGTCGCGGCAGCGGCGGCGGAGGCGACTACGAAGCCGACATGGGCGATACAGAAAGCGGCTCCGAAGACGATATCCCCTTCTAGTCTGGAGACACCTGGATGCCTCAGAAACCGATCCCTAATATTGAACTGCCGGAGGAACTGGACCCAAAATACGTCAACTTTGTGCGGATTTCCCATACAGCCGCTGAATTTGTTCTGGATTTTTCCCTTGTTCTGCCCGGTGTCGAACACCCCGACGTAGAATCCCGTCTGGTCATGTCCCCCACCGCCGTCAAGCTCTTTCTGCGCGCCCTCACGGACAACATCAGCCGCTACGAATCAAAATTCGGAGAGATCAACATTCCCGGACAGCACTCCCTGGCGGATGATCTTTTCCGACCAAACAACAATCCCGAGTGACCCCCATGAATGGATTTGATGAAATTGCCGACCGAATTCGGGAATCCTTTGAACGACGCAACAGGATCCGGGATGCGGCCCTGGCCCAAAGCCGTAATCTGACCCGCCATGCCGCCCGGGCGATCCGCGCCATCCACCGGGAGGACTCAGCCCTGGCGCAGGAACACCTGGCCGAGGCCAATGAACTGGCCCAGGCCATGCGGGAGGGGCTTTCGGAGGACCCCGATCTGTATTACTCCGGATACGCCCAGGATGCCCTCAAAGAATTCTGTGAAGCCCACCTGACAGTGGCCATCATCCTGGACCGGGAGCTGCCTTCCCCGGACGACTTGCAGGTGGAATACGCCACCTACCTCAACGGCATGGCGGAAGTGGTGGGCGAATTACGCCGCCGGATCATGGACATCATGCGGGAAGGACACTCCCCGGAAGTCGAACGGCTCCTGGAGGTGATGGAGGAAATGTACGCCCAACTGGTGACCATGGACTTTCCGGATGCCCTGACCTACGGCCTGCGCCGCCGGACGGACATCGCCCGAAGCATCATCGAGCGCACCCAGGCCGATATCACCATCAGCTACCGCCAACAGGAGTTGGAAAAATCCCTTCTGGCCCTGTCCGAGCAGCTCAGCCAACTGGAAGATGGCTAAACGCACCATCAACGCCTCCGAGATCGGCGCCTTTCTTTACTGCCAGCGTGCCTGGTGGTACCGGCGCCAGGGCATCGAACCGGGAAACCTGGAAGCCCTGGCGGGGGGAACCCGCCTCCACAATGAACACAGCCGCAAGGTGGTCCTGGCTGGCGCCCTGCGCGCCCTGGGGTGGCTGCTGCTCCTGGCCGGTCTGATGATCCTGGCCCTCCTCGCCACCCTGTCCCTGCTCTGAGCATGCTCTGGCTGGCGCTGGGCCTGATCCTCCTCGCCCTGGTCCTGCTGCGGCTGGCGGGGCGCCAGCAGCGCAAATCCGGGCTTCCCGGCGGCCGGGTGATCTATGCCGACATGGGGGAATGGCGCAAAAACAGCCAGGCCCTCTACGATCCAAAGCTGGACCTGGCCGGAAAACCCGATTACCTGGTCTACCATCAGGGCGTTCCGGTGCCGGTTGAGGTCAAAACCGGGCGGACGCCCCCGCAACCCTATGACTCCCACATCTTCCAATTGGCCGCCTATTGCTATCTTGTGGAACATCTGACCGGAAAACGACCCGCCCACGGCATCTTGCACTATCCCCGACAAACCTTTGAGATCCCCTACACCGAGGAACTGCAAGAAGCCCTGCAGCAAACCCTGACGGAAATGCGTGCCAAAGCGCACCAGCGCAGCCCACTGCCCCCCTCTCATCACCACCCCGCGCGCTGCGCCGGGTGCGCTTTCCGAAACACCTGCGACCAGCGTCTGCGCTGACCCACCCCGGAGAAACCCCATCCATGACCCTTCCCCTTATTCTCATCGCCGCATCCAGCTTGCTGCTGCTCCTGCTCCTGGGCCTGGGCTACTACTTCGCCCGGGTGCTGCTATTTCCCCATAACAGGACCTATGAAAAGACCCTTAAAAAGGAACTTGAATCAGGAACCCTTTCCCCAAAAACTTGGGAAAACCTGGATAAAACCGCCCTTACCATCCCCTCCCCCTTCGGATACGATCTGGCCGGATATTATCTTTCCAGTGGCGAGGCCTGCCACATTGTGATCGTTTCCCACGGCATCACCAACAATCTGATCGGATCGGTGAAATATGCCCGCATCTTTCTGGATCTGGGCTTCAATGTCCTGATCTACGATCACCGCAACCACGGCAAAAGCGGCGGAAGGGCCACCACCTTCGGCTATTACGAACAGCACGACCTCAGCGCGGTGATAGATTGGGTCCTCGCGCAGCACGGGCCCTTTGAACAAATCGGCATCCACGGAGAATCCATGGGGGCGGCCATCGCTATCCTGGCTGCAGCCCGGGACCCCCGGGTGGATTTTCTGGTGACTGACTGCAGCTATGCCAACCTGAGGGACCAGATCGCCCACCGGCTGAAGGAAGACTTTCATCTGCCCGCCTTCCCACTGCTGCCCCTGGCGACCATCTGGGCCAGAATCCTGACCGGGATGCGCTTCAACACCCTGCACCCCGAAGAAGCCCTGCCAGAAGTTGATGCGCCGGTCCTGATCATCCATGGGGAAGCGGATGCATACATTCCCCCCAGCCACGCCAGAAGGCTGGCAGAAACCCCCGCCGGGGCCCCTCGCACGCTGTGGTTGGCCCCGGATGCCGACCATGCCCACGCCCTTCGCAAAAATCCCCGGGTCTATCCTCAGCAGGTGTCCGCTTTTCTGAAGTCCCACGAAATACTCCCGGAGGACCTGTGACGCATTATTAAGTCCTTTTAATAAATTTTTTACGTTGGTAAGCTAAAATTCGCCAGTGTCAGCATCACGATGCATCAATACCCTGAGGAAAACATGTCCGAAGCGAAAACCCCCTGGCAGCGGCCGGAAATTGATCCGGTTGACCCAGAAACCCAGGAAACAGACCCCAATACCGATCCCAAACACATTTTGGACCGGTTTTGGGACCGTCTGTTGAGCCTGGGCCTGGGCGAATCCGCCCTGCGCATCGCCACGGCGGTGACCACCCTGATCCTGGTTTTGCTGGTAATCTGGGTGATGGACACCTTTTACCTCAAATCCCCCCAGCAATCCGAGACGATGCCGGAGGCCGCCATGGCGGAAGCCCTGCCCACCCCCACGGCCACCCTCCCGC
>DAOTUG010000196.1:0-22510 GCA_034437335.1 Anaerolineaceae bacterium
GAGGCCCGTGCTCGCCGCGCTTGCAGCCATCTGACGCAGCCATCTGCGCAAGCCCAACATGCCTTGGGTCGCCATCCTCCCGGCAGCCCTTTTTGTTTCCCTTCGCCTTTGCCGCTTCCGGCAAAAATCACCCCCTCTTAGCCGCTTTTAACGGCTTGATCCCCCGCCCACAATCGCTTATCCTCATATCACACGAGTACATCAGCGCCATATGATCACGTCCGAAAGGAGCGCTTCTCATGACCGCAGAACCAAAACGTTCTGATCAGGTGAAAAAACCATCCGCCAGCAGCGCCTCAACCTCGTCCTTGCAGATATGACCGCACAGGAAACCAGCGCAGCGGCCTGACCTTTGCCGCTATTCGTTTCGGTTCGTTTTTTCCAAAAACGAATACCCGCACATCGCTGTAAGGACCTGTCCGGCATAAGGGCACGTCCGACTCGCACCTTAACAACATCATCCGCCGGCGATAGGCCCACAGCGTGGGAGCATGTCTGGAAAGATAAAAAAAGCCCCCCTCCTGCCCCATCAGCGCAGTGACGCTGCATTAGCGATGTACCAGACAGGGGCACACGAGCAACCGGCTGCGCCTAAGTGAGTGATATAGCAATGGGGCAGTTTCGGATTCCCACATGGCCAGCCTGCCGCGTTTCTTTCACTTTTTCATGCCTTATAATACAATCATCAACAAAGAGAGGAACCTACCTTATGAGCATCTGGGAAGCCATTTTTGGTCATCCGGCCATCCGGAACCTGTCCGGGGAGAAAAAACGGGAAGTCAACCGCCTGCTGGACGAACTGGTCGCCATCGGAAAACAGGATGATTTTCTGTCACTCCACCCCGGCGGCCAATTCAACGTGCGCTGCCACCATGTGCAGGCCAGGAAAATCGGCCAACGCCTCAATGAAATGGGCGGGTTGGAGCTGATGCAGGCCGCACGCTCCCATGTCAAACGTAAACTGAAGGCCGTCATGGCAGAACACCTCGATTACTGCTGGCAGGATATCGGGGAATGGCAGCCCTGAGAGGAAGGCGAAGCGCTTCGCCCGTCCCACCCCCGTCCTGATCCAATCCCCGGGGGCCCAAAATCCGCGCTTGACGTCTGCACGGAGGCGGCCAGCCGGGGTCATCCCCCCCAGAAAATCAACCCAAACCAACCGAATAAAAAAACAAACCCCATCCCGACCGTTCACAGAATGGGGTTTTTTTGGTTTTTTCAATGAAGGCGCAGGTCAGGGCTCTTCGGTCGCCTCGGCTGTGTTCTCATTGATCTCCGGAAGATAGATCACGTCGCCGGGATAAATGAGGGTCTCATCATCCATGCAATTCCCTTCCTGCAGTTCGGCCAGGGTCAGCCCAAAGAACTCGGCCAGGTTGATCAGGACATCCCCGCTCTGCACCGTATAGGGCACCCAGCCTTCGGGATATTCACAGGCCGCAGCAGCCGCCGTAGCGGTGGCATTGGGAGAAGCCGTCACCTCGGGTGTCGCGGTGGCTTCCTCCGTTTCCTCCGGCGTTGGGGTCGTTTCCGTGCCTTCCGGGGTGGGGGTGGTTTCCTCCGTCTCCTCCGGGGTTGGCGTGGCGGGGGTTTCCGTCTCAGTCGGCTCCGGCGTGGGCGTTGCCTGGGTGGCGCTGGGTGTGAACGCTGCCGTATCCGTGATGAGTGGCGCTGCCGTTTCTGTTGGCGCCGGCTCCAGGGTTTGGGTCACCTGTCGGGTGGTGGATGCGTCCGCCGGGACAGTATAGTCCAACCTGGAGGCACCTGGAATGAGAGAAATCATCAACCAGATGACAAGGACAATCCCGCCCAGGACAACAATGCCCATCAACACCTCCAGGATTGTCAACCAGTTCATGCGCTTTCTGGGGCTGGTGATGGGGGCCATCCCCCGGACATTCACGGGCTGGGTCCCATATTTCCCCTTCCCAGAACCCTCAGGCGATGTATGTCGCTTCCCGCGGCCTTTACGGCCTTTGCTCCCCTTGGCATCCGAATTCGGCCCATAGCCTCTGGCAGTTGTGCCCTTTGCCGGAATGGCCTCCGGCCCATAGGTTTGCGGGCCATAGGACTGCGGGCCATAGGCCTCAAGGCCCGGAATTTTTCTGGGCCGCGGGGGCGTTTTTCGCCCGCTGCCGTCCGCCGGACGGGGTGGCGCAATGGATCCTGGTTCATACAGATCCGAGGGCGGGGCGGATTGCCCCGGTTTTTTCTCGGCGGGTTGAGGGCTGGGCGCCGATTGCCTTTTCTCGGCTGCAGGAGGCTTCGGCTGGGCCGAAGGCTCAGACACCGGCTTCTTTTGCTCGGAAACGGGGGGTGGGGGCACTTCCCTCGGCGTTGGCGGTGGTTTCTTTTTCTCAGAGACAGGGGCGGTGGGAATGGCTGAAGGCGCGGGAGTTGGTTTCTTTTTTTCAGGCGGGGGTGTGGAAGGAATTGCAGAGGGCGGAGATTTCTCAGAATCCCGGGACTGTCTTGACACAATCTGCTGCGGCGCGGTCTGCTCTGAGACGTCCCCCTGGTTGTCGTCAGAAATATTCACCGGCTGGGTGATCTCCACATCCCTGCTGCCGGTCGGGTTTCCGGGTTTGGTGGGGGGATTCAACGCATCCCCCGGTTCCGGAGGCTGTGAAGGCGCAGCCATCTCCTCAGGCAAATTCGCGCCTCCGGGCAGGGTCACCGGATTCTGCTGATAAACGGAGCAGTTCTGATGGTTGGGATTAAGACAATAACGCTCCTGGTAATCATTTTTGACGGCCAGGGGCGATTTTCCCGCATAACAACGGTTGCTGGAATGCGGAAAACCAATCGCGGTTTCCGGGTCCCCTTCCTTACCCAGATGCGGACAATAATAAAAGGCATTCATAGCGTCTCAGATCGCATTTATCTACATCCTTCCGAAATCTACTTCTCCGGGAGGAATTTGTGTCGCATTGCATCAAAATCCTGGGAAGCCTGTTCGTAATCATCAGGCCGGCCCAGGTCCTGCCAGTACCCTTCAAAGGGGTATCCTGTCACATGCTCGCCGTCAGCAATGAGCTTCTTGACCAGATCCGGAAAATCCATGTACAAACCCCTGGGAATGTACTGCCGGACACCGGGGTCAAAAACATACACGCCCATGCTGACCATGTAGTCAATGGTGGGCTTTTCGATATACCCCACCACATCTGCGTGGTCATTGGCTTCGATCACGCCCAGGTCAATGTGCACTTTTCGGGCATGCATGGCGATGGTCAGCGCAGCCTCATGTTCTTGATGAAAACGAACCAAATCCAGATAATCAATGGTGGTAAGCACATCCCCATTCATCACAAGGAAGGGCTCATCCAACCCGTCCACAAAAGCCAGGGGGCCTGCGGTCCCCAGGGGGGTTTTCTCATAATTGTAGGTGATGTTGATCCCCAGATGGCTGCCGTCTTTAAAGAAAGCCCGCAGCAGCTCAGCCAGATGCCCAACAGTCAGGACAACGTTCGTGATGCCTGCAGCCTTCAACTGCAGCAAAATGATCTCCAGAATGGGGACATCGCCAATAGGCATCAAGGGCTTGGGAAGTATTTTTGTGTAGGGGGCAAGGCGTGTACCCTTCCCGCCAGCGAGGATGACTGCCTTCACGGTGCGTTTTCTCCTTCTCTCAACCCATCATGCATCCGGATTCACTCCGATAATCTCTCTTGAATTTCCGACAGGCGCTTGCGGATCTGCTCCAGATCTTTAAATCCGCGCACCTTATCCAGTTCTGTGGAGAGCCAGACCCTGGCCGTCTTCAACTGTTGATCCGTTTCAATGGAACCCAACGGCGCGGTGTCCTCTTCCGTGACGCGCAGATCCTGGATCTGGGCTCGGACAGCCTGAAAAGCATCCGTCAGCAGGACGATGCGCGCCTTGCTCTCCCGGCAGGTTCCCAAAATGCGCAGGCGCTCCTTGGGCGGGAGGTTCTCCATGGCAAAAATGATGATCCCCACATCCAAATCCTTCACCAGGTCGCAGATACGACCCGTGGTTCCAAGGACTTTATGCCCATCAATGACCATCCCCTGCTTGCGGGGATCGTCATCCACCATCCCCACAATGGTGAAGGCCCCCGCCAGATCATGTCTGGCAAACAGCCAGGAAGCCAGCGCACTGTTTTCTCCTGTGCCAATAATCAGAACCCGTTCTCCAATTGCGCTGACCCGCCCGCGCAGCCTGACCCACAACCCGGCCAGCTCCACCAGGAGACGCTCCCGATAACGCACAGCGACAAACCCCAGATAGGACAACAACCCGGCGCCAAGGAGCATTGAACGCGGCAAGGGGTAGGACTCGCCCACGTTGACATTTATCAAAATCAGCACCACCGTGGCCAGAATGGTCGAGGCTGCCAGAAGCACCGCATTGCTGATCGAAGCCCGCGACCATTCTATCCGATTGAGTCCCAAAATGGCATTAAATAAGCTGAACACCAGGGAAATGCCAATCCCAATCAGAAACGCCAGCCGGATGCCGAGGTCAAAGGGGCCGCTCGCCCGCCAGATCAGACCCGCCACGCCCACCGCCAGCAAAGCGATCACGCTGTCAAGCAAGAACCACGATAAATAGCGGCTGATAAAAATGGACAGGGGACCCCAATAGAGCTTGTTCTGCGGGATGGCCGTATCCTTCAATTGCGGCAGAACCGCCACCAGGGTCCAGAAGAGGACGTCCAGGTCGGTCATGATGGAGCGGTTGCGAAGATAGACCAGGTCCAGCCGCAGTTTGGAGGGCAGAATTTTCAGGAAATAATCATCCATCAGGACAGTGGACTTCAGCAAGCTTTCCTCATTGCGATAGATCACACTGGCGGGGCTGGTCATCCCGGGACGCACCGAGAGAAGCTCTTTTTTGATATCCTCCGGCCATTCCTCCAGAATGTCGGGGTCTTCGGGCCGAGGTCCAACCAGGCTCATATCCCCTTTGAAGATATTAATGAATTGTGGCAACTCGTTGAGCTTAGTCTCCCGCAGCCACTTCCCTGTGGCCGTGATGCGGTCATCATCCGAAGCAGTGATCTTAGCGCCGTTGTAGGAGGCCGGACTTTCAAACATCGTGCGGAACTTGATGATATTAAATATCTTGCCGTCTTTGCCCACCCGGGGGCCCGTGTAGAAAATCGGCCCCTTGGAATCGCGCTTGATGGCAATACCGATCAGCAGAAAAACAGGAGAGAGCGCGACCAATGCCACAACGGAGATGACCAGATCCATCAACCGGCGCAGAGCCCGGTCCAGCCATTTTATCGGCCGGAGGAGGGTGCGCTTGACCGCTTTCTTTGAGGCAAAAACAAATTGGTTTGGCGTCGTTTTCTCCATAACATACTGTGCGCGGGGTTCGCTGTCGTGCATACCGACCACGTGCTTAAACCGGCGCTACCTTTCCTTCACGATCCTTCCAACGATTGATAAAAAACAATAATCCCAAAATAAAGCCCGTCCCATAGCCGATGTGCATGGTCGCGTTGACCAGGAAAACCAGACCGGCCATCCCCGGCCCTTTTCGACGCTGAAGCACAGCCAGAACCGAAGCAGCCGTGTTGGCCAGGACATAGACACCCGCAATCCCCACCGGAAGGGGCCATCGTTCTGGTGTCAGAATCATGAGCAAGAATGATGCCAGCAAAGCCAGGACAAACAAGGCGGGCAAAAACTGGCGCAATTGCATCTGGCGCGGATGTTTCTGCAGGACGCGCACTTTCCAGAACCCATACTGAAAATACTGACGCCAGAGGGCGGACAGGGACGGGCGCACGGTATAGACCGAGTGAATGGCCGGTGAGAGCAACACGCCGCCGCCGTTGGCCCGAATACGATAATTGAATTCGTCATCCTGGTTGCGCACCATTTCCTCATCCAGCCCACCGATCTGCCGGAAGGTCTCCCGGCGCCAGGCGCCCATATAGACGGTGTCTACCCATTCCTCCCTGGTGGAAAAATGGAACCGACTCCCGCCCACGCCAAAGGGGGTGGTGGTGGCCAGGGCAATGGCCTTGCCGATCGGGGTTTCCCCAACCGGGTCCATGCGCCCCCCCACCGTAACAGCCGGGGTGCGCTGGAGGGCATCCACACACTGCCGCACATAATCCCCGGCAACCCGGGTATGGCCGTCCACCCGGATGATGATCTCTCCCCGGGCCTCCTGCAAAGCCCGGTTAAACCCCGTGGGCACAATCCGTTCCGGGTTGTGCACCAGGCGCAGGTTTTCGTTCTCCCGCGCCAGTTCCGCCACAATCTGCGGGGTGCCGTCCGTGGAAGCGCCGTCGGCCACAATCACCTCCATTTTTTCCCCGGGATAATCCTGATTCAAAACAGCCCGGAGGGTTTCCCGGATATGCCGGCTCTCATTGCGCACCGGCAGGATGATGGTGGTGCTCGGTGTCTTGGCCATAAAATCAATTAACCCGTGCTGTAGTCATCCAGAAGTTCAATACCAATTATAAATTTCCTTAGTTTTAATTAAGAAATATTTCCTTGCAGTTATGTAACAAAGCCAAATGCAGCCAAAATATGGGGGCATTCAAAACAACCACGAAATATGATATATTTTAATAGAGTCAAGCTACCCTAATCAAACAAAAGGACATCCCATGAGTGACCAGCAGACTTCCACAAACAATCAGGACAACGAACAAGACCAACCCCAAAATGATCCTGCGCCGCAGCGGGAGCCCTATTATGACGAAAAGGTCGAGGAAAAACAGGAAAAAGAGCACGATAAGACCTACGAGAAAGACCATCGGGATCCTCTCAGCTCCCTGACCTGGGCGCTGATCTTGATCTGGGCCGGCCTGGTCTTCCTGGCCAACAGCCTCGGCTGGCTGTCACAGATTCCCACCGGTCAGGTTCTGCCGGAGGGCTTCGAATTTGTTGAGCTGAGCACCTGGTCGGTCATTTTCACCGGCGCCGGCTTCATCATCTTCATCGAAGCGCTGATCCGCACCTTCGTGCCGGCTTATCGCTCCTCTTCGGGCGGAAATTTCTTCCTGGCAGCGATCTTCCTGGGGATCGGCCTGGGCGGCATCTTCGGATGGGACATCGTCTGGCCCTTTATCCTCATCGCCATGGGCCTCTCGGCCCTGGCCAGCGCCCTGATAAAACGCCGCTGATCCCTCACAAACGTCCCAAATCGAGGGACTTGAGCATATACCAGGTGTGCGCCAGGGGCGTGTACCAGCGATCCCGGCCAATGCAGCGGAAATAAGGCGGCGCATAGGCCCGAATCAGGTCGCCAATTTTATACCGTGCCAGAATGGGCGTCGAGACAACCAGGCTGCCGGTTTCACCCGGTTGCATTTCATGGAGCATCTTGACGCCTTTTGCTGTGTCAATTTCAAAGAAGAACAGGTCATAATTGGGCGCCCAGGCGCGCTTTTCATCCATCTGCTGACCAAACATCCCCTCTGTGGCCCCATAAATCTCCCGGATGGTGACCTGTCGGCCATACAGGCTGCGTAGGGCGCCAGATCGGTAGGTGTTGATGCCGGGTGTGCTGCCAAGGGTCATCACCAGCACCTGCCAGAGATCCCTGGGAACCGTGCGATATTTTTTGTGAAGGTATCGGCCAAATTCCAGAGCGGTTGGCGCCACGCCCCCCACCAGAGTCACATTTTCGTCCCGGCATTGTTCATAAGCCAGATCAAACCGTTTCTCCCAGGCGCTCCAGGCTTTGCTGCCCCCCAGGGCGTCAATCGCCTCCTGGGATGGGACCGAGCGGACCGGGGTCTTATGGGAAACAAATTTGGTGTAGATTCCCGAGGAATAGCCATATTCGAGTTCACGCTCCCCGGCCCTGACTGTCCCGATGACCGAGGGGAAGTTGAGATTCAAGTTGACGCCCCCAAAAACCCGGGGGGATTTGCTCTGCAGCGCGTACATCATCACCGCCCGGCCGGCGGAAACCCGCATCTCCAGGTCGGTGGGCGTCATGGGAATAAATTTGTTCTCTCCCTTGGTTGTCCCCCGGGTGATCGCCCAGCCGACCGGCGGCTCATTCAACAACAGCTCCGTTTCTCCCGCCATCACCCGCCGGATCACGGGCTGGTAGTCCTCATAATCAGCAATGGGGAATTGAGCCCGATAGTCCGCAATGGAGCCAACCGACTCCGCGCCGCACTTCCGGCCGTACTCGGTTTGAGCATACGTTTGAAGAAGGGTCTGCAGGACATCTTCCTGAGCCCGGGCGGGGTCTTCCAGGGCTTCCTGCCAGGGCTTGAGCATTTTTTCAATCATCTGCATTGCGGCTTGTGGGTCTTGAGTCACCATGGGGCTGCTCCTGTGTTCCTTAAATTGTGAACAATAAGCCCATTCTATCATCAATGGCGATAAAGCGAGGGCCAGACGATCGCTCTCTCCAATAATGACCCGCTTCTTTGATACAATCCAAGGGACAACAGATCATCCGACCCAAAACAGGAAGGCAACACAATGCAAGTCTTGCTTCATCTCCAGGACCTGATCCTGACCAAGGTGACCTCGGATCCCTGGTATGGAAATCCGGCCATCATGACGCGCCTGCTGACATGCATTGAGGAAATGGGTTGGCTGGATCGGCTGCCCTGGTTCCGGTTTGGCAATGGCCCGACCCGGGAAGTGACCAACCCATCCGACCTGGCCCGGGGCTGCCAAACCTGGGGCGACCGATCCTTATATTTGCTGCACCGGCCAGACCCTGACATCGCCGATCTCCAACAACCCCTCTCTGCGATGATCTACCCCTGGTATCGCAAAATGAATCTGCTCCTGAACTTCACCACGGGCGAACCGAATTCACCCGGGATTTCCCTGGCGGATCTGGCGGATTTCATTCAGGCGCTGCAGTCATCCTTTGGCAAGGCCCTCGTCTTGGGGCCGGAGGCCCGCGTCCGATTGAGCCTGGAACCCTACCCCAGTCCCTGGCCGCCTCGCCGCCACGCTCTGATCACCTTTGGCAATTTGCTGGAATGCTTTTCGGCCCGGTTTCTCCAAGAAGCAGATCTTCCACGGGGCATGGCAGCCGATCTTCTCCAAACCGAACCGCCCGACGCAGACCGGGCCTGGTGGTTAACGCCGGATCTGCGCGCCGTGCAGTGGGCCAAAAATCTGGATGACCCGGAAGCGCTCCTGGCCGTCCGGGCTCGCCAGGCGTTTTACTGGGCCAACCGGTTTGACCTGCCGTTGGAATCGGGTTTTGAGCCCCTCCTCCAGGCCCTTGAGGCCGGGGACGACCCCTTTGTGTCAGGCTATCACCGCCTGGGGTACCATCATGGCTATCAATATCTGACGGTGAGCCCCGATGGGAGCTTTGATCTGGAAAAAGTGCGAACCCTGACCACCTGGCAAAATGCCGGCCAGCTCCCGGATGGACGCCGGCTGACAGAGGTTTTCCTGATCGTGCCCACCCTGAGGGACGCGCTGACAATCTACCGACAGGTGAGATCGCTGGGGGTAAAGGACGTGTACTTCCTGGCGCGCGGCCGGTGAAGCGAGGGAAAGCGATGAATCTCAAAGGCCAGGGTGAAATCATGACGGATTGGGTTTTGGATACCTTTCCGCATTAAAAAGCGCTTGTTCAAGCGGCAGCGCCCCAGGACCTTGAGGCCCAGATCCATCGTTGGCGGACGAATACTCCATCCACACGATCGGATCTTTTCAAACTGCAGCGTCAGACCCACCCAACAGATAACCATCCCAAACCCGGGTCTGCCTCGGGGGCGCTCCCTCGGCCGGTTTGCCATAAGGCGTTGTTTTCTGCGCCAGATTGATGCGCCCCGTTGGTGTAATTTGAGTTCCTGTTCCGATATAATTAACTCACGTTCGGCCCCAGTCGGCCCATTCATCTCATATCGCACACGTTGCGCAGAGGATCACCATGCATTTTGAGGAATCAAACACCATTCAGCGTGCCCGGCAGGGCGACATGCTGGCCTTTGCCCGAATCCACGACCGCTATTACCAGGACATTTTTCGCTTTTTCTTCTATCGCACCCAAGACAGGGAAACGGCCGAAGCGCGCACCGCCGACCTTTTCCTCTGCGTCATCGAGAAAATTGGGCTGTACAAACCCGACAATTCCCCTTTTCTGACCTGGCTGCACACCCTGGCCCGGGAGCTGCCGGGGGAACCCGGACCCCGGCATGAGGTGCCGCCACCCCCCGATCCTCCGTCTGATCTCAGGCGGAGCGACCCCAACCATAAGTGCATAAAGCATCTCAGCCCCGAATGCCTCAGAAACATTCTGGCCCACCTTGCTGAAGACCAGCGGGAAGTTCTCATCGCTGGGGTAATCGAAGGCCGGCCCACCCAGGAAGTGGCCGCCGTCCTGCGAAGATCGTCCCAGGCCGTCAAATCCCTCCAGCGTCAGGCCCTGGCCGCGCTGAGGCAGACCCTCCAGCAAGAGGAGTGTCATGCGTCCTGATCGGGAATTTGAGCGGATTCTGGATGAAGGACTCCAATCCCTGCACAGGGGCGCGCGGCCAGAGGACATCGCAACGCAATTTCCGGCGGAAAAGGACCGCCTCCTGCCGCTCCTGGAAACAGCCGCCCGGGTCCGGCGTACGCCAGACCCTGCTGTCTCACCCCGCGCACAGCTTGCCAGCAAAACGCAGCTCTTACAGGCCTTGGCAGAGCAAAAAGAAACCCACCAGGTGGAGAAAAAGAACATCCTGGATGACCTCGGGAACATTCTCCTGCAGGGCCGGGCCAAACGCCTGATTCTGATCCTGTTTATGCTGATATTCGCCTTCATCCTGTTCAGCAGCCTCACAGCCGCCTCTGCCCAGTCCCTCCCCGGTGAGTGGCTCTATCCCTTCAAACTGGCCTTTCAGGAAATCCACATCCTCCTCACCTTTGATGCGCAATCCCGCCGCGCCTTGGCGGCAGCGTACGCTGCCCAGCGGCGGGCCGACCTGGAAGCGGCCATCCAGGAGAACCTGCTTCCGGAAAAAGAAGCCCTGGCCACCCTGACAGCCCTTCCCACCGCGAAAGCCCCCACGGGCACGCCGGCGCCCGACGGACCGCCATAGTCCGGTCAGGAAACCCGCACCGGACGCACAAGATCACAATAGTGAAGTGAGAAAAAAAGACCGGACGCTGTTACCCTCAGGAACCGGAGGAGGATGCCGCAGGCCGCGATTGACCGCTGCGGCGCTGCACTTCCCGCAATCCCCGCCAGACCAGAAGCCCCACCACAACCAGAAAATAGCCTGAGAACAAAGCCGCTTCGGCCAGATAGCCCACCGTGGGCACAATCAGGAAGGCCAGTATCACCTTCCCGAGCATGGCAAAAAAACTCACCTTGAGGGGATAATCGGCCTTGCCAAAAGCCAGCAGCAGAGTGCGGTCCCAGAAGAAGATATTGGCCACGCCAAATCCAACCAACAGCACCAGCAGGACCCCAAAGGCTGGCGCGTAGCCGGCTTTATAAATGTAGATCGTCCGTCCGAAAAAGTTCCAGGGCGAAAACAGCAGTTGCCGTCCAAGGAGAACCAGCCCCGCCGCCACCGCACCCGTCCAGGCGCCGGAGATGATCGTCACCCGGGTCAGCAGGAGTCTCAGCTTGGTCCACTGCTTTTTAGCGATGTTGCGGATGATCTCCGGAAAGGTGGTGCTGATGAAGGGGGTGATGGGCATAACCATCAGGTTGATCACCGCCAGGGCCACCTTGAAATAGCCGCTGACTGTGGTGTTGAAAAAATAGCTGACCCACAGCAATTCACTGTCCCGGGCCAGGATGGTCACCGTCCCGCTGAAGTTGGAGCTCAGAGCGAAGCGCACCATGCCCTTGTGAGGCGGCAGGTTGCCGCGCAAGGGCGTGCGCCACCAACCCCTGCCGAGGGCCTTTGGCACCCAATAGAGGGCCAGGAGCACCGGCCCTATCCCCAGGACCATTTTCCCGGCCAGATAGACCAGCAGCACGGCGGTCAACCCGCCCTGATTCAGATAAACGATCAGGAATAAACCGGCCGTCATCAGGCTCTGCAGGAGGTTCAGCAAGGCCTGGGACCGGAAATGACCGGTGACATGCAGCGCACCGGTGGCCGTTTCCGCCATGATATTGCCGAGGATCGTCAGGCCATAGATCAGAAACAGGGGTTGGGTGGCCGGGTCCTTGGCAAAGCTGGATGCCCCCCAGCCGGAAAGCAGCGCCAGCACAAGGTATGCAGCCAGGGAGGTCAGCATTTCCGTCAGGGCCGCCGCCTTCAGGATAGCCCCGGCCTCCTTGCGCTGGTCATTGGCCAGACAACCCCCCATATATTTGACAACGAAATCCCGCATGCGAAAGGACAGCAATCGGTTAATATTGGTCACAAAGCCAATCACAACCCCCAGCTCCCCGAAGCTGGCCACGCCCAACAGGTTGGCTGTGAGAATGCTCAGAACAGCGCTGACCGCCTGGCTTCCGAAAAGATAGGCTGAATTACCGACGACCTTCTTGAGGATGACGTCTTTCCCCCAGGTCCCCAGACCGTTAAAGAGGCGCTTCATGGGGTTTCAACCTGGCTGACCCAGGCGCGTTCTCGCTGATACCACGCCACCAGCCGGGTGACGCCCTCTTCCAGATTCACCCGGGGCTCCCAGCCCAGAATCTCACCGGCCCGAGTGATATCCGCCTGGTTGGTCTTCACATCAGCGGGATGCCGTTCCCGATGGGTCACCCGGGCCTGCTTACCCAGGCGCTCTTCCAGCATGCGGATCAGATAGTTGATGGTGATCACCTCATGACCCCCCAGGTTGATGATCTGAAACCCGACCGGCTTGAGGGCCAGGATGACGCCCCGGGCGATATCATCCAGATAGGTGAACCCCCGGGATTGTTCCCCATCGCCGTAGACCACCACAGGCTTTTCCTCCGCAATCCACTGGCAGAAACGGAACATGACCATATCCGGCCGCCCCGCCGGACCATAGACGGTGAAAAAGCGCAGGATGGTCACATCCAGGTCATAGAGATAATGGTAGGCGTGGGCCATCGCCTCGGCCCCCTTCTTGCTGGCCGCATAGGGCTGGAGAGGGTGGTTGGTGTCAAAATCCTCCCGGAAGGGCGGATCGGATTCCTCCGCATACAGGCTGGAGGTGGAAGCCAAAATGAATTTCGTGATATCCCTCCGGCGGCAGAGCTCCAGTAGATTGAGAGTCCCGGTCATGTTGGTGTCTACATACACCCAGGGGTCTGTCAGGCTGGTCCGGACCCCCGCCCGGGCCGCCAGGTTGATCACCCCGGCGGTTCCATCCGGCAAAAACCCGGAAAGGACGGAGATATTCTCCCGCTCGGAGATATCCAGTTTCCTGAAATGAAATCGGGGGTACTGCTGCAGCCGCCGGAGGCGGTATTCCTTCAGCCGGATATCATACGCAGCGTTCAGATTATCCACGCCATAGACTGTGTGCCCGGCTTCCAGAAGAAATTCAGCCACCCGAAAGGCAATAAAGCCTGCGGTTCCGGTCAGCAGATAGTGGGCCATCAGAGCCTCACCACTTTGGGGCTTTCCTTTCCCGCCTGCCCCAGGGCATTGCGGGTATCCACGATCAGAGCAGCCGCTTCCAGGATCCTGGCATAATCATAATCGCTGTGGTTGGTGATGATCGCCACACAATCAGCGCCGCGCACGGCCTTCATGAGATCCTCCACCGAGGAAAGATGCAGGTTCTCATGTTCCACCCGAGCTATATAGGGATCGTGGTAGGACACCAGGGCGCCTTTCTCCTGCAAAAGGTGGATCACATCCAGGGCCGGGGACTCCCGCAAATCGTCAATGTCCGGTTTGTAAGCCACCCCCAAAATCAGCACATTGCTGCCCTTGAGGGGTTTGGTCTGGTCATTCAGGGCGTCCTGAATCTTCCCGAGGGTATACCGGGGCATGTTGGTGTTGATCTCGGAGGCCAGCTCGATGAACCGGGCGGTGTAATTGAGGGACTTCAGCTTCCAGGAAAGGTAGAGCGGGTCAATCGGGATGCAGTGCCCGCCCAGTCCCGGCCCGGGGGTGAACTTCATGAAGCCAAAGGGCTTGGTCGCTGCCGCATCAATCACTTCCCAAACATCAATGCCCAGGCGATCGCACATCAAAGCCAGCTCGTTGACCATGCCGATATTGATCATGCGGAAGGTGTTCTCAAGGAGCTTCACCATTTCGGCCACCTCTGTGGAAGAAACGGGCACAATCGTTTCCAGGGCTTCAGCATACCAGGCCGCCGCCACCTCACCACAGTCGGGGGTGATGCCGCCAATCACCTTGGGGGTGTTGATGGTCGTCCAATCATCCCGCCCGGGGTCCACCCGCTCGGGGGAAAAAGCCAGGAAAAAATCCTCACAGACGGTCAGACCGCTGGCTTCCTCCAGCACCGGCAGCATCATCTCCCGGGTGGTGCCGGGATAGGTGCTGGATTCAAGCACCACGACCATCCCCGGGTGCAGGTGCGGAGCCAGGGACTGGGTGGCCGAAGCGATAAAGGACAGATCCGGGTCCCCCGTTTTGCGCAAGGGGGTGGGCACACAGATGGAAACCGCATCCACATCCGCCAGATCGGCATAGGCCGTGCTGGCCGTCAGCTTGCCGGCATCCACCAGCTTCCGGACCTGCTCCGTAGGAACATCCAGAATATAACTCTCGCCGCGGTTAATGGCCCGGACCTTTTCCGCGTCCGGATCTACGCCGATGACATCAAATCCTGCCTCGGCAAAGACCACGGCCAGGGGCAAGCCCACATACCCGATGCCCACAATGCCAATCCGGGCGGTTCGGGTATTGAATTTCTTGAGAATGGTTTCCTTCGTATCAGACATGACAACTTTCCTAGCTTGCTAACAGGGTCATCAAAGGATGATTTTATCACAGCCGCTCGATAACCTCACGGCGTCTGTCCAGGGAGGTCAATCAGAACAGGCTCAATTGCTCCGCGGAATGATCATCCGGCTGATCCGCATCGGTGATGGCGCTGCTCATGGCCGCCAGATCGGGGTTGTTCTGCCGGGTTTCCCGGGCCTTGCGGATCAATTCAGGCAGCTTGTTGAAATCCCCCCTGACCACATCCCGTAAGGAGGGCTGGTGCAGGGCGGCTGCGGGGTGGTACATGGGAACGATCATCCGGCCGTTGGACCAGTAGGCCGAACCATGGATAGCGCTGATTTTGCCATTGGCGATGAAATGCCCCATCGAATAGCGGCCCAGGGTCACAATCACCGGAGGGTTGATCGCCGCGATCTGGCGTTCGAGATAAGGCCGGCAGGCTGCCAGTTCCTCCATCTGAGGGTCCCGGTTGCCGGGCGGTCGGCATTTGACCACATTGGTGATAAAGACCCCCTCCCGCTCCAGTCCGGCCTCAGCCAGAAGCTCGTCCAGAAATTGCCCGGCGGCGCCCACAAAGGGTAGTCCCTGCTGATTTTCATGAAAACCCGGCGCCTCACCAATCAACAGGATCTTCGCCTGGGGGTTGCCCGCCCCAGGGACGGCCTTCTTGCGGGAATAGTGCAGCTTGCAGCGTGTGCAGCGGGACGCGCTCTCCGCAACCTCTTTCAAGACATCTTCCGGTTTCACAACATACCTCCAGTCGTTTTGGCTCAGGTTGAGGCTTAATCCGATTCAGGCTCAATTTGGGCGGCAAGACGCGCCGCATCCAGAGCGTCCAGGCGCATCAGGATGGCGTCCTCTCCAGTGTCCTTATAATAGCCGGGGTTCCGGCCCACCACCGCAAAGCCGAAGGACCGGTAGAGATCCTGAGCCGCCGTGTTGGTTTCTCTGACCTCCAGGGTGGCTGCGCTGGCCCCTTGCTGCCGGGCCTCCATCAGCCCCCGGGCCAGAAGGCGCGTTCCAATCCCCTGACGGCGCATCCCGGGCCGGACGGCCAGGGTGGCAATATGGGCCCGGTTCTGTGCCTGCCAGATCACCATACTGCCCACCAACCGAACACCCCCGTCAGAGTCCAGGATCTCAGCCACCCAGCAGATAGAATTCCGGGACAATTCAAAACGAAAAGCCTTTTCCGGCCAGGGTGTGGGGAAGGACTGCCGGTCAATGGCCTGGACCCTCTCCAGATCCGCCGGGGTCATTGGTCGCAGGTGAACCTGCGGTGCCCTGGGCATTCGGAACCTTATTCGGGGATCGGCGTGGCGGTGTGCAAGTAAATCGGCGCCAGGGTCATGGGATCATCTCCCTGATCCTGGTCCAACCGCTCCCAGGCGATCTGGGCCAGGAAACCCGCCCGCCGCAGGCACCGCGCGGGGGGTGCAAGGAGGACGTTCTTCCAGCGCCGGCCCAGAACACTGCGGGCTTCCTCGGACAATTCCCCGCACAGAATGGTCGGTTCGTTGATGGTCTTGACCAGCGCCTCTGCATCAATGACCGCTGCTTCCGCCTGGGCCCGCCAGACTCCATCTTCGTTCCGATAGGGGGCATACGCCAGCCGGGTGCGCCCGGCCTGCAGGACCGCAATCAGGGGCTTATCCTCCGGGGGTTGGGCTGCCGCCAGGATGTCCAGGGTGGGCACCCCGGCCACCGGCAGGTTGCGCGCCAGAGACAGGCCCTTCACAGCCGCCAGCCCAATGCGCAGGCTGGTGAAGGAACCGGGACCAATGGCCGCGCCCAGGCCCGTCAGGTTCTCCTGGTCAGCGCCGGTCTGTTCGAAGAGATGCGCAATGCCAGGCGCCAGCTCAACGGTGTGGTGGTGTTGGCTTTGCCAGGTCGTTTCATATCGAACCTGGACGCCATCGTATAACGCCAGGCTGATCCAGGTGGTGGATGTATCAATTGCCAATAGCACTAAAAATCTCCATACAGTTGTTTTTGAAGGGTTTCAACCAGGTTTTGATAATGCGGGCCGCGGGGGGAAATCAACATGGCGCGATGTTCAACGCTGGTATACCGCAGGCGAATCCAAAGGTGTGCATCCGGCAGCACCTCCTGGATCCGTTCCGGCCATTCCACAACGATTGGTCCCCGCGTTAACATCAAATCAATGTCCAGAATTTCCGCTTCGAGGGCGTTTGCCAGCCGGTAGGCATCCAGATGCGAGAGGGTCTGCCCGTCAGGCCGGCGATATTCGTTCACAATCACATACGTCGGGCTGGAGACAGGATCCAGCGATCCCCAGCCCTGTGCAATGCCCTGGACGAGAGTCGTCTTGCCGGAGCCCAGGTTGCCCTCCAGGCAAATCACATCCCCCCTCTGCAGATAGCCGCCCAGATGGATGCCGAGGCGCCGGGTTTGATCCGGGCCGTGGCTGAAAAACTCAAAGTTGCGATGATCCAAGATTGGCATAGCGTTCTATTACCATCCTTAAACAAATGATCCGGTCAGTCAGCGGATGCGTCCAGTGTGTCTATGATAACCTGCGCAATGCATTTTGAAGCATCCGGACGGGCCAAGCTCTTTGACACCGCAGCCACGGCCTGGCGGACCTCCGGCTGCTTGATCCAGTAGCGCAGGGTGGTCACCACCTGTTCCGGTTCGGGTGCCCACACGCCGGCCCCTTTTTCAACGACATAGTCCACATTGCCCTCTTCCTGCCCGGGCATGCGGGAATAGAGAATAATCGGCAGCCCGGCGATGAAAGCCTCGGAGATGGTGCCGGGTCCGGCCTTGGTGATGATGATATCGGCGGCGTTCATCAGATCGGCCATATTGTTCACAAAACCATACACCATGGTTTGCGTTTCCAGGTTGGCCGATTCCAGGCTTTGTTTGAGGGCTTCGTTGCGTCCAGCGATGACGGCCATGGCCAGGTCCAGGCGCGCCTGATCCACAGCCCGAACGGTTTCCGCAATGGGCCCCATGCCCTCCCCACCGCTGACCATCAGCGCCACCGGCAGATCCTGGGGCCATCCGAGGGCTTCCCGCAGCGTCTTCTTTGGGGCCGAGGGACGGCAGAACATGTCGGCAATGGGCTGTCCCACCACGCGAATACGGTCGGGGTCCATGCCAATATCAAGTCCCCGTTGTCGGGCTTCTTCGGTGGGGGTCAGGGTCAGATCCGACTGATTGTTATACCAGAAAGCATGGGTGGTGACCATGTCCGTGATGACCGTGATATAGGGCGCCCGGTCTTTTCCCAACGCTCTCAGGATGGGTGTATTGATGATGGGATGCACGGAGAGAAACAGGTCACAGGGATGTTCCTCCACCAGCCGGGATGCTGCTCCCCGGATATAGGGCCAGAGAACTTCCTGCACCAGCCGGGAACGGTATTTTCCATTGCTGAGTTTATAGCCCAACTCCCACAGGTCGGGCACCTGCGCCATGGGCGCATAGCCGGTGACAGCCATGTCAAAAGGCGGCGGGGCGTATTCCACAAAAAAATCGAGCATCTCCGTGGTCACCCGGCCTGGATAATAGACGGTCAGAGCTTCAATGATCGCCTGCGCCGCGCTGCGATGACCGCCGCCGGTGTCGGAGAACAGAAAAAGCACATGAGGAGTCTGACCAGGCTCAACCATCCGCCGCACCGCCTTTCTTCACGATTGCTTTCATCCGGTGCCTGAGCGCACGCCGCTCAAGCATGATCCGCCGCTTACATTTAACACATTCCAGGCCGATATCCGCGCCCAGCCGCACCACCCGCCAGTCATAGCTGCCGCAGGGGTGTGGTTTTCGTAAGCGGACGATATCCTCCAGGTTGATATTCGGTAACACGCTAGGATTATACCACCCAGCGGAGAGGGATTTGATGTCGGGCAACGGGGGGGTCCACAGGGGATTCAGAATCTGCCGCCCGCCACCGGGGAGAAACAGAAACGGACCGTTGCAATCAACGGCCCG
Organism: Anaerolineaceae bacterium; assembly: GCA_034437335.1. Lineage (GTDB taxonomy): Bacteria > Chloroflexota > Anaerolineae > Anaerolineales > Anaerolineaceae > Brevifilum. The sequence continues at coordinate 18,737 of DAOTUG010000196.1, forward strand.
TTATTATCAGGGAGTCGCGTTCGGCCTCAGCTCAGATCTTCCAGCGGCTCAGGAACATGGCCAAACTGGATGTTCGGTTTGTCGTGGGCGGCGGCCCAATAGCAGGCGTTCAGGATCACCATCTTGACATGTTCATCCTCATAGATGGGATAGGTTTCGTGTCCGGGTGCAAAATAGAACACCCGCCCAAACCCGCGCTGCCAGCAGCAGCCGCTGCGGAAGACATCTCCGCCGGCAAACCAACTGACAAAAACCAGGACATCCGGCTCGGGGATATCAAAATATTCGCCATACATTTCCGCATGGGGCAGCTCAAAATAGGGGCCCACGCCCTTGGCGATGGGGTGGCCGTTGGCCACAGTCCAGACCCGTTCCTTTTCACCGATTTCCCGCCAGCGCAGGTTGCAGGTGGTGCCCATCATCCGCTTGAAAATCTTTGAAAAATGACCGGAATGGAGCACGATCAGCCCCATACCGTTCAGAATCCGTTCCTGCACACGATCCACAATGGCATCTTCTACTTCGCCATGGGCCATGTGCCCCCACCAGATCAGCACGTCGGTCTGATCCAGGACCGCTTCTGACAGGCCGTGTTCCGGTTCGTCCAGGGTGGCGGTCTGCACGGGCAGCCCAGCTTCCTTCAGGAAACCGGCGATGGCATTATGGATCCCGTCCGGATAGACGGCGCGGACATCCTCATCGCTTTGTTCATGGCGGTACTCATTCCAGACAGTGATACGTGGTGCGTCTTTCATTTTTCTCTCCTTAAAGGGTTATTTTTCAATGGTCACCACCCGGCCGCCTTCCGCAGCCGAGAGGCAGATGGCATCATACAGACGGATCATGCGCAGCCCGACTTCGGGCGGGCTGGGATTGATCATTTTACCCTCGCGTACTTTCAGGAAAGTGTCCCAGACGCTGGAGGCAGGCGGGAAGGGAACATCTTTGGCTTCTTCCTCACCGGATTTCTGGATTTGGAGGGAGCGGCCCCAGGCGCCGGTGGTGAGGATGGCCTCTTTGCAGAAGACTTTAATCACCGAGCTGCAGGAGGGAATGGTTTCTCCGCAGCCGTGCAGTGTCACAAAAGCGCCGGAATAGAGTTTCGCCACCGTCACGGACATGGTCTCCACCGGGCGGCCGTGATTGTCCATCCAGGCCGCCACTTCCACAAAGTCCTGATTGACCAGGTCAGCCACAGTGTTCAGCATGTGGGCGCCGGTGTCAAAGATAAACCCGCCGCCGGAAAGCTCCGGCTTCTGCCGCCAGGTGCCGGACACATTCGGCCCCCAATTTTGCCAAACCGTAGCGCTGACGGAGAGCAGTTCTCCATAGGCGTCATCGCGGATGCCCTGGGATGCCTGGCGGATGAGGGGTGAGAGGCTGCCCTGGAAAGAGATGACCAGGGTTTTGCCCGTGCGGTTGCGGGTGTTGATCAGGCTCAGGGCTTCCGCAGTGTTGACGACCATGGGCTTCTCCAGCAGCACATCCAGCCCGGCTTCGAGACAGGCCACGGTGTGATCGTGGTGCATGGAATGGGGCGTGGCGATCAGCACAGCATCCAGGTCAAAGGTCTTCAGAAAGGTCTGCAGATCGGATTCGTTCGGGGGGACTTCTCTATCGTGAGCTTCAAACTCCTTGGCCAGCTTTTCGATCGAAGGCTGGTAAGGGTCGCACAGGGCGACAATTTCAGTGGCGTCATTTTCAAACATGTTCCGGACGTGGAATCGGCTGATGCCGCCACATCCGACAATTCCGGTTCGGATTTTCTTGGGTGACATATGGCTCCTCAATGCAGTAGAATGGTCAACGATATCATCTTTCCCATTTTACACCACATCCCGATAAATGCTTCTCATCTGTGCTGGAATTTTCGGGATTGTGGTTTTGCAGAATGGAGATGAATTTTATCTTCCCAAAACCTCCCTGGTAAGCGCCAGGCAGTCTGTCAATGTCTGCCAGTGATTGGCCTGGCATAATGCATGCGCCTCGATGAGCATTTCCGGCAGGACGGCGCCGTGCCTGCGGGCATAAAAACCCGCTGCATTGGCGACCTGGCGAAAGGCCAGCTCAGGATGGGTTTCCCTTATATCCCTGGCCGCCTCGAAATGCAAAAGCCCATCATAGGAATCCGGGCCTTCTGCAAAGGCCTGGGCTGCCTTCCACAGGCTGTCCGGCAGGGGCAGGTCTTTATCAGGCTGGCTCAAGGCCCACCGGACGCCTAAAACCAGGGCTTCCACAGCCCAGGCACCTTTCCCTGGTTTTCGGTAGCGGCTGATATAGGTGGGGTCAAAAATATCATTAGCCCGCACGAGCCTGGCCACAGCGTCCGTAAGGTCTTCTCCACTTCGGGAAAAGATATGATGTGTGACGAACAAGCGCCAGGGGATGTCCTGATCGGGAAACTGGCGTACCGCGTCGATGGCCCACGCCCCCAGGGCAGCTTTTTTCAACGTCCAGGCGGCGGAAAGGATGCTACAGAGGGGATCCTCCCCATCGGCGACGCCCAGGTTTTTCCAGCGCGCAGGGCAGGGTCCGTTTGCTCAATTTCCGAAAGATGGGATACGATATTTTCGACACTGGCTGTGCTCCCAAAGTTGGCGGCAAATCTGAGGAGCGCTTCAGAATCCTCGCGTAATGCTTCCGCTTTGTGGGTTATCACCTCCCGCTGGGCCATGCGTCCGGCGACAAAATGCGCCAGGTCTGGGGCAATTGTCAGACCCTCGATCATATTGCCGCTGGCGATGGCAATCGGGCTTTCAGAGAGGGGTTGGCAGGGTGAAAGCCGGATGGCAAGGGTATCATATTCATCTTTTGCAAAGGGCAGGCAGCCCAGATATCCGCGTTTTGCCAGGTCTCCCAGCGCCTTTATCAGATGCTGGGGATCAATAATTTCAAGGGAGAGGATGAAAGCTGCTTTTTTGTGGTTGTGTGGAAGGGAATCCAGGAAAGCGTCCAGATTGTCCGTTTGTATGGTCATGATGGATATGCCTTTTAATGAAGATTTGGCTCCGCCCGGGATCATTGCATTGCAGGAATTCAGCAGTCTGGGATGCGTTATTGGTTCTGTTTTTACTGCTGCATTGTACCAGGCCGCTATGGCCCCGCTGCGGCTGAGCGTGAAATCATGGGCTTAAATTTCTTATGGCATTGAATGGGAGCAATGAAAAGCGTGGTGCCAGTGAAAGTTGGTTGTCATTCCGTGCTTTCTCGGCCCATCAGGCGCTGGAGTGGTTTATAAATGAATGGAAATCGCAAAGCCAGAAGCAGAATCAGGATACCCCCGGCGGCCAGTGCACCAGTGTAGCCCCCCTGGAGGCTGAACAGGTCACCCTTGATTGCCAGGAGGTAGTGGGCAATCACCAGGAGTCCGGCCAGATAGACTCCTCTCTGGATCCACTTCCAGGCTTTGCCCAGTTTTCTTCGGATCCAGCGCAGGGAGGTGGCCGCCAGGATCACCAGGATGACCAGGGCCGCCCCTCCGATGATAAGGAAAGGCTTTTGAGAAAACTGAGCCCGGATCAACGCCGGGTCCAGTCCATAATCCCAAATGGCAAAGATCCCAAAATGCAGCCCGGCGTACAGGGCAGCATACAATCCCAGGGGTTTTCGCATTTTCGCGATGAGGGGCAGACGAAAAACCCGATGGATGGGGGTGGAGGCCAGGGAAAGGAGCAGGAATACCACGGCAATCCGTCCTGTTTGCCGGGTGGCGGCTTCTATCGGGTTGAAGCCCAGGTTGCCGCGGAGGTAGCTGCGCATGAGCAGGAGCAGGGG
>DAOTUG010000197.1:0-30723 GCA_034437335.1 Anaerolineaceae bacterium
GCCCAATTGACCCTCCATAGCAAGTGAGATGGAGATTAAAGGGCATATTTTAAGATTGGTTCTGTCTCATTTGATGGGATGTTTTCAGATTATCCGGCTGGCAAAATGACGGTGAAGGTTGAGCCTTTGCCGACCTCGCTTTCCACCTCGATTTCGCCATGATGCTGTTTGATGACCTGTTTGGCAATGGATAAACCCAACCCGGACCCCCGATAAAGGTTTTCTTCTCCTGCGTCCATCCGGAAAAACCGATCAAAGATGCGGGGCAGGTATTCCGGCGGAATCCCAATGCCTTTATCGGTGATAGCCACCCGGACGTTCCGGGCATCATGTCCTATTTGGATGCGCACCTGGCCGCCGGCTTTGTTGAACTTGATGGCGTTGTTCAGCAGGGCAGAAAAGGCCCGTTCGAGGCTTTTTCCATCGGCGGAAACCTTAGGTAGACCCTGGGCAAAATTGACCGTCATCTTGATTTCCTTTTCCTCGGAGTAGTCGCGCTGCTTTTCAATGGCGTTCATCAGAACGCCTGTCAGGTCCACGGGCTGAAATTCAGGCAGGATCAGATCCATCTCCTGAAGAAAAAGGATGTCATTGGTCAATGACATGATATCCTCCAGATTTTGCGAGACGGTGTCCAGGGCAGAATTCAGGGCTTCTCCCTGAAGGATTCCCAGCCGGATCACCTGGAGGAACCCGGTGGCAGCCATGAGGGGAGTGCGCAGTTCATGGGCGATGGTGGTTAGGAACTCTCTACGGGCATAGTCTTGTTCAGCTAACTGCTGATAAGCCTTGGCCAGCTCCCGGGCTTTGACCCGCAGATCTTCAATGGCCATCTGATCGTTCTCACGCAACCGCCGGCTGACCTCCCGAACCATAGCAAGGGGCATGCTGCTGCTGGAGCGCATGAGCTGATTGAAATCCTCCTTGGTGAGTTCAAGGACGGTGGAGGGCGCTTCTGAAATGACATTGGCCGCCCGGGGGGCATCATGGATGATGGCCATCTCTCCAAAGAAGTCCCCCGGTTCGAGGTGATTCAGAACCCGTTCCCTGGCTTCATCAAAGTGTTTGGTGACAAGGAACCGCCCCTCCAAAATGATGTAGAAAGTGTTCTCAAAGGAATCTTCATGACACAGGGTGACCCCCTTGGGATAGGATTGCACCCTTCCTGCCCCGATGATTTCCTCGGCTTCCTGGCTTTTGATGCCCGGAAACGCCTTTGAGAGAATGCCTTTGATGTCCAGCGATTTATCCATGGTCCTTCCTCCAATGTCTGGAGCTTTTAATTACCAAATCATTAATATGCAGTGAACTCCGGATAACTATTCTAACCGATGTCGGGCTTCATGGTGGTACGGGTGGTTTGATTAATCCCACCAGCTTCACTCAGGGCGCCTGGCGGCCTTTGTGGGGAAGGGGATTATCTCCCTGCACATCCCGCAGGGTTTCCAGGGTTGCCAGAACCAGAAGCTGCATTCCCGGTTGGATGCGGTGGGTTGGTTCGGGGTGGATTTTTTCCAGGTTGTCATCCCGGGAATAGAGCACCGACAGATCGTAGCTTCCCTCCATCTCCTGGATGGTCCATCCGGCAAAGACAGCCTCCGGCTGCACCGTCATCTCACAGACATTGAAGAGGACATCATTTAAATAGAAGGAATATTTCACATTGATCCGCATAGCAGCCGTGGCAAAGATGGGGGCTGTGAGGGCTGATGTGCTGAAGGCGGTGTGGATGCCAAAGCCTTTTTCGACCTTTTCTGCGAAATCCGGATCGAACATGCGCATGACAACCTTGATTTGGGGATTCTGCTCCCGGGCTTCCAGAGCAATCTTGAGATTGGTCAGTTCATCATCCGTACAGGGAATGATGGCATCGGCATGGGTCACGGAGGCTTTTTTGAGGGTGTCCTTTCGGGTGGCGTCCGCCAGGATCAGGGGGATGTCCATCTGTTGCGCTTTTTCAATGAAACGGCCTCCCGGGTTCATTTCCACCGCAACCACATCCCGCTTGAACTTCCGGAGCTCCTGACTCACCCGGTAGCCTACTTTGCCAAATCCACACACAATGATATGCTGACGGTAGATGGATGCCATTGCAACCTGCCATTTCTGTCCCCGGGCGCGTTTATTGACCAGGGCAATTCCAATATGAAGAAGCCCATCCGCGATGGCGGCCAGGCCGAGGATGGGGATGATGATGAAGAGCATTTGAAGAAACCAATGCTGTGGAAACGCAAGGACGTGCTCGAAGAAGATCATGGTAAAGCTGGCGTAGAAAGCTTTCAGGGGGGTCATCTCCGGATCCGGATAGGCTGTGTAGATGGCAATCGTGCCGAAGAACAGGATCAGGACAAAAAGGATCAGGGAAAACCGCGTTTCCCGCCAAAGGACGAGGAGATCGCGCACCTGGGCCTTCAGGTACCGGATTGGTTTGTCAAAAAAAGCGCGCTTCCTTTCTGGCTTCATACAGGGTATTATATCCAAGAATTTCAGGCCGGGTACGGGGCGCATCTGCAGCGTTGTCCACACTGTGGGCTCAGGTCGGGCAGCCCCCTGAACTGAGATGGCCTGTGTGGGTTGTTTTAATGGAAGAGGTTTCCAAGAGTCCCTATTTTATCTGAAATTCTGGTTGACATTCGGGTTTGATCCCATTATAATAATGTGACCTTGCCCCGGCAGGAAGTTTGTGCTGGGGTATAATCATGTAACCCCAACTTTCCCGATCCCTGGCGGTTGCACGCGAGCGTGATTGGCTAAGTGAAGATTGGAGTAGATCATATGAAGTATGTCATTGTGGAACAAGGCGGCAAGCAATATCGTGCTGCTGAAGGGGGGACGATTGAAGTGGATCGTTTGCCCAATGCGGTAGGCGAAACCCTGACCATTGTAGATGTTCTGATGCTGGTGGATGAGGACGATGTGACAGTTGGCACGCCGGTTGTCACAGGCGCCAAAGTCCAGGCCAAGGTGATGCAACATTTCAAGGGTCGCAAGATCCTGGTTTTCAAATATCGCCCGAAACAGCGCTATCGCGTAAAATCGGGGCACCGGCAGCAGTACACCCGCTTGCAGATTGAATCGATTGAAACGGAGTAAGTAATATGGCACATAAAAAAGGCGGCGGCTCATCGCGAAACGGTCGTGACAGTAAATCGAAGCGACTTGGTGTCAAGAAATATGGTGGTGAATATGTCATTAGCGGGAATATCCTTGTCCGCCAACGCGGCACAAAGGTGCACCCCGGCTGGAATGTTGGCATGGGCAAAGACCACACCCTGTTTGCGAAAACAGAGGGGTTAGTTCATTTTGAAACACTGCCCGGTGGCCGCAAGAAGGTACATGTCGTTACCATTCCTGAGGAAGAATAGGGCGCGCTTTTGCGCTTTGGAAAGGAACGCATAACGTTATGAAAAAAGAAATTCATCCGGAATATCATCCTGAAGCAACGGTAGTTTGCGGATCCTGTGGTAACACATGGAAGACCGGTTCAACGCAGAAAGAGATTCGAACTGAGGTCTGTTCGAATTGCCATCCCTTCTATACCGGCCAGCAGCAGCGCATCCTGGACCGTGAGGGTCAGGTGGATCGCTTCTATAAGCGCCTGCAGGCTCGCCAGGAATACCTTGAGGAGCAGAAGGCCAAAGAAGAAGAAAAAGTATCCCCTGATCGCCCGATCAGTGATCTGGAGCTGGGCACCCGGGTAGACAATGTCCTGGAAGAAGCCGGGCTGACCACGGTTGGCGATGTTCTTGAGCGCATGGAAGGCGGGGAGCAGGCTATGCTGGATATCAGTGGATTTGGACGAAAATCCCTGATTGACCTGAAAAAGGCCCTGCGTCAAATGGGCTACAAGATCCCAGAGGCCGCAGAGGAAATCACCGTTTGAGCGGGTTCTGAGACCAAAAAATCCGGTAAACTTAACAGGCAGATGATCATTGCTCATCTGCCTGTCATTTTAGTTAAGGAGCACACACAATGAAACATACGGATGGATCCATTGAGGTCATTTGCGGCTCAATGTTTTGTGGAAAGACAGAGGAGCTGATTCGCCGGCTCCGCCGCGCAACCATCGCAAGGCAGAAAGTGCAGGTCTTCAAGCCGGTGATTGATAGTCGGTATCATCGGAAGAAAGTGACGTCCCACTCGGGCATTGATGTGGATGCCCTGCCGGTGACTAGCCCCCAGGACATCCTGGAAAAACTTTCCCCGGAAACGACCGTTGTTGGCATTGACGAGGTGATGTTCTTTGATCATTCGGTGATCCAGGTTGTTGAAGACCTCGCAGAGCGCGGCATTCGTGTGATTGTGACCGGTCTGGATATGGATTTTCGGGGTGAACCCTTTGGGTGCATGCCCGACATCATGGCCCGCGCAGAGCGCGTTGATAAATTGCAGGCGATCTGCATGGTGTGCGGCGGACCAGCCAGCCGCACCCAGCGCTTGGTGGACGGCCAGCCAGCCCATTATGATGATCCGGTGGTGATTGTAGGCGCCGCGGAGATGTATGAAGCGCGCTGCAGGAAGCACCATGCAGTACCGAGAAATTAGGGAATGGGTCTGTTGATGAAAAACTATGAATCATTTTTAGCGAAGGAACTGATATCCCGAGATGCGTTGATGCAGCGGGTCAGGGAGCTGGGCGAGGTTATCAGCCGGGATTATGCCGGCCGGGAGATTCTGGCCATTTGTATTTTACGGGGCGGGGTCATGTTCCTGACGGATCTCATCCGCCACATCAAGCCCCTGGTGGCGATTGATTTTATGAGCGTATCCTCCTACGGGGTTGGCGCGCGGGAATCCGATGGCGAGGTGCGCATCACCCTCGACCTGACAACCAGCATCAGCGGCCGCCACGTGTTGATTGTGGAGGATATCATTGACAGCGGTAATACTCTTTCCTCAGTGATCGAATTGCTCCGCACCCGCAATCCAGCCAGCCTGGAGGTCTGTACCCTGCTGAACAAGACAGAGCGCAGGGAGGTGGATGTTCCCATTCGGTATTGTGGTTTTGAGATTCCGGACAAATTTGTTTTCGGGTACGGTTTGGATATGGACGAATATTATCGCAACCTGCCCTTCATCGGGGTGGTGGACCTTGAAAAATATCATCAGGGAGATTAACCCGGCTGCCGCCTCCGTGCTGAAGCTGGTGCGGGAGTGCCTGGATCCAGACCAAACTCTCTACCTGGTGGGCGGCGCCGTGCGGGATTATTTTCTTGGCCGTCCGTTGCATGACCTGGATTTCGTGATGCCCAATAATCCGGCCCCCCTGGCCAGACGGGTGGCAAACAGGCTGCGGGCTGGTTTCTTCATGCTGGATGACGATCGCCACACGGCCCGGGTGGTGCACCAACTGCCCGAAAGGGGCAGTTTTCCCCTGGATTTCGTACGCTTCACGGGGGAAAGTTTAGGGGAGGATTTGCGCCGCCGCGATTTCACCCTGAATGCCCTTGCGGTTGACATCCGGAATATGGATTCCCTGATAGATCCCCTGGGTGGAGTGGAAGACTTAAAATCAGGGGTGTTGCGGGCCTGCGGTCCGGAGGTGATCCTCACGGATCCTGTGCGGGCGCTGCGCGGCATTCGTCAGGCCATGCAGTTCGGCTTCCGGATTGAAGAAGATACCCGGCAGCAGATGGTGGAGGCTGCGGCGCGGCTGCCACTAACCTCGATTGAACGTCAGCGTGATGAACTCTTCAAGATCCTGGAAGGGCCGGAACCCGCACAGGGTATTGATCTCTGCCGTCAGTTTGGGGTCTTTAATACGATGATCCCCGAGCTGGTGGAGCAAACCGCTATTTCGGCATCGCCGCCCCATGTATATCCCCTTTGGGAGCATACAGTCCGGGCGGTTGGCGCATATAAGACCCTCCTGGATCTGCTCTTAACGCCCCGGGAGGAACCCCTGTGGGATGATTGGTGGCTGGCCGAGACGCGGGCCGTGTTGGGGGAATACGGTCCGAAATTGTCCGCATATTTTTCGGAGACCATCGCCCCGGAGCGAACCCGAATTGGATTGTCGCTGTTTGGCACCTTGCTGCACGATATGGGGAAACCAACCACGATGACCGTGGGTGAGGATGCACGTCTTCATTACTACAATCACGATGTTGTGGGAAGTGAGACCGCCCGGAGGACGGCCAACCATCTGGCCCTGAGCAATGCTGAGGCGGATTGGGTGGGGATTCTTGTGCGACATCACATGCGACTGCTTCCCCTGACCCATCAGGAGACACCCCCCTCGCGCAGGATGATCTATCGGTATTATCAGAAGACGGGCGAAGTGGGGGTGGCGATTTCCTTGTTGTCCCTGGCGGACACCCTGGCTACCTATGGCCCCACCCTGAAAAAGGCATTTTGGGCCAGAACCCTTCAGGTGACCCGGACATTGATGGTCGCCTGGTGGGAAGGAAAGGACAAGGTGGTCAATCCGCCGCTTTTCCTGGACGGGAATGATCTGCAGACGCTGTTTGGTCTGAAGCCGGGAAGGCAGATCGGACGTCTGCTGTCCTGGCTGGCGGAGGCCCAGGCAGGCGGAGAGGTGGAAACGGTGGATGAAGCCAAGGCCTTTATCAGTGATAAACTGACCAAGGGGGATGAAACGGAGGATTGACATGCAGGCGGAAATTAATGGGAACGCAATGGGTTATGCTGTGTATGGTGAGGGACCGGCGCTGGTGTTAATTCACGGCTTCGGTTTGGATCGCTCCATCTGGGAGGCGATGGTTCAGGATTACCTTGGGGGGGTGTGCGTGGTCCTCCCGGATGTGCGCGGGCATGGGGAGAGCGCCGCGCCGCCCGGGAGCTATTCGATGTCCCTGCTGGCAGCGGATATCGCCGGCCTGCTGGAACATCTGGAAATTGACCGGGCTGTGATTGCCGGCCATTCTATGGGCGGTTACATCACCCTGGCCTTTGCGGCGGACCATCGCGATCGGATGGCAGGGATGGGCCTGATCACCACCCGGGCTGAGGCTGATTCTGATGAGAAAGCCGCCGGACGTCACAAGATGGCTGTGGAAGTTGCCGAGAAAGGCGCAATCGCCCTGGCGGAATCACTGGCGCCCCGTCTGACAGAGGATGCGGCAATCCAGCAAGCTATGCATGGTTTGATCCTTGAAACTGATCCCCAGGGTATCATTGGTGCTTTGAAGGGCATGGCAGCCCGACCCGATCGAAGGGATTTTCTTGAGATGGTATCCCTTCCTTCCCTGGTGATTGCCGGGGAGAGGGATCAGATCATTAACCTTCAGCAGGCCCGAAGGATGGCGGAACGCCTGCCGGATGGGCGATTTGTTTCCCTTCCTGAATGCGGTCACATGCCGATGCTGGAAGACCCTGAGGGACTGGCAAAGGGGCTGCGGGATCTGATGGCAGCCTCACACTCGTAAGCTGCTCTCCTTACCTGGGGGAGGGGAGGCTTCCCATCCACGCAGATGGTTGATTTAAGTATCCCATCATTTGTATAATGAAATTGATACCGCCGGACGGGACCTGCCGGAGCTCTCGTGTTGGGTGGTTGTTGAATATTCCCTTTTCAGGCATCCCGGATGTTTTACCGGATACTACAATGTCAGGAACAGGTCATGACGATGCGTTATCAGGATCGCAGTTTTTATCTTCTTGAGGTTTTTGTTCGCCCCGGAGGGGCCCGTGAAGCCATGGTGTTTGTTTCCTCAAAGATTGATGAGATCCAAACCGCCCTGTATTACAGCCTTGATTATCCGGATGCAATTTATCTGACTGTTTGGTATGGAAGGGATATTTCTCTGGCAACGTACCAGGAAGGCATCAGAACCGGATACATCAGCCTTTTGCCCTATATCACCATCCATATCCCCGGACTTCCTGCCATTTGGTTTGATGAACAAAACAGCTTGCGGGGAATTAGTTTTTCTGACAGGTTGGTCAAACGGGATCCTGAGGCGGAACTGGAAATGGACTCGGAGGATTTTATTGAACTCGTTCTTTCGGATGCCTTTGATTTCCGCTTCACCGTAGATTGGGAGGCGGTGCCAACGGAAGCCCTTTCCGGCATGCTGGCGATGCCCGGGCAAGCGGTGCAGATCGAGACGAGTTATACCGGTGAAACCCTTTTTGTACCCTATGGCTATTCGGAATTTGAGGACGGCCTCTCAAGCCTTCCGGGCTTTGATTGGGAGACGGACATTGAACCCTGAGTGTTGCTATGGGAGGATGAAGCGATCCCAAAGCGAAGGTTATTGAACTGATTTAATGGCTGAATTGTTTTTTGATGATAAAAGGATGATTTTTAATGACAATATTGGATACAATCTTCTCAAGGCGCAGCATCCGCAAATACCAGGAACGGGCGGTGGAAGAGGAAAAAGTGGAACGCTTGCTCCAGGCTGCCATGGCTGCACCCTCGGCAAATAACAGCCGGCCCTGGGAGTTTGTTGTGGTTCGGGATCTGCAGGTTCTGGCGGACATCCGTTCCGCCTTGCTCTTTGGCCGGTTTGATGCGCCGGTTGCGATCATTGTGTGCGGGAATATCTCTTTTTTCAAACGCCCCCTGGCAGCCAAATTTTGGGTGCAGGATTGCAGCGCAGCTACAGAAAATATTTTGCTGGCTGCCATTGGGGAAGGCTTAGGAACTGTCTGGTGTGGTGTCCATCCGGTTCATAATTTTGAGAAACGAATAGCAAAAATTTTACATCTCCCAGATCATGTCAAACCCCTCAATGTTATTTATGTTGGCTATCCGGCAGAGGAAATACCCGCCCGGACTCAATTTGACCCCGAACGGGTTCATCGAGATCATTATTGATCCCTCCCTGATTTGTGAAGAGGTTTCAGGGTGTCTTTCGGCTCTGATATTTGAGGAGCAGTTCCGTTTCACGCGCCAGGGAAAGGCCGGTCTGGGTTTTGAATCCCTCCGGGCGCTCCTTCAACCATTGCAGGGTATCCGCGACGGTTTTGGAAAGGGGGCGGAATTCCAAGCCGGCTTTGAGGGCCTTGCTGATGTTGATGTTGTAGAAGCCTGTAAAAGCCGGGTCTGTTGACGGAACCCAGAGTGGCAGGTCTGTCCAGGGGGTCACCCCTTCGGAGAGGAGAAAATCTTCATCAACCCACACGAAATTAGCATCACTGAGGGAGGCCTCCCGGCAGGCAATGAGCAGGGCCCCAAAGGTTGTCGGTTTTTTGGGACCTGTCACGTTATACACACCCTGGGTTTCTTTTTCGATGAGCTTCAAGGTGAAATCCGCCAGATCGCGGACATCAATGAACTGCAAGCTCGAACTCGGCGGAGAAGGTGAGAGGACATCTCCGCCCAGGGAGACCCGCCAGGGCCAATAGCTGAAGCGATCGGTCGGATCATGGGGTCCGACAATGAGACCAGGGCGCAGGACGATCTCTCTGCCGTCAAAATGGTTTTGGATCTCGTATTCGCAAAGGGCTTTCAAGGGTCCGTAAGTTTCTCCGGTGATCTCTTCCCCGTTGGGGTTTTCCAACATCGCCAGGGGGTAGCCTTCGGGGATATCCGGTGTGTTGAAATCCTGATAGACAGATACCGAGGAGATGAAGACATAGGCATCACATTGACCAGAAAGACGTCGGGCCGATTCTGTCACGATGCGCGGCAGGTAGCCGCTGGTGTCAATGACGGCATCCCATTTTCTGTTTTTCAAACTGTCCAGATCCCCATCCCTGTCCCCGATGAGATTTTCGACCTCCGGGAAAAAATCCGGGTTGGTTTTGCCACGATTGAAAAGCGTGGGTGTGTGTCCTGCCGCCAGGGCGGCCCGGACGAGGGCAATCCCCAGAAAGCGTTTTCCACCAAGAATTAGCAATTTCATCTTTTACTCACATCCCTTTCTGCTGCCGTGTCTACTGATCAGCTCAGGCTGAGGTCTCTCAGGCGTAATGCGGCACTTAATTCCAGTTCTGCAACCAGTTTGACCTGCCGGGCCAAGCGGTCGTAAAGCTGGCTGGTTTCATAAGAATCCAGAGGAAAATCCCCGATGATGCGCGTCTCGAGGGCTCTCAGGTCTTGTGTGGTTTTGGAATACTGTTTCAGATTGTGACTCTTGAAGGCCAGATACTTTTTATTGAGCAGGTTCTTGACCCGATCAAAGGCGGGAATCTTAGACGGCAGGGCGTTTTCTGCCAGGTTGGCCCAGTGATTTGAGAGCTGAAGGTATTGTCCTGCGACCGCATTCAGAGCTGGATTCTCGAGGATGGTAGCAGCATCATGGAGAAAGTCGGCATAGGTTTTTCTGAGGGCAAATCCCTCCGTGCCTTCCAGGCGGATGGCTTCATAAATGGTCCGCAGGGCGGCGTAGAGGCCCTTCTGGTGATTGAAGACCTGCGGCCAACCCAGTCTGTCCGTTCGGTCGGTCAGTTTTTTAGACCAGGTTTCCAGGGTGCTGATGCCGAGGGTTTTCACCGGGCGGTTCAACTGGGAAGCGCAATCCTGAATACCCTCCATGATTGCGTTGCGCATGGCGCGTTCGCTGATGCTCCCGGCTTCTTCGAAGACCATCATGAGAAAATTGTTTTGGGGCAGGTTGGCCCGGCCGGCAGAAAAGATCTTTTCCCGGACTTCAAAGGGTTTGGTGCTCAGATCATCCAGAAACAAGCGCCACAAACGCCCATCTCGAGCATAGACAGCCACCTGGTGATTGATGTATCCTTTAAGGCTTTCGGGTAACTCATGATAGGGGAGAAAAGTCTTATCAACCCAGACAAGCGCGGTTTTTCCCGCTTTGATGGTTTCCTGCAGAGCGGTTTGGGCTGTTTTTTCTTCTGAAAATTCATGAAAAGCAACCCGGAAATTCAGGCGATTGGTCAGGTTCTCAAGAAAAGCATGGGTGTGGTTCCAGCGGTTTCTGAATCCCAGGACCAGCATCGGGTTGGGTAAATGCTTGAATTGAAACAGAATGTACCCGGCGTCCAACCCCCCGCCGACGCCGAGGAGAAATGACTCTGTATAGGGGGCCTCTGTGAGGGGATTAATGACATCGTGGGTTTGTAAGATTCTGGATAATGCTGCTGTGGGAGGATGAATGCCAGCAGGTCCTTCGGGAAAGTCGAATTTCATGCGGTCCTTTCTTGCAGAGCGTGGTAGACCTAAACAGGGTGGGATGTTGAATGGATGATTTCTCCAGACAATGGATGAAATTTAACCCATACTCATTATACAATATGGAGCAACCCGGTTTCTATCCCGGGTTTTTCGAGGGGTTGTCAAAGGTGAAGTGCAGGGCTAAGCAACCTTGTGAAGGGTGGGGGGGGGATTTCGATCTGAAATGGACCTGCTGGACTAGAAGATGGCATCGTCCTTTCCTGCAAGCTGGCGCAGCAATTCTAACTGTCCGGCATGGTAGGTTTCATGCCAATGCAGGTCGTTGATCGCCGCCTGCAGGGATTTCGGGCCGACGGCGGTCTGGACGATTTTTGAAAAAGCGGGATCCGGGATGCCCGTCAGAGCTTTTTCGAGACGGATCTGGGATTCGTTCAGGAGATCCAGCAGGCGGTTGAAGGGCACGGGGTTGTACCCAATTTGTTTGGGATCGGATCCGGTTTGATAACTTTCCACATCGGCGGGATGGGGCATGACCGGTTTGGCTTCCAGAAGGGTCAGGACCTCGTCCCGACCAACAAGGATGTGACCGACCACCCAGTTCATGGTATTGCCCCGGAAGGGCGGTTCAATCAGGCTCTCCGTGTTGGTGATTTGATGTGACTGCCGTTTGATGACATAGTGATTATCTTGAAAGGCTTTGATGATTTGGGCGCTTGATGATTGGGGTGCGGACATAAGCTTTCTCCTTTGCTTGATTCGATACATCATTCTCCGGGCAGCCACCTTGGGGAGGAAAACGCGGATGATGCGGAGGGCGCGGTCACTGTGGGGGCCGGATCCAGGCCGCATTCAAATTCGCATAGTCACCAATCTCTTGTACTCCAACCAGCCAGTTAACCTGACCGCTGAGAAGGTCAACATAGTGCAAACCCGTCAGTGTGCGGTAGACAAACCCGGAGGAATCAGAATTCCAGAGGATTTCCAGGGGGGATCCTTCAAGGCGTATTGGCTGCTTTTCCGTCAGCGTGGCATTTACGAGATGGGCCGAGTCCTGACCACTGTCAACAAGGAGGCTTTTTTCTCCATCTGGTGCGGGTGAGAGGAGAAACAAGCTTTCGCTGAGACGAAGGATGGTTAATGCCGGGTCCACGGCATAGGATCCTGAATCACAATTGAGGATCCAGTATTGCGGCCGGGAGGTGAGATGGCTGAAGGGAATGCACCGCGCTGTAATCCGGGCGCTATCCAGGGTTTCCCCATCCAATCCGATGGCGGTGATGGTTGATCCGTCGGCCTCAGATGAGGTCAGGGCCAGGATGCGATCCTCGACCAGGGTGACTCCGGTGAAGTCCCCCGGGATTATCTCGGTGAGGGATCTGGTATGGGGGTCGTAGAGGCTGAATCCCCTGTGGTGCCCGATCCCTGGTTGGTGAATGATTCCGATCAGGCCGGATCCGGCCCAAAAAACACTGGGATTGGATACCTCCTCCGGCAATGGGATGGGGAGCGCTTCCTGTTGGGTGGGACTCATAAGATAGAAGGCGGCGTCCTGCCAGATGAGGGGGTCAAAGATATATTCTTTTTGCAGGAGGATCTCCTTACCCTCCGGGCTCATCCAATAGGTATGGACAAACCCGGGCTGGTTTTCCAATTGCTGCACGGTGCCGGCTTGGCGGTCATGCAGGTGGAGGCAGGTTGCTGTCTCGCTGCAAGCCAGGACGGAAAGCCAATAGCGGTCTTCGCCATACCAGGAGAAATTTTGCAAGGAGGCTGTGTAGGCCTCCTGTACGGCTGCTCTGAGGAATTCTTGGGTCCAGCCCAGGTTCGGATAGCCTTCCTGAACGGTCAGAACGGTTCCGTCAATTTGGAATTGGGGAGAATCGCGCAGCAAAAAATAGGTGGATTTGATTCTTCCGGTCTCCAGGCCCACGATGGAAATCTCGTTCAGGCTGGATTGAACAAGCAGCTCGCTGCCACTTGGGGAGACCCTCCGGGACAGGTCCTCAAACCCTCCCTGAACCGGCGGAACGACGGGATGGGCCGTCAGCGTGTGGATGTCAATGAGGTGGTACTCCTGCAAACCGGTCTGGGTCAAAAGGAAAGGCCCGGGACTGCTGCAAAAGTGTGCTCCGATAGCGGGGTCTGTTTGGGGTGGTCTGGTAGAAGGAGAAGCAGACGGGGGCAGAGGCGTGGTTGTGGGGCTGTGCCCCAGCGGGATGCAAGCCGACAGAATAAGCAGGGTTGCAGCAGTCAGCACCCATGAAATCTCCTCAGTCCTGGGCATGGCATTCTCTCCACAGCAGGTTCAGATTTTCATTCCTATTCTGAAGCATCATAAGGGTTTCCTCGGGTGTATGAGCCGGGTGTCTGACTTGATTATAAGTTCATAGCAGGGTTGAGGAGATTAATCTCCGGTGATAAGAATGGTCTAGCCGGGGATCGTTGACGGGAAGGGGACAAGGATCGGCTTTGTTCTGGGGGGAATGCGTCAAGTCAGGTCTTTTTCAAGAAGGATTTCATCCTTCAGGGGGATCCCGTTCTGGCCCCGTTCCGGAATGTCGGGTTTCAGTTTTCGTGAGATGTCCACCTGGTCTGGAAAGACAGCCCGGATTCTGAAGCCGCGTTTTTGGTAAAACCGCAGAGCCTTCAAGTTGTCATTGGTGGTGATAAGGCGCAGTTTTCGGCAGCCTTCCTCCCTAGCTTGCCGGGCTGCGGCCCGGATCAGTGCGGTGCCGATTCCCTGATTCTCCTGCAAGCTGGCCAGGGTAATTATCTCACAGTTAGCTTTCAGGGTATCTATCTGTAAATGTAAAATCCCCGTTATTCTGTCTCCGATGACGGCAGCAAACCCCTGGAGATGCGAGGGGTAGAAGAGAACGCCATGGGCTACCATATAGGGCGCGCCCCAGAAGTGCGTCAGAATTTCCCGGATCTCCGGCCAGTCTTTTGGCTGAATGGTTCGTATTGAAAAGGTCATCTGGACTCCTCCTTCTCATTTTATTCCCATTCAGGCGTGTTAAAATTAGCGTGACATGACAGATGACTTGCAAAAGCCCAAGAACTTACTCTTTCGCCTCTATTTTTTTGCTGCGGAACTGCTTTATCATGAGCTGGCCTGGGCGTATGATGTGATTGCCTGGCTGGTCAGTTTTGGATACTGGTCGGAATGGCGGCGGGTATCGGTATCCTATCTGGTTCCTGGGCGGATTCTCGAAGCCGGATTTGGCACCGGCTCGCTGCTAACCCATCTTGCCCAGGTTGGCGGATCTCTGGTGGGCATGGAACCCTCCCGGGAGATGCAGCGTGTGACAGCCCGAAAGCTGAAAAAGAAAGGGCTGGTCATTCCCCGGGTTCGGGGCAGGACGGAGGCGACGCCCTTTGTTTCCCATGTTTTTTCCAGCATTGTGTCCACCTTTCCCACGGCGTATATTGCCCGAGAGGCGACCCTTCGGGAGTTCCGGCGGATTGTGACATCGGAAGGCCGGGTGGTGATCCTGGGTGTTGGCGTGAATTTTCAGGCCTGGTTACCCCGCTTGCTGATGGGCTGGTTTTTTTCTGATGCCAGTGGCGTCTTGGCGGACCGGATATCCCGTTGTGCCGAAGATGCAGGGTTTCGGGCTGAGATTGTCCAGCATCAGGGGAAGGGCTACACCCTCCCGGTGATCCTCCTGGAGCCGGACAATGGTTGATCTTAAGATGCGGGAAATCGGCCAGGGTCGTGTTGTCCAAAATCCGGATGGGGGGCTTCGGTTATCCCTGCAGCAGACAACTGGTGAAGCTTACAGCCTGGCGCAGGTAGATAATTACATGCACCTTCCACGCCGGCGCTTTCCGTGTATGCCGCCGGTGCAGCTCAGTTTGGAGGCCCGGGTTTCCAACGAAGGACTGCCGGGCACCTGGGGGTTTGGTCTTTGGAACGATCCCTTCAGTCTGGGAATTGGCGGGGGTGGTATGCAGCGGGTTCTGCCTGTTTTACCCAATGCAGCCTGGTTTTTCTATGGATCTTCCAGGAATTATCTTTCATTGAGGGATGATGGTGCCGCACGGGGATTTCACGCAGGGACCTATCGGTCTCCCCGATTACCGGGATTTTTTTCTTTGCTGGGACTGCCCCTGATCCCGTTTTTGTTCTGGCCGGCTGCCTCGCGTTGGGTGCGTCGGATAACTCGGCTGGCGGTGCAGGAAGATTCTGCAGGAATTGACGTGTCTGCACGCTCATGGCACCGGTATACTTTAAAGTGGTCCCCGAACGATGTCCAATTTCTGATTGATCGGGATCAGGTTTTTCGCACGTCCATTTCACCACGGGGCCGGTTGGGCGTGGTGCTCTGGATTGATAATCAGTTCATGCACTTCGGGCCGGATGGCCGCCTGGGTTTTGGTTGTGAAACGTTGCCTGCTCTGGAATGGCTGTCCATCCGGGAGCTCACCATCAATGAAACGCCGGTTCTTGCGAAGGCCGATGGTTGAGAAAGAGGGAGCTTGGAATTTTGAGAATTACCGGCCTTCATGGTAAAATTACATGTTTGAAAGGCAAAATACGCGTATCGCGTTTATTATTAAAAACTCTATATAGGAGGAAGAATGTCAGAAAAGAAATGGGTTTACTTGTTCAACGAAGTTGAGCAGGCTGAGGAGTACGCCGGAAGCTGGGACGGCGTCCGCGGACTACTCGGCGGCAAAGGCGCAAATCTGGCGGAAATGACACGGATTGATGTGCCTGTCCCCCCCGGCTTCACTATTACTACGGAAGCCTGCATCGCATATCAGGATGATCAATCCTTCCCTGAGGGTATGTGGGGCCAATCTCTGGACGCTTTAAAGGTTGTAGAAGAACAAACCGGGAAGAAATTCGGCGACCCCTCGAATCCGCTGCTGGTTTCCTGCCGTTCCGGCGCAAAGATGTCCATGCCCGGCATGATGGACACGGTGCTCAATCTTGGGTTGAATGATGAAACTGCCAAGGGTATGGTCGAATTGACCGAAAATGAACGATTTGTGTACGACTCCTATCGTCGTCTGATCCAGATGTTTGGCTCCGTGGTTCTCGGTATTTCGGACGAAGCGTTCGAAGAAGTTTTGGATCGTTTTAAGGAAGAAAAGGGCGTTGAGAATGACACTGACCTTGACGCTGATGATTTGAAGGACTTGACAGAAGAATATAAGTCCGTTGTCAAGGAAGCCAAGGGATTTGACTTTCCCCAGGATCCTGTCAAACAGCTTGAGCTGGCCACCAAGGCAGTATTTGATTCGTGGAATGCCAAGCGCGCCATTGATTACCGGCGACGCGCCAACATCCCTGACGATCTGGGCACTGCGGTGAACATTGTTACAATGGTCTTCGGAAACACTGGCTGGGAATCGGGTACAGGTGTTGCCTTCACCCGCGACCCCCAAACAGGCGAAAAGGTAGTCTTTGGTGAATACCTTCTGAATGCCCAGGGTGAGGATGTTGTGGCAGGTATTCGCAACACCAAACCAATTGCTGAAATGCAAAAAGATCTGCCTGGGGTGTTCGATCAGTTCATGGATATTGCCCAAAAACTGGAAACCCACTACAACGATATGCAGGACGTTGAGTTCACCATCGAGAGTGGTCAGTTGTGGATGCTGCAGACCCGGACAGGGAAACGCACAGCCCAGGCTGCCATCAAGATCGCAGTGGACATGGCCAATGAGGGCCTGATTGACAAAGAGACTGCTGTGATGCGGGTGGATCCGGAGCAGGTCAACCAGATGCTGCATCCTCAGTTCGACATTGAAACCATCCGGGTGGCCCGGGAAGAGGATGACCGCCTGTTTGCTACTGGGGTGAACGCATCCCCTGGCGCTGCTGTTGGGCAGGTTTATTTTGATGCTGACACAGCAGAGCGTATGGCTGAAAAGGAAGGCCAGGAAGTGATCATGGTGCGACCCTTCACCAAACCCGATGATGTCCATGGCATGCTGGCCTCCAACGGCATTCTGACCAGCGAAGGCGGAGCTACCTCCCACGCAGCCGTTGTGGCCCGACAGTTTGGTGTGCCCTGTGTTGTGGGCGCTTCCATGATGCGGATTGATCTGGATGCTAAATTGCTGGAAGCAAACGGCAAGACCGTCAAAGAGGGCGACTGGATCTCCCTGGATGGCGGCACCGGTGAGGCTTTTCTCGGACAGCTTGACCTGACAGCCCCCAACATTGAAGAACAGGAAGAATTGATGACCCTCCTGACCTGGGCGGATGAGATTGCCCGGCTGCAGGTTTGGGCCAATGCCGATTACCCCAAGGACGCTCAGCGAGCCCGCACCTTTGGCGCCAAGGGGATTGGTCTCTGTCGGACGGAGCACATGTTCTTTGAAGAAGAACGGCTGCCCTCCGTGCAAAAAATGATCCTCAATGCTGAAGAAACCCAGTTGATGATCAACAACAAAGAGCGTCTTGAAGGCATTCTGGAATCCGGCAAGCTAGAAGGACGTTCCCTGGATGAGGATTCCCGCCAACAGGTTTTGGACGACCTGGCTGCGGCTGAGAAGAAATTGGAAGAATCTGAAGCAGCGCAGGCCTATTTTGGCGCTCTGGAAGCATTGCTTCCTGAACAGCGCTCGGATTTCTTCGGTCTGTTTGAAGCCATGGACGGTTATCCCGTCATCATCCGCCTGATTGATCCCCCGCTGCATGAGTTCCTGCCCTCACAGGAAGAGCTGCTGGTGGAAGTCACCACCCAACGCGTAAAAGACGAGAATAAAGGTCTGGCTGAAAAAGAGGCCATGCTCAAAGCGGTGAACAAGCTGCACGAAAGCAACCCAATGATGGGTCTGCGTGGCATCCGCCTGGGCATCGTTTATCCCGACATCATGCGCATGCAGGTGCGGGCGATCTTTGAGGCGGCCAGCGACGCTGCTCTGAACGGTATTGATGTCAAACCCGAGATCATGATTCCCCTGACCGGGCATATCAATGAGCTGAAGCAGGTACAGCCCGAACTTGAAGCCTTGGCTAAAGAGGTGATGGAAGACAAAGGTGTGGATTTCACTTACAAATTCGGTACGATGATCGAGATCCCCCGGGCCGCTCTGACGGCCGCTGAAATCGCCGAAGTGGCTGAGTTCTTCTCCTTTGGCACCAACGACCTGACCCAGATGACCTTCGGGTACAGCCGGGATGATGCTGAACGCAACTTCCTGATCACCTATGTGGATGAGGGCATTCTGCCCAAGAATCCCTTCCAAGTGCTGGATCGGAATGGCGTTGGCCGCCTGATGGATATTGCGGTGAGCGAAGGACGCAAGGTGCGCCCCGATCTTGAAGTGGGCATCTGTGGTGAACACGGCGGTGAGCCCAGCTCAATCGAGTTCTGCCACCTGGTTGGCAACAATTATGTGAGCTGCTCCCCCTTCCGCGTGCCCGTGGCCCGTCTGGCCGCAGCGCAGGCGAAGATTAATAACGACTGAACAACTCAACTGTGGAAAACGCCCTGAGAAATCAGGGCGTTTTTTTTATTTCCGACTTTTCTGTCTTCCGCCGGGTTGAGACCCGCTAAAGACCGTGAACTTTGTTGAATTGTGTGATTAAAAATGGGATGGCCTGTATAATCTGAAATGGTATTATACTCGACAATTCTGGTATACTTAGTACGAGTTGATATTAAACGAAAAATGAAGCAGAATTAAGCTGTAACACGGATCCAATTTCAATCTTTGGAGGGTACATAACACATGGAAAAGAAAGACTATTTGGGACTTTATCAGCAAATGGTCGTTATCCGCCGCCTGGAAGAGCGAGCTGCTGAATTGTATCAGCAGGGCAAAATTGGCGGTTTTTTGCATCTTTATATTGGACAGGAAGCGGTCAGCGTGGGTGTGACATCGGTTCGTAAGCCGAAAGACCGCATCATCACGGCATACCGAGATCATGGATGGGCAATTTCAGTGGGGATTGATCCGAAGATCGTCATGGCGGAGTTGTTGGGGAAGGTGGATGGCTCTTCCAAGGGGAAGGGGGGCTCCATGCACATGGCCGATGTGGATAAAAATTTTTGGGGCGGCCATGCCATCGTCGGCGCGCATATTCCCATCGCTGCTGGGATGGCTCTGGCGGATGTCTATCAGGGTAATGAGGATGCGGTGACGATCTGCATGTTTGGAGATGGGGCCACAAATATTGGCTTCTTCCACGAAGGGTTGAACCTGAGCGAGGTTTGGGATTTGCCTGTCCTTTGGGTTTGTGAGAACAACAAGTATGGCATGGGGACCGCCGTAGAACGTGCGTCAGCGGTTTCGGAGATCCGTCAGAAGGCGGAAGGGTACGGCATGCCCAGCGAGCGGATTGACGGCATGGATATCCTAAATGTGCGCGAAAAAGTATCAGAGGTCCTAAAAAAGATTCGTGAAGAAGGTGGGCCTTATTTTCTCGAAATTGAGACCTATCGCTATCGCGGGCATTCCATGGGGGATCCGGAACGGTACCGAGAAAAAGAAGAGGTCAAGAAATGGGAAGAAACAGACCCAATCAACGTATTCCGGAAGTACCTGATGGAGAATGATATTGCGACGGAAGAGGAGTTGGATGAGCAGGATGAAGCCGTCGAAACCATCATTGCGGAGGCTGTCGAGTTTGCCGAATCCAGCCCCGATCCGGAGGATGCGGCCCTGTTTGAAAATGTCTATGTAGAACCCACCCCGATTGGATACCGGGGGTATGCGATGGAACACGAAAGCGAGGAAAGCTAATATGGCACGCATGACAATGCGAGAAGCGATCTCAAAAGCGCTCTGGGAAGAAATGGAGCGGGATGAGAGGGTCTTTATTCAGGGGGAAGAGGTTGGGGTCTGGGGGGGCACCTATGCGGTCACAAAGGGATTTTACGATCACTTTGGGGAGAAGCGTGTTCGGGATACGCCCATTGCTGAGGCGGCCATTGTTGGCAGCGCCATCGGCGCGGCCCTGGCAGGGTTACGTCCGGTTGCCGAACTGATGACGATCAATTTCGCCTTCGTGGCTATGGATCACATCGTCAATGAGGCGCCAAAACTGCACTATATGTTTGGTGGCCAGATGAAGGTCCCTCTGGTCATTCGGGCGGTGAGCGGCGGCGGGCGGCAACTGGGAGCAACACACTCTCAGACGCCGGATGCCATCTTCGCTCATTTTCCCGGCTTGAAGGTGGTTTCACCCGGAACGCCTGCCGATGCAAAGGGCTTGTTAAAGAGCGCCATCCGGTCTGATGACCCCGTATTTTTCATTGAAAATGCCACCCTTTATCAGACCAGGGGGGAGGTCCCCGAGGATGCGGACTACCTCGAACCGATTGGAAAATCCAAGGTGCAGCGCGAGGGGGATGATGTGACCATTGTGGCGTATTCCAAGATGGTTCAGTCTGCACTGAAGGCTGCGGAAAAACTGGCCGAAGACGGCATCTCAGCGGAAGTGGTGGACCTGCGCACCCTTCGCCCTCTGGATATGGATCCGGTTATTGAATCCTTCAAACGGACCAACCGGGCTGTTGTGGCAGAAGAAGGTTGGCGGTCTTATGGCGTCGGCTCGGAAGTTTCCGCCCGGATTTATGAGCTGGCATTTGATTATGTGGACGCTCCGGTGAAGCGGGTGGCCCAGGCGGAAGTGCCCCTGCCTTATAATGCCGGTCTGGAACAATTAGCGCTGCCGCAGGTTGAAGACATTTATCGCGCGGCAAAGGAGGTATTGTATGGCTGACCTGGTGACGATGCCCAAATTGGGCTTTGACATGGCTGAGGGCACCCTGGTGCGCTGGGTGAAAGCTGAAGGAGAGGCGGTAAATAAAGGGGATGTGATTGCAGAAATTGAGACGGATAAGGCTACGGTGGAAGTCGAATCCAGCTTCTCCGGTGTGATGTACCGTCATTTGGTGGAAGAAGAAACAACTTTGCCGGTGAATGCCCCCGTTGCGGTGATCACGGCGGAGGATGAAGAGTTATCGGAGGATGATATTAAATCCCTGGTTTCCGACGCAGGCGGGGGCGGAGAATCGGCGGAACCGAAAGAAGAAGGCGAAAAAGACACGGAGGAATCAGCCCAGGAACAGGCAGAAGAGAAGGATGAACCCGGAAAAGCTCCCGAAACTGTCGAGGAAGGCGAAGGCGATGTTTCTCCCGCTGGCGGCGTGCGTTCTTCCCCCCTGGCCCGGCGAATGGCTGAGGACCATGATATTGATCTGGAAGAGATAGATGGCAGCGGACCCAAGGGGCGTGTGGTTAAAAAGGATGTTAAGGCGTATCTTGATTCTCTGCGGGAGGAAGGCCGCGAAGCGGAAGCCGAAACGGTGGGTAAAGCCCTGCAGCCCCTGACGGCTTTCACCACCGGTGAGGTTCCGGAGGATGAGGTAGTTGAAATGAGCCGCCTGCGCCAGGCTATTGGTCGTCGGATGCAGGACTCGAATCAGAACTTCCCCCATTTTTACCTTTCCAGAGTGTATCAGACGGATACCCTGATGTCCACCCGCCGCCAGTTGAATCAGCTTTTGCCGGAATCGGATCAGCTTTCCATCAATGATTTTATTATCAAGGCGACAGCCCTGGCCCTGCGCCAATACCCCAATCTGAATGCTTCCCTGGAAGGAAAAGATACCATCCGACGTCACGGGCATGTGAATATCGGCGTGGCTGTGGCTGTAGAAGGCGGTCTTCTGACGGTGGTCTGCAAGGACGCCGACCAAAAGCCCCTGCGGTTGATTGCCAGGGAGGTCCGGCAGATGGCAGCTCGGGCGCGAGAGGGCAAGGTCCGAAATGAAGATATTGAGGGTTCCACCTTTTCCATCAGCAACCTGGGGATGTTCAAGATTGACAACTTCGCGGCCATCATCAACCCTCCGGAGGCCGGCATTCTGGCTGTGGGTGCTGTGCAAGAAGTTCCTGTGGTGGTGGATGGGGCTCTTGAAATTGGTTCCCGCATGAAGGCAACTCTTTCTGCGGATCATCGGGTGACCGACGGCGCTGAAGCAGCGGAATTTATGGGCGTTCTGGCCGATTATCTGGAAGAACCCCTGCGCCTTCTCTTGTGAGGCCAGCACACCTACACTAAAAAACAAAAGACCGCTTAAGGGCGGTCTTTTGTTTTCTGCGCGCATTTCTGTAATTTCCCGATTTTTCTACAGCTGGGATTCAAGGGGTTGTGGATTCCGGAACCCCATACAGCCAACGGTAGATATAATGAATTTCCGTGATCAGCCGGATATAATTACGTGTTTCTTCGATGCGGACAACTTCCAGAAAGAGATCGGGGTCGTCCGGGGCCAGGTCGTGCCATACCAGGGTGTTTCCCGGACCGCCATTGTAGGCGGCCAGCATAGCATAAAGGTCGCCATCAAAGAGCTGACGCTGACGATCCAGGTAAACTGTTCCGAGGCGGAGGCTGACAAAGGGCCGGTTCAAGTCCGCCACAGTATAGTCTTCGGGCCAACCAAGTTCATTGGCCAATTGTGCCCCGGTTGAGGGGATGATCTGCATCAATCCCCTGGCGCCTGCGGAAGATTGAATAAACCCTTCGTAGGTGCTTTCCTGGCGGATTATGGAAAGCAGGAGCAGGGGGGAGAATCCCTCCGATTCAGCTATGGGCAGAAGCCAATCCAGAAAATATGCGCCGAAGCGGATCCGGGTGAAGTATTCCGGGGCTTCCAGGGCTGTTGCGCCTTCCAATCCGGCTGGTTTCAGCAGGTTGGTGCTGGCAATCAGGGCGGAACGGTACAGACCAATATCCACTAAAGCCTCAATCAGCCGGAAGGTTTGGGCAGGATCGCCCTCAACTGCCTGGCGCAGACTCTCAAATTCTTTCTTGCCCAGCTCATATTCTCCCAGCGACCAGAATTCCATGCCGCGCTGGAAACGCGAATCGTCCGCGAGGCTCCCCGGACTTTCCAGATTCACGGCCGGAGGTAGATTATGTGTCTCCCGTAGCCAGGCCTCCGCTTCAGGGCGGAAGGGGGTCAGATCCGGTTGGAGGGAGAATGCAATCGGATCGGCGAAGATTTGCCGTCCGAGGAGCAGATCTTCAGCCCGGATGCTATAGTATCCAAAGGGGTCGGCTGTCTGGGCCGCTTTCCAGCTATCCAGGGCGGCTGGCAGGTCCCCCCTGGCTTCCTGACATTTTCCGATCCACAGATGGGCGGCTGCGGTCTCTGCGGACAATGCAGAGAGAACCAGGGCTCGATCAAAGGTTTGCTGGGCGGTTTCTAAGTCTCCCAGCCGGAAATGGGAGATCCCCGCAAAGTAAATGCTGCGAAAAGTTTCCTCGGAATTGGGATATTCGTTGGGAATCCGCTCCCAGACGGCAGCGGCCTCTGCCAATAAGCCGGCTCTTTCGTAGGATCGCCCTGCCCGGAACAGGAAATTGGGGGCCTCGGGGTTTTCCGGATACCGGGCAACAAAGGTGGTGGCTGTTTCGGCGGCTGCGGTGGGGGTATCCAGATAGGCCCATTGGGTAAACTCGATTTGTTCCCAGGCGTCAATAAAGAAGGAACTGGTGGGATAATTTTCAGTTATCGTCTGCCAGAGGGTGATGGCGGTCTCGTATTGCGGAAGGACGAGGGTTGCCCCGATTCCCCTGAGGGAGAGAGCTTTAAAGTACAGCGCGCCATCGTGGGGGGCTTCAGGCGAATTAACCATATAGCGGTCAAAGGCTTCTACGGCCAGGGCGTATTGGCCGAGATAATAGTTGACCAAGCCCCGCTGGTATTCATTGACCTGGATGTCGTTTTCCAGAAGGATGAGCAGCGCGGTGTAGGCATCATAGGCATAGGGGTAATTATTCACCGCATCCTGAAAATACAGGTACGCCTCCTGAGGTTGCTCCAGGGCAAGATAGATTTGGCCGATGAGCAGGTCCATTTGTGCTTTGGTGTACTCGCTAGCTGTGGTATTGTAGATATCTTTATAGAGTGAGAGGGCTGTTTCCAGATCTCCAAGTTGATCATAGGCCCGGGCTATTTTTATGGCCAGACCTTCCGTGTTTTGGGTTTCCGGGGCGGCCAGATAGGCGGCCTGATAGGAGGAGATGGCTTCGTTTTGATCTCCAAGAAGGGTGTGCAGGTCCCCCTCCAGGGCAAGGACATGGGTGTCAATCACCCCTGGGCGAAGGGCAAGGTAGGCTTCATAGGCGGCGACGGCCTCCT
This sequence comes from Anaerolineaceae bacterium, assembly GCA_034437335.1. Taxonomy (GTDB): domain Bacteria; phylum Chloroflexota; class Anaerolineae; order Anaerolineales; family Anaerolineaceae; genus Brevifilum. The sequence goes on from DAOTUG010000197.1 coordinate 24,166, forward strand.
GGTAGCGTTCCAGATTGGTATAGACCCTGCCCAGGAAGTAGTTGGCCCTGGCGGCCAGGGCACTGTTGCTGCTTTCCGATGCTGCCCGCAGGTGGTCCAGGGCCGGGGCATAATTCTCCATTTGATAATACGCCTGGCCAATTCCCAGGTTGGTTTCAGCCAGGATGGCAGGGTTTGTGGCCTCCGCGGCTGTGGACTGAAACCGTGCAATCGCCTCTTCATAATCTCCCATGAGCAGGGCGAAGAATCCGTCTTTCCCGGCCGTGGAGAATGTGGGGGTGGGTGAATGGGTCGGCATCGGGGAGGGTGTATTGAGGGTAATTGGCGTCTCCAGGGGCGGATGGGTTGGGGATGGCGTCATCTGGTTCGGAGACGGCATGGAACATGCAGACAGGAGACAAACCAAGATTAGCAGGATGGAACTTTTCTTAAATCGCATAAAGGTTTTATAATGTAAGATGTTTGTGATGTCAATGTTTGTGCTTGGGTCGGTTTGTCTGCAATTCTTTTGACAAAGGCCATGTGCAATGGTAGACTGTCAACGCTTAATTTTCGTTGACGCCCGGTGGGGCGTCTTTTCATGGGAAGTGAGATATGAGAACAATCACCTGGGATGATGAAAAAAACGTAATGAAAATGATAGATCAGCGGATTTTGCCTGGCCGTTTTGAGATCATCAGCTATGATGATTATCAAGAAGTCGCCAGGGCGATCAATGAAATGGTTGTGCGCGGTGCGCCGGCGATCGGCGCGGCAGCCGCCTTTGGAATGGCCCTGGCTGCCCGTCAATCGGATGCGGCTTCCCCTGAGGCTCTCCTGGACGATCTGCGGGAGGCCGGCGAGGTGTTGAATGCATCTCGTCCAACCGCTGTGAACCTTTCCTGGGCAGTTCGGCGAATGCTCGGTGCGGCGGATGCCTTTCAGGGGACTGCGGCGGAACTCAGGGGCTATCTCCTGCAGCTTGCCAAGGACATTGCAGATGAGGATGTAGCCACCAACAAAAAATTGGCGGAATATGGCGCAGCTCTGATTGAGGATGGGGACCACATTGTCCATCATTGCAATACCGGCGCCCTGGCCACGGTGGATTGGGGGACTGCCCTTGGCGTTATCCGGATGGCCCACGAACAGGGCAAGCGGATCCATGTCTTTGTGGATGAGACCCGGCCCCGCCTGCAAGGCGCGCGCCTGACAGCCTGGGAGTTAGACCAATATGGGATTTCCTATGATGTCATTGCCGACGGCGCGTCTGGCTATCTGATGCGCAAGGGGCTTGTGCAGAAAGTTGTCTTTGGCGCGGATCGGGTGGCTGCCAATGGCGATGTAGCGAATAAGATTGGCACCTACATGCTCGCTCTGGCGGCTTACGACAATGGCATCCCGGCCTATTCTGTGTTTCCGATTTCGACTGTGGATCTTGAACTGGACCGCGGCAGCTTGATCCCGATTGAGGAGCGGGATGATTCGGAAGTGCTGGATCTCAAACTGCACGATCAGCGGGTCAGCCCGGAGGACGCGTCTGCCCGGAACCCCGCCTTTGACGTCACCCCAAACCGGCTTATCTCCGGCCTGGTGACTGAAAAAGGCGTGATTTATCCACCCTTTGAAAAGAACCTGCGTGCAGCCATTGTGGGATGAAAGGACAACAGCACAAGATGCAAATCGTACTGACTGGCTCGATAGCCTACGATTATTTAATGTCGTTTCCAGGTTATTTTAAAGACCATATCCTGCCAGAACATCTGGAGGATATCAGCCTTTCTTTTTTGGTGGACGAGATGGTTAAGCGTCCGGGCGGGGTTGCTGCGAATATTGCTTACACCCTGGGACTGTTGTGCGAATCTCCCCTGCTCTTTGCCACCGCCGGGCAGGACTTCCCGGAGTATGGCAAGATCCTGGCGGATGCCGGGGTGGACATCAGCGGTGTCAAAATCATTGAGGACAAATTTACAGCCTCCTTCTTTGCCAACACTGATCTTTCCAATGCGCAAATCGCCAGTTTTTATGCCGGCGCTATGGCAGACGCCGGGACGATTTCGTTGAAAAGCCTCTCTCTGACAGCAGATGATCTGGTGGTTATCTCCCCCAATGACCCTGGGGCCATGATTCAGTATGCCCTGGAATGTCAGGAGATGGATGTGCCCTATGTGTTTGATCCCAGTCAGCAGATTGTCCGCCTGACGGAAAGCGGATTGCGGAAGGGCATCACGGGCGCGCATGCCCTGTTTGCCAACGCCTATGAATTTGAACTGCTGGAGAAACACAGCAAGGTGAGCAAAGCGGACATCCTTGCACAGGTTGATTTTGCTGTTGTGACGTTGGGCAAGGACGGCTCCCGGATTTATCAGGGCGGCAAGAACCTTGGGGAAGTGCCAACCTTTCCGGCAAAACAGATTGTTGATCCGACCGGTGTGGGCGACGCCTTCCGGGCGGGATTTCTCAAGGGGTATGTCAATGGATTTGACCTGCTGCTGTGCGCCAAAATGGGCTCTCTGGCGGCCACCTATTGTCTTGAGGAGATGGGCACCCAAACCCATTGTTACATGATGCAGGACTTTGTGCAGCGGTTCCGGACTTGTTTTGATGATCAGGGCGCCCTGGACGTCTTGGTATAATCTTGTCACACTTCGCGTGTAATAGAAACGCACTTAATTTCAATTGGAGGATTTAATGGAAAAATATGATGTCAAAGACCTGAGCCTGGCCGAAGGCGGCCGCCGACGGATCGAATGGGCTGAACGGGAAATGCCCGTGCTGCGTTCCATTCGGGACCGGTTTGAAAAGGAACGACCCTTTGAAGGCGTTCGCATGTCGGCCTGTTTGCATGTGACCACAGAAACCGCCAACCTGATGCGCACCCTGCAGGCAGGCGGAGCGGATGTGGTATTGACGGCGTCCAACCCCCTGTCTACACAGGATGATGTGGCTGCGTGTTTGGTCTCTCATTTTGAGATCCCGGTCTTCGCGATCAAAGGCGAGGACAACACCACCTATTACAAGCATATTGATGCAGCCCTGGATCATCGTCCGCATCTGACGATGGATGACGGCGCGGATCTTGTCAGCACCCTGCACAAAGAACGCCGGGACCAATTGGATGAGGTGGTTGGCGGAACCGAGGAGACGACCACCGGGGTCATCCGTTTGCGGGCTATGGCTGCGGATGGCGCGCTCAAGTTCCCGGTTGTGGCGGTGAATGATGCCATGACCAAACATTTCTTTGACAACCGCTATGGTACGGGGCAATCCACAATTGACGGCATTATCCGCGCCACCAATATGTTGATCGCCGGCAAAACCTTCGTGGTTGGCGGGTACGGCTGGTGTGCCCGGGGTCTGGCCATGCGAGCTCGGGGAATGGGTGCCAATGTCATTGTCACCGAGGTGGATCCCCTCAAAGCGCTTGAGGCTGTCATGGACGGGTTCCGGGTGATGCCGATGCAGGAAGCCGCCCCTATTGGCGATTTCTTTGTGACCCTCACCGGAGATATCAATGTGGTGGATAAACACCATTTTGAGATCATGAAGGACGGCGCCATTGTGGCCAATTCAGGTCACTTCAACGTCGAAATTAACATCCCCTCCCTGGCTGAGATGGCTGTGGAGAAACGCCTGGTGCGTCCCTTTGTTGAGGCTTTTGAATTGCCGGATGGGCGTGTGATCCACATTCTGGGTGAAGGCCGTCTGATTAACCTGGCTGCAGCCGAGGGGCATCCGGCCAGTGTGATGGATATGTCCTTCGCAAACCAGGCTCTCAGCGCGGAATTTATGCTGAAAAATGCCGACAAGCTGCAAAACCAGGTCTATGCTGTTCCTGAGGATATTGATCGGAATATTGCCCGGCTGAAACTCGCCACCATGGATATTCAGATTGACACCCTGACAGAGGAACAGGTCAAATACTTGAACTCCTGGAAAGAAGGCACGTAACCCCGGGATTGGCCACACCAAACCAATGCTTGGAAGAAAAACGCCCCGAAAGGGGCGTTTCGATTTTCACACACAGAGTTTGGGTAGCTAATTGCCAGTATCTTCCACCACGATGTGAAGGTAGATGGCCTCGCCGAAGGGATTTCCCCGGAGGTCTACGGCCTGCCAGGTGCTGAAATATTCTCCCGGTGCGGTCGGTGCGGTGAAGATGAGCTGGATGATGGCGTTTGTGTTGCTTCGGGCAGGGTAAAGGGTCTGGGGTGAATCCACCCCCAGGGCGTCGCCGCTGATCTGCTGCAGGGTGTACCCCTCGTGCCAGTTGCAGGACCCGCTGTTTTGAACCTGCCAGCGCTTGTCCACTTCCGCGCCAGGTTTGACAATGGCGCCGTCCAGAAAGGACAGATCCTGGAGAAACCGCAGGTCATTGTAACAGGTGGTGGTTGGGGTGGGATTGAAGATCACCGCTGTTTTCTCCGGTGCGCCCTCACCTCCGGGAAATGGTGATGGCGTGTGGGTTTCCAGGGTGGGGGGGATAAAAAGAGCGTCTGTCTCCTCCGGTGGTGGGGACGGGCGCGCCCAGGCATTGCAGGCGGCCAATCCGCCGATCAACAGGATCAGACAGACGCTGAGTAAAAATCGCGTGGTCAAGTTTTTCACACGCTGTTGCTATTCATCTTCGGGGATATCTTCTTCCTCTTCATCTTCCCGGATCTCATCTTCATCATTCCAGGGGGCTGCGGGATTTTTAACCAGGGCCTGTTCGCGGATGGCTTTTTCGATTTCATCCGTCAGCTCGTCATTCTGACGCAGGAACTCTTTTGAGTTCTCCCGTCCCTGGCCAATCCGGATATCACCATAGGAATACCAGGAACCGCGTTTGTCAATGATGTCCAGTTCCACGCCCAGATCGAGGATATCGCCGGTTTTGGAAATGCCCTCATTGTACATGATGTCAAATTCGGCTGTGCGGAAGGGCGGAGCCACTTTGTTCTTGACCACCCGCACCCGCACCCGGTTGCCGATTATCTCAGAGCCGACTTTGATGGACTGGATCCGGCGCACATCCAGGCGGACGGACGCATAAAATTTGAGGGCGTTGCCGCCGGTGGTGGTTTCAGGGTTGCCGAACATCACGCCGATTTTGTGACGGAGCTGATTCGTGAAGATCACAGCGGTGCGTGTCTGATTGATAGCACCAGAGAGCTTGCGCATGGCCTGGGACATAAGCCGGGCCTGGGTGCCCATGGTGGGGTCTCCCATATCACCTTCAATTTCAGAGCGCGGCACCAGGGCAGCAACTGAGTCTATGACCACAAGATCCACGGCGCCGGAGCGCACCAGGGTTTCTGTGATTTCTAGGGCCTGCTCGCCCATGTCGGGCTGAGAAATGAGCAATTCGTCCACATCCACACCGCACTTGGCTGCATAAACCGGGTCCAGGGCGTGTTCCATGTCAATAAAGGCCGTTGTTCCGCCCAGTCGTTGGGCTTCGGCCACAATATGCTGTGCAATGGTAGTTTTGCCGGATGCCTCGGGGCCGTAGATCTCGGTTATCCTTGCTCTGGGAATGCCACCAACGCCCAGGGCAATGTCCAGGGAAAGGGAGCCGGTTGGAATTGCATCAACGGCAAGATGTTTTGCCTGACCGAGTTTCATAATGGAGCCTTCGCCATATCGTTTAACAATATCTTTTAATGCTTTGTCTAAAACAGTCTTTTTTGCCTCGTCCATGTCGCCATCCTTTTTTCTGTTACCTCCTGTTGGAGGGGTGCTCGCGTGCCTTTTTTTCCTGCGTGATTAATTATACCAAGGGGTTCATCCCTCCTATTGATTTTAGCACATATGTTCAGTCTGTCAAGGTGCGCTGTTCGACTTTCCAACCGCTGTGAAGATGAGGAAGGGGTCGAAGAGCTGGTAGTTTCCGCTCATTCGCCACAGACAATAGGTCGCCATTTCTTCAAGGGACACATCGGCCTGATAGTGCGCCATGGCTGAAAAATCCGCTCTGGAAGGGCCTAGCCGGGTTTCGAGGTGCAGGTGGGGATCGCTGGAATATCCGCTGTTCCCCACGGTTCCCAGGGTTTGGCCGCATTGGACAGGGTCCTCCGGGGAAAAGTCTGGCCGGGTTTCCAGATGGGCGTAGAGGTGATAGATGGAATAAGTCCCGTTCCATTCAGGAGGATCAATTTCCGGGCAGTTCAGTCGGTAGCCCGGGTCATCCGGAACGGGCAGGTAGGCTGCCCGCAGGGATTCCTGCAGCGCTGCTGGAAGGGCATCCAGGGGCGTTTCGATCAGAATGGTGAAGCCATAGGGATATTTATCCGGCAGAGTCAGGACAGTGCTGCCATCCAGAATGGCATGAACGACGGTGCCTGCAATGGAGAGTTTTTCGCCTCGGCGGTAATAGCCAAAATCCACGCCGTGGTGTCCGATGTCCTGCCCAAATGGTGGGATGTCCAAGTGGTTGGTGATGATTTCCGTGAGGGATTGAAAATCCTCATCTTCCAGCGGGGAACAAGCAGCAAAGGGGGTCGGGGAGGGGGTCGCGGAAGACCCTGGCGTGGTTGGGCTGGGATCCGGTGGGGGGACATCCGTTGCAGTGGGGCTCGGAGCGGCGGTGGCGCTCTC
>DAOTUG010000198.1:0-3407 GCA_034437335.1 Anaerolineaceae bacterium
GCCATCGCCTGGCTTCAATCACAATTTGACAATCCAGAATTAAACAGTCAAATTGTCACAGAAGCCCTCAATAAGCTCTCAAAACCGCTGCCAAATCCTTATATCAAAGATCTAAAGGCAGGACTTGGCACTTTTAATAAAACAAACAATCCCAATGAATTACTCAACACTATCATGGGATTTGACACAGGAAACAAAGAAAGTGATATAGAAACTTCTGCTACTTATATCTTAGCAAAAGAAGATTTACATCTGGTATGCTGGGAATACATCTGGTCGTAGAAATCATAAGCTGGTAAAAACAATCTGACAAAATCAAATTCCATGATTTGGAGAAATGAACAATGTAAAAAATATACGGCGATGAAGAAACCATCGCCTTCAGCATAAGAATTCCTGCATCAATGAAAGAGACCATTGAGGAAAGGGCAGAGGCTAATCGTCGGTCTCTGCATAATCCGGGGGAAATCGGCCACGAATTCCGGCGCATGCCGACCACCGATTCCGGCGTAAAGCGTCCACTTTTTCAAGAGATTCCGGAAGCGCTTAACGGTTTCATCGGAAGTTGCAGCCGGCAGCCCATTTTGATTCCCTTTACCCACCACTGCCGCTTCCGGCAGAAATTCACCCCTTTTTCGCCGCTTTTGACGGCTTGAACCCCCGCCCCCAATCGGTTATCCTCAAATCATCCAGGCACGCAGCTTCTGTTTTATCGCGCCCGAAAGGAGCCCCTCCCGCCATGCCAGCAGAATCAAAAGCATCGCTTCAGGTGAAAAACCCGCCCGCCACAGGCCGCGTCCCTGCAGATCGTTCCGCTCAGGAACCAGCGCAGAGGCCTGACCTTCGCCGCTATTCGTTCCGGTTCGTTTTTTCCAAAAACGAATACCCGCACACCGGAACCTCATAAGGACACGCCCGGCTCGCACCTTAACAAAATCATCCCCCCTATCCAGGCCCGCAGCGTGGGCGCATGTCCGGGACCATTTAAAAAGCCCCCCGGCGATTCGCTGCATACAAAGCGCCCCCAAAGCGACGCGAAAAGCCATCAAAAACCAGGGCAGCCGTATCACAATCAGATCATCCCAAAAACCAGCCCCCGCACGGCAGTCTCCCTCACCCCTCCCCGGCCAGAAGAACGCCCCGTCCCGCCAGGGACAGGGCGTTCTCATCCAGCCGGGCCCCTCAGCGGATGGCCATCGGCAGGAACAGATGCGGGGTGCGGTCGTCCAGGGCGAAGTAGTTGAAATAGGCATTTGTTGCGATGGAGGCCGGTCCATGGTCCGCGATCAGGCCCACCTGGGTGGGGGTGAATGCGGCCGTATGGCTGCCGATGAAGTCCCACACGCCGCCATCCTGGCTCACATAGGCGGTATAGGTGTTGCCCGTGCGCACCAGCCGGAGATAGGCGATGTTGGTATAGGCTTTCACCGTGGCAAAATTACTGCCCACCGTGGCGCCCCCGGCTTCATGGTCAAAGTAGATGCCGTTCCCAACGCACCCGCCAGGCACGTTGCAAAAGGCGCGAATCAGCTTGATGTAGTTGTCATCATCCAGATACACGATCAACCCGGCGCCGTGGAAATTCTCCGTGGGCAGGAAATTGAGCCGCGCCTCCATGGCGAAATCGCCCAGAGGCACCTCCTGCAGCAAGAGATTCTTCGTGTCACCCCCCGGGCCAAACAGACCGCCAATCTGAGTGGTGATCGTCAGGAAACCCGGATAATTCTCCAGGGTCCAGTGGGTGGGGTCCTCCCGGACCCAACTCCAATCCGCGTTGAGGGCAGGCTCATGAAAAAGATCGGCCGGAACGGTGGAGCGGACCGTGAAGTCAGCAAAATCTGCCAGGATGTTGGCCGTCGAGGCCGTGCTGGATTGGGCCAGCAAACCGATCCGGTCCGGCTCGAAACGGGCCGTGTGGGCGCCCACCAGGGTCCAGGTTTCGCCATCCGGGCTGAAATAGCCGATGTAGGCCTGGCCGGACTTGACCACCCTGAGATAGGCCTCCTCCATGTTGGTCGTGGTCATGGCGAAATTCTCTCCGGTGAAACTGCTTTGCGAGATATGGTCAAAATAGATCCCATTGCCCACACAATCGTCCCCGGGGGAGCAATAGGCCCGGCCAAGGGCCAGATAATTGTCATCATCCAGGTAGAGCAGCAAGCCCGCAAAATTGAAATTCTCCAGGGGCATAAATTCCAGATAGGTCTCGATGACATAATCCCCGATGGGCGCCTCCTGCAGGAGCACGTTCCGGGCCGTCGGACCGCCGCCCTGCTGGGTGGTGATGCGCAAAAAGCCGGGGCGATCCGTCAGGCTCCAATTGCCGCTGTCTTCCCGCACCCACGACCAGCGATCCGCCAGGGTGGTGTCGGCAAAATCCTCCTGCCAGGTGCGGGAGATGACCCGAAAGTGAATGAAATAGGCCGGGATATCCGGGGCCGGCTGGCCGCCGGTGTGGGCCGTCAGGCCAATCTGGTCCGGTGCAAAGGTTGGGCTATGGCTGCCGACCAGCGTCCAATCCGAATAGTTTTCGCTGTAATAACCATAAAAGGTTCCCCCGGCCTTGACCAGCCGCAGATAGACCGTGCCCGTTGCGATGGTTGTGGTCGCATAATTATCGCCGGTGAAACTGCCGCCGGAGACATGGTCAAAATAGATCCCGTTCCCCACACATTGGGCGCCCGGAGTGCAATAGGCCCGCCCCAGGGTCAGGTAATGGGTGTCATCCAGATACACCAGCAGCCCGGCCATGTGATAGTCGGTGGTGGGCGTAAATTCCAGATAGGTCTCGATCATATAATCCCCCACCGGCGCCTGCTGCACCAGCAGGTTCCGGGCCGTCGGGCCGCCGCCCTGCTGCGTGGTGATCTTCATTTTGCCGGGCCAATCGGTCAGGCTCCAATGGCTCGCGTCCTCCCGGATCCAGGACCAACGGTCCTCAAGGGCGGCGACGCCAAAATTATCATTCCAATCAACGGTGGCAGAGGCCGCCAGGACCGTTGAAAGGGGCAGGATGCCCAGGGTCAGGAGAATTAACGCCAGGACGCCTGCCAGGGTTCTTCTTTTCAACAACATGGAAAAGCTCCTTTCATTAGAGAATGCGTCAGCTATTCAACTGTCAGAAAACAAGAAAGCATAAGCGTGCAATCTGTTATGGAGATATTTCCAGTATAGCAGTTTTAATCTTAAAAATAAAATGAGCGGAAGGGCAATTCAGTGCCCGCCTGTTTCCTTCTATCCCCCATTAAGACCATCACGGGAATGGATGGGAGTCGAACCCACCACGGCTCGCCACGCGACCCGTCACCGATTTTGAAGACCGGGAGGCCCACCGGGACCTTACCATTCCCAGGATTAAGCATAGCGTTCCACCCCCGACTTGTCAACTGTTTACGCGTTGTTAAAAT
>DAOTUG010000199.1:0-8198 GCA_034437335.1 Anaerolineaceae bacterium
CTTGGAAGGAAACTCATGACTAACACTGAAAACCAAACCATTCAGTCCGCATTGCAGTATTATCAAACTCATCAAGAGAAACTGTTTGAGGAGTTCCTGGAATTCCTGAAGATTCCCTCTGTGTCCACAGACCCTGATCACAGCAAGGACATTCAACAGGCAGCCGCATTACTGGTCAGAAAACTAAAAAAAATCGGCTTTCAAAACGTCACAGCCAATCCAACAGGGCGTCATCCGATTGTAACCGCAGAATATCTTCACGCCCCGGAACAGCCCACCATCCTGGTGTATGGCCATTATGATGTCCAGCCGCCAGACCCCCTGGACCAATGGGAGTCTGCGCCTTTTGAACCGGAGCAAAAAGAAGATTATCTCTACGCCCGAGGCGCTTCCGACATGAAAGGTCAGATCTGGGCCTGCATTTCTGCCTTTGAAGCCATTCTGGAAACCGGGGATTTGCCCGTCAATATTAAATTCCTCATTGAGGGCGAAGAGGAGATCGGTTCCCCCAGCCTGGATACCTTCCTTGAGGACCATAAAGTAGCCCTGCAATCGGATGTTGTGTTAAATCCGGATGCCGATATGCTGGCGCCTGATAAGCCGACCATCATCTACGCTTTGCGCGGCATGGCCTATTTTGAATTGCGTTTATACGGTCCCGATGCTGATTTGCATTCAGGCATCTTTGGCGGCGTCATTGATAATCCCGCCAATGTCCTCAGCCGGGTTATTGCCGGAATGCATGATGAACAGGGACAGGTCACCCTGCCCGGGTTTTATGACAGGGTTCGGGAGATTTCTGAGGAGGAAAGGGAAGCTCTTTCCCGGGTCGGTATGGATGCAGACTTCTTCAAAGACATCACCGGCGTTCCGGCATTGGGCGGGGAGCACGGGTTCCCCCCGGTAGAGCGTGTTGGCGCCAGGCCCACCCTGGATGTCAATGGGCTGTATGCAGGATACATTGAGCCGGGAGCAAAAACCATCATCCCAGCTTACGCCATGGCTAAACTCTCCACCCGTTTAGTTCCCGACCAGGATCCAGAATCAATTCATGCCAGCCTGAGGACCTATCTGGATAACAATGTACCTACATCCCTTCGGTGGGAATTGGATTTCATGTCAGGAGCTCCCGCCTACATCATTGAAGAAGAAGCGCCAGGCGTGGATGCTTTCATCAGCGCCTTGAGGGACACCTGGAACACCGAACCCATTATGAAACGGGAAGGCGGATCAATACCGGTGGCCACGTCCATGAAAAACATCCTGGGGGTGGACAGCATCATCACTGGTTTCGGCCTGCCCGACGATAATATCCACTCCCCCAATGAAAGAGTGCATCTGCCCAGCCATCAAAAGGGCGTGGAAGCCTTGATTCGCTTTTTCCTCAATGTTTAACCGTTAAGGAGTTATTGGTGACAGATCAATTGCCATCCTATGGAGGCCAGGCCGTGATCGAGGGGGTCCTCATGCGAGGGAAGAGCGCAATCGCGATGGCCACCCGTGCGCCGGACAATAAAATTATTATCCACAAAGAACCATTGGGAGGGATTTATACCAGCAACCTGCACAAAATCCCCTTTCTGCGGGGTTTGATCATCCTGTGGGACGCCCTTGGTCTGGGAATGCGATTTCTCACCCTTTCGGCTAATGTCCAAACCGGGGAAGAGGAAAAGCTGGAAGGCCCAATGCTTTATCTGACCATTGGCCTTTCTCTAGCCCTTGGAATTGGTCTTTTCTTTCTAACGCCGGCTCTGATCTCCGGTCTGTTGGCTCGGTTCAGCGGTATGCAAGCCTGGGTCAGCAATCTCCTTGAAGGAGCCTTCCGGTTAATTCTCTTGGTTGGCTATCTTTGGGCTATCGGAAAAATGCCGGATATCCACAGGGTGTTCATGTATCATGGGGCAGAACATAAAACCATTAACGCCTATGAGGATGGGGCCGAATTAACCCCAGAGACTGTTGCAACCTACACCACCCAGCATCCGCGGTGCGGCACGTCCTTTATCCTGACCCTGGCGCTGATCTCCATTCTCCTTTTCTCCCTGTTCGGGCCATTGCCTCTTCATTGGCGGCTTCTGACTCGGATTCTGATGATCCCGGTTTTATCAGGAATCGCCTATGAGTATATCCGCTGGACTGCAAAACATATGGATTCCCCCATCGTTCGGTGGCTGATTAAACCAAATCTTGCCCTGCAAAGACTCACCACAAAAGAACCCACATTGGACATGCTGGAGGTTTCCATAAAGGCCTTCAAGAACATGGCTGAAATGGAACGAGAGCAGGCTAGGGGCCAAGCGGTAAACTGAGTTAAGAAAAGAGGTTCTCAGACCTTATGAAGAACAGGTTGTGGATATTATATGGTCTGCTGATTGGCCTTCTGGCTGCAGGCGCAATTCTGCTGATTGCACAACCGGACGAGGGATTTCCTATCGAACTCGCTCCCGCCCCAAGCCCAACCCTGACGCCACATCCCACAGCTACTCCAACCCCACCGCCCATCCTCATTCAAGTTGCTGGCGCCGTAGCAGCCCCCGGAGTTTATTCCCTTCCTCCTGAGTCCAGACTGTCAGCCGCTATTGACATTGCAGGAGGATTAGCTGCAGGTGCGGATAAAATCCGGATCAATCTTGCCGCCAGATTGCAAGATGGCGGCTATTATTACATCCCTATTGAAGGCGAAGCTTTTCCGGAAACAGCCAATAATGCGCCCCTGGCAACCGGCAGCGAAAGTGTTCAAGAGTTTCCCCTCCCTCTGAACATTAACAACGCCTCCCAGGCTGCCCTGGAATCCCTGCCAGGTATCGGACCTACCAAGGCTGCCGATATCATCAGCTATCGGGAACATAACGGTCCATTCCAGTCTGTAGAAGACCTTATCAATGTACCCGGAATTGGGCCAACAACCCTGGATACAATCCGGGATTTTATCATCGTCCAACCATGAAAAGCCGCTATCATCGCGAGATAACCCAGATTGCTTTGCAGAAGCGCTTCTCTCAGCCAGCCTTTACGGAGGTCATCCGGGGAAATCTGGTTCAGGACCGTTTAGATTATCAGATCGGACATGATCATTTTCATTTGGATAACTCCGCCTTTGCTGCTGGCTTCTCTTTTTTTCATCAGCAATGGGACCGGATAATTTCGGCCATTGCAACGCAGAATTTCTCCCAGGGAAGACAAGCCTTCGGCCGGCTGCCGCACACCTGGCAGGATTTTCCCAGTCACAGCAACTATGTTCGCATAAGGACAAAACTGAATCCCAATAAAGCCCCAGGAGAGATCCCCCCAGATGAGAATGAAACTTTGATGCACTCCCAACGTAGATCGGGTAATATTTACAGCCCTACGGAGTTATCAACACTGCTGCTGGGAATCTTGCTCATGCTCCAGCCTCAAATGCCTGCTGGGTCCCACACGAGAATGAATCTGGATGAGCCAAAAAGCAGTCCGCTTTCTAATTTTGCTTACGAGATGGCACTAAAAAGGACCTGCCTGCTGGAGCAGTAATTATTTTAGCTGATCGTTGAAAAAATCCCTGGACTTAAGATACCATCATTTTTTATGGAAAAGGGAAAGAGGAAAAAAGGTATAATGGACTCTATGAATAAGAAACAGGAAATTCAAGAAGCATTAACGACTGCCATGAAAGCACGAGATGATGCGACCAAACGCACATTGCGACTCGTCATGTCCGCAATCAAAATGGCTGAGGTCGAGGAAGGCGGCGAAATCGAAGACGCCCGGATTCTGCGGATTTTGCAAAAAGAGGTTAAAACTCGGGAAGATTCCATTGAGGAAGCACAAAATGCAGCTCGTGATGACCTCGTTGCTGCTGCCCGGGAGGAAAAAGAAATCCTTAACCAATTCTTGCCGCAGCAGTTATCCCATGATGAACTGACTCAATTGGCCAAAGCAACCATTGAAGAAACTGGTGCAGAAAGCATGCGGGATATGGGACGGGTCATGAATGAGCTGATGCCCAAACTCAACGGTCGCGCCTCCGGACAGGAAGCCAGTCAGGTTGTGCGTCAGTTGCTTCAAAAATAGAAACCGCTCATGTCTGAACAGGCCAAAGCGCGGAAGCGATTCTTCAGTCAGAGAACTGCCAAGATCTTTATCCTGATAATATCAGGAGTCCTGGCTTTCTTTGCTGTGATACTTCCCGAGTCCTTCCGGCAATCCTCCTACCCTATGAAAATAGGTGATGTTGCCACCCAGGATATACTGGCTCCCTATTCCCTGACCTTTGAAAGCGAGGTGCTCACGGAGCAGGAGCGTCAGGCAGCGGAAGAGTCAGTTGAAGCGATCTATCTGCCGGCTGATCCAAGCATCGGACGTCGGCAGGTGGAAAGATTGCGGGTAGTCCTATATTACATCACTACCGTCAGGCTGGATGACTATGCCACTTTGGATCAGAAAATTAATGATATTACAGCCATTGATGAACTGACCCTTGAAGACGAAACAATCACCAAATTGCTGTTATTAAGCGATATGCGCTGGGAAGCCATCGAAACGGAAGCCACCGATGTGCTGGAGCAAATCATGCGCAACACCTTGCGAGAATCCGATGTCGCTATCGCCAAACGAAATATCCCTTCTCTGATTGACTTTTCTTTTCCGGAAGACCAGGCCAACATTGTCGCCCATTTGGTGGAACCATTCATCGTACCAAACAGTCTTTTCAGTGAAGAACAAACAGAAGCAGCAGTTACAGAAGCCAGACAATCCATTCAACCGGTCATCCGCTCTTTCGTCGCCGGGGAGACCATTGTCCGCAGAGGAGAGATCATCCGGGAAGTGGACTGGGAAGCCCTGCAGAAATATGGTCTGATCCAACCCGGCAACAGAACCCAAAATATTATTGGCGCGGCTGTGCTAATTATCCTCATGTGTGTTCTGATTGGATTATATTTCGGGTTTCAGCAGACCAGACAACCCTATTCCATCAAGGGCATTCTCCTCATCTCCCTGACATACCTCATATTCCTGACAATTGCACGTTTCGTGATCCTTGACCGCACCATCCTTCCCTACATATATCCCCTGGCTGCCTTTGGCCTGACATTATCCATTATCTATAATTTTGAGATCGCTTCCCTTCTCTCAGTTAGCTTAGGGATTCTCACCGCGTATGGTATGCCCAACGGATTTGATCTGACATTGTTCTATTTCATTCCCGGAATCGTGGGAATGCTCAGCCTGGGAAGAGCACGTCGGATTGCTGCATTCTTTTTTGCTGGCATCACGATTGGCCTTGCAGGAGTAGGGATCATCCTGGCCTATCGCCTGCCAGACACTGTCACAGATTGGATTGGAATTGCAACCCTATCCGGGGTTTCTCTCATGAATGGTATCGGCGCAGCGGCAATCACGCTCCTGCTGCAATATGTCTTTTCGCAAATCCTGGGTACAACAACGCCCCTCCAGCTTCTGGATACATCCCGTCCTGATCATCCCCTTCTGCAAATCATTCTGCGTAATGCCCCGGGGACATATCAACACTCGCTACAGGTGGCAAACCTGGCGGAACAAGCAGCGGAAGCGATTGATGCCGATGGGCTCCTCGTCAGGGTAGGTGCGATTTTTCATGATTGCGGAAAAACTCAAAACCCCCAATTTTTCATCGAGAATCAAATGCAGGAAAAACTCAATCCCCATGATGATATTGATCCAGTCACAAGCGCGCAGACAATCATCAACCATGTCACTGCTGGGGTGGAGCTGGCCAAAAAACACCATCTTCCCAATCGAATCATTGATTTCATCCGGGAACATCACGGCACACTCTATACCCGCTATCAGTACACCCAGGCCGTCAAAGAAGCTGGAGATCCTGCTCTGGTTGACAGATCCCTTTTTACTTATCCCGGCCCTCGACCCCAATCCCGAGAAACCGCCCTCCTCATGCTGGCCGACGGCACAGAAGCCCGAGCGCGGGCGGATGTACCCAAGAACGAAGATGAATTGCGAGAGCTGATCAATCAGGTTTTCACTTTTTATGAAAATGAAAACCAATTGGAAGACACCGATCTCACCATGAAAGACCTGCAGATTGCAAAGGAATCCTTTTTCAGAACCTTGAAAGGCACCTACCATCCCCGCATCAAATATCCAGAAATGACCCAATCCACTGCAAAAACCGATGACCACATCTCAGAAGAAACCAGAGAAACAGCCAGGACATGATTGAGATCCAGAAGATTGCACCCCGGGCAGATCATATTGATCTTTCTCTGGTAAAAAAAGGCATTCGATCAACCTTGGAAAGGCTGGAACATCCGGAGGCCGATGTCACCCTGAGATTGACCGGTGATTCTGAGATGCATAATCTCAACCGAACATATCGTCAGGTGAATAGCAGCACTGATGTTCTCTCCTTTACCCAGAACGTGATCAATCCGGAAACAGGTCGGCTCTATCTGGGAGATATCCTCATCTCCGTGTCAAAGGTATTCAACCAAGCCAGTCTCCATGGTCACAGTATTGAAAAAGAATGCACCCTGCTAGCAATTCATGGAACCTTACATCTTCTCGGCTATGACCATGCCACACCGGAGGAAAAGGACGAGATGTGGCAGATGCAAGAATCCTTGCTGCAGCAAACCCTGGCAGAGGAAGACACCGACGCATGAAACCGACGCTTTCTACCAAAATACTGGGAACAGTTCTCATCGTGGTGAGCATCCTGGGGATTCTTTTTTGTTTATCCCTCATCACCGCCACCTGGATGATCAAACCTGATGTACAAACCACCCTGACTACCCTGATTCAGATCGCCGGGGACAGCCTCGAAGCAACAGATTCCGGAATACTCCTGCTTCAATCCACCCTGGAAACGTCCGAATCCAACCTGAACACTGTTGAAACTTCCCTGGTCAATCTGGGGGTCACCATCGAAAGTATTTCTCCTTCCCTGCAAACAACCGCGACCATGCTGGGGGAAGATATGACGCAGACGGTGGTGGATACTCAGACCTCTCTCGAATCGGCAGCAATCAGCGCTGAAATCATTGATGATACCCTGGCCGTTCTTGCCACCATTCCCCTGTTGGGTGCAGATTACCAACCGGATGTGCCCCTTCATATTAGCCTGCAGCAGGTTGCCGACAATCTGGACGACCTACCCGATTCTCTGGAAACTATTGAAAACAGCCTGAACACCACAGCGGAAAGCCTCAACACCGTTCAGGGTGATATTGAATTGCTTGCAGAGGATATCAACGCATTCAGCGAGGAAATTTCTGAAGCCGGAGTCGTCCTGGACGAATATGCCCGGATTCTGGATGACCTTCAGGGCGGTTTGATGACCCTTGAAACCAGCCTGGCATCTTATCTGACACTTCTTGCCGCAGTCCTGACGGGATTGTTCGTCTTTCTTCTCACAGCACAGGTCAACATCCTCACAAATGGATTAGAATATTTCCGTGGAGACATCACCGTTGTCAAGCTTTCCGACCTGGATCGGAAATAAATTTATTCACCACCCAATCACTAAATTCAGGAGAATGTATGAATAACTTCTTAGACATTGCAGATTTCACTCCCCAAGAGCTGGATGACCTGTTGACCTCAGCCATCAAATTGAAAAAAGCGTATCAAGCCGGCAAAGCAAAACCATTGCTGAAAGGCAAGGTGCTGGCCATGGTCTTTCAGAAACCCAGCCTGCGTACCCGGGTTAGCTTTGATATGGCTATGCGAACTCTCGGCGGCGATGCGCTTTATCTCTCACCGCAGGAGATCGGACTGGGGAAAAGGGAATCCATTGCAGATGTGGCCCGGGTGATTTCCGGTTACGTCCATATCCTCATGGCACGGGTCTTTGACCATGCCCATATTTTGGAATTGGCAAAATGGGCCAGCATCCCCGTAATCAACGGCCTGAGCGATTACAACCACCCCTGCCAGGCTCTTTCGGATGCCCTGACAATTCGCGAGGAATTCAGCACCCTTAAGGATGTGACTGTGGCCTATGTCGGCGATGGAAACAATGTTGCGGTTTCTCTCATGAAGATTTGCGCCAAACTTGGCGCTCACTTTCGAATTGCCAATCCAGAGGAATATGATATGCCCGATGCAGATGTCGAACAGGCTCGGGCGTTCGCTAAACTATCTGGTGCAACGATCAGCCTCTTTCGTGATCCCCAACCGGCGGTTGATGAAGCTGATGTGATCTATACAGATACCTGGACCAG
>DAOTUG010000200.1:0-13299 GCA_034437335.1 Anaerolineaceae bacterium
AATTTTTAGAGTTTATTGAAACCCTCCACACGATGCCCGACCGACCGATCCAGCTTTGTATTGATTCAGTGCTGGGACATTGTGATTTTCAAGGAGCAAAACTCCTGGAAACCTTTGATAAACCCTGCGCAGATCGGGATAATCCCAAATATGTTCACAGCGCCTTTCTGCGAGGGCCCAACATGTACGGCAGGGATATTGACTTCTCGGAACCAAACGTCAAAGCCATTCTGCTTGAATTGCTGATCCGAAAACTCAATTATGGATTTGACTGCGTTCGGGTGGATGGCGCACAGGATTTTATCATAGAAATGGATGAAGAGACAGGATTACGAATCCAGGATGATGAGTTCTTAAACGAAATGTCCAATCTCATCCAGGATATCAACGGACTCAAACGCCGCCTTGACATGAACCTTGAGGACGGACGTCCCTGGCCGGATGATTTAAACTGGCTATACAATTCGAAGTATCTGGATCACACAATAGAGAGGACTCTGCCCTTTGGGGATCGTGTCAAACAATGGAGTCCAATAATTTTTGCCCATAACGTCCATGGAAAATATAAATGGTTTCTTTCCAAATGGAATCGCTTTGTCGAAGTCTATCGCTATGGCGAAAATTGGATCACAGGACACTCAAACCATGACAACGCCCGGTACTTCTACCGGATGACCATGATGAAACCCTCCAGCCAGTTTTCCCCCGGTGAAGATTTTGCCGATTATTACAATGACCAACTCGGAAACACAATGACGGAGGTAGCCCATAATGCGCTGGATAACAACGCCCTGACTGCCCTCAGCCTGGGTTTCCTGCCGGGTAACCCCATGTTCTTACTTAATGCCCTTTTCCACACCCCCTGGCTTTTCATGCGCGATATTGACGAAACCTTTGATGTCAAGATCGTAGGGGATGAAGGCTCCCGATTTCTCACTTGGTATGTGGATGATTCATTGTATCGGGAACCGGAAAAATTTCCTCGGATAAAAGACCTTGGGTTTGTCAACTACCGGGATCTTGTTGCGCCACCAGAAGAAAAAGCAACCCAACCCGGCTTTATGGATGTTCTTTTCCGCTTTTGCCAGTCAATCAAGACCGATGCAGTAATGGCCCGTTTCCTTTTTGAATCGCCAGATGAAGAAGGTGGATTTGAAACCTTAAACGAATTGCAAATCCTTGCTGAGCAAATCATCCACCCTTCCACCCAGCCTGAACGCGAACACAGACGCAGGTTGCAGGATCGGATTGACCTGGATCTAAAAGAGTCCGAACGAAGGGTAAAAGCCGCACGGAAATTGATCCAGAAAAACAAACGGTTTCTAGAGCGGGACCTGCCCACCGCTCTGGAGGTCCGTAAACCCGACATTCGATCTCAACTGGATAAAATTGAATTTCTAGAAAACATTCCCAACCATCACCTGGCGCTGCTGATTGAGGATGCAGACCTGCGCAGTGAATACAATGTCACAACCTGGTCCAAAGATCCCAGCCTGAACAACCTGGCCCCGGCCAAAATGAAACCCAATGGGCATTTGACCCCTGCAGAGTTAAAAGTCTTCGCCAAAGCGTTCATGCATGATGCCCGAGATGCCGCTCGGGTGCCGCAATATGCCAGCGATGTTGATCCACAACAAGCCGCCTTCAATTTCAATTTGCGCCGGTTCCGGCAGGAAAACCCCTGGCTGTTGAAAAATCCAACCAATGATGTCCAGCGGGATTATTTTCATCGGAAACTCATCACCAACGGTGCTAAGGACCTTGGCGATTGGGGCGACAAAGGCGATATCGTCAAATGCAACACCATCTATTATGGCTGGCGCACGAGCCCGGATGACCAAATGCAAGTCTTCCTCATAGCAAACATGGAAGGAAAACCCCTGGACCGATTGCCCCTCAACCTTTTCTTGAACTTGAAAGGGAACTGGCAGGTGCAGGTGCACTCCCCCACCCTTCTTAACATTCCAAAGGAATTGGATCATCATTTTGTTTTGCAGGATTTTAAAAATGGTGAAGCGCTGTTGCTCACACGGAAATTGCCGCAATAAAAACAATGGACAGAATACTTACCTGTCGAAAGATGAGCCGGGAGTTTTTTGATTTGCGGATTCAGTTCTGTCTAAAGAGTTGATATAGGGAAGGGCGTAAATGGCTACACGAAGCACCTTCGAAATCCATCCAAGTAAATAGTTTATCTAATGCAACATTCGTTTCACCGCTTGGAAACCAGTCTGGGAGGATTCTTGATCATTGCCAACCAGGATTTCTGTAAGGTTGGATCTGATTCGCGCCATTCACCGCTGACCAGATACAGCAATATCCGCCGGTAGTCAAAAAATGTGTTCATCCACGGAAGCCATGCGCCATCAAATGGATTTTCCTGACGGTACCCCTCCAATAGATCCGTCAAGAAATCGTGAAGTCGCTCTGGGTACTGCAAAGGCCGGGTGAGTCCCCCTGAAAGGAACAGCAATACATGCTGACAGGCAATGGCGAGGTCATTGGCAAACCAGTGATGGTTGGCAACATCAAAATCAAGCAGGGTAATTTTGCCAGCTCCCCACCGAATATTGAAAAGATGGGGGTCATTGTGAGTGAATCCAAAGGTATCCTGGCTGACTGGCAAGGCTGCTAATATTTTATGAAGCCCTTCCCACCGGCCTTTCACCAACCCTTCCGAACATAACCCATAAAAGAATTTCCATTCCTCTTGCCAGGTCAGAAAGGTTTCACCGGTAGGTTCCCTGCAGGCATCCCAGTCTGGGTACTCCCTGACAGCCCGATGCCATTTTCCAAGGGCTGCGCCCCAGGCTCGAAAAAGTGTTGGGTCCCACACCTTTGGCGGCGGTTGCCGTCCCGGAGCTTTTTCCATGAGATAGCCCAACCAGAGACCCGAATCATTCTCCAAGGTGTGATATTTCTTACCATTTGAGGAAGGCAACATTCGCACGATTGGAAGGTCCCTCTGATTGAGAAAATGCACCAGATCCAGTTTTGCATCAAAGTCTCGCAAGGCTTGAGGCAATTCATCCCCCTCAAAATAACGCACCTTCAAAAGGACAGGCTGCTGCTGTCGGTCGCTGCACTGGTAAACCACACCGTCAGAGCTTTCATCGCCTCCTCCGATTTTGATCAATCCATCGCTGCTAATCGGAAAAGCTCTAGTAAGTTCTTTGAGCACCTCGGATGGCACACTCCGCATTGGTTTCCCTTTCTTGGTTCTGGCTGTTCATCCCGACATTTTGCTATTTCACATAAGCCTGGTGTGCATCTATCAGCCCCAGTTGATACGCCCGGTCCAAATAGCCGTTTTTTCCCCGACGCTTGCACCACAAGGCAGCATAATTTCTTTGACGAGAACGGCCGTTGAAGAGATAATAGATAATTTGCTGTTTTCCCCTGCGGCTCTGAACAAGATGCAAGGCAAAGTCAGCGGATTTCAGAATGACCAGATCATCATGAAGAAGCAGAACCGTCATGATTCGGTCCACATCTCGCGCTCTCCCACGGTTTCCCCATATTCTCAGGGATTGATATAACAGTTTCCGGCGCATTTAGCTTCCTTCCTGCCGCTTCTATTGTCATCGGACGAACTTTGTCCCGGATGCGGCTAGCAATTTATATCATGAATTTTTCCGAATAACAACTGTCCCTCGCCGGTCAGGTCGCAGACCGCCCAACAGGAAATCTCTCCAAACCAATAATGGTAAAATGAAAGCAGTTGGGTTGCAAACCCCAGTTTTTCCACTAGAAAGATTATTATGAAGGTGAGTTTTCGCCGCATGACTGAGAGCAACATTGTCCATAACAATGAAGCACCAGAAAAATCCCGTATGTTGCAGACCAGGGCAAAACATCCCCACAGCAAGAACCCGGTAGTGTCTTACCTTGCCAGTTTGGGCAGTAAAGACAGCCGTCGGGTGCAAAAAACAGCTCTGGATCAAATTGCCGCCGTGCTTTCTAGCGGCGCCATTGAGGACAGCCTCCTCTTTCCCTGGGAAAAATTGGATTACGGAACGGTGACCGCCATCAAGGCCTGGTTAGACTCTCGCTACGCCCCTGCTACGGTCAACAGATATCTCTGCGCAATCAGGCGGGTCATAAAAGAAGCTTGGCGTCATCATCTCATCACCGCCGAGGAATACCAACGCGCTACCGATGTGCAATCCGTATCCGCACAACGTTTGCCGACCGGACGGGAATTGGATACGGAAGAGATCCGTGCGCTGATAGAAACCTGTCTTGCGGATGAAAGTAATCCCCTCCTTGGCATCCGGGATGCTGCTATCATCAGCCTGATGTACTCCTCCGGATTGCGCCGCAGTGAAGTGGTCACCCTTGATCTGAAGGATGTGGATCGAAAATCCGGCCGTCTCCGTGTCATCGGGAAGCGCAATAAGGAGAGGACGGCGTATCTCGCCAAGGGAGCCATGCTGGCCCTCGAAAACTGGATCCAGCATCGCGGCAATGCGCCTGGACCGCTTTTTTATTCCGTGAATAAAGGCGGGAGGATCGTCCGCTTTCGCAAGGAGCGCCTGACAGAGGTAGAAAAACAAGGAGGGCGTGCGCCAAAACAGATCGTTGCCAGGCTCAGTGACCAAACCATTTATCACCTGATTGATAGACGCGCCACGGAAGCAGGGCTTGTGCAGCGGACAACCCCGCATGATATGCGCCGCACCTTTGTCAGCGACCTGCTGGATGTCGGCGTGGATCTGGCCACAGTTTCGCGGATGGCTGGGCATGAGGACACCAACACCACCAAACGCTATGACCGCCGGCCTTCCAAGGTGATGCAGGAGGCGGTTGAGAAGCTCGATGTCCCCTATCCCCCCAGGGATGACTAATCCCATCAGATCATCATACAATAATTGAGAGACACGATTGAAAACAAAATTTGCCATTGCCCGTGCTTTGCTGCTTTTGATACTCCAGATTTTTTTATGCTTCACCAGCGGATGCCATTTTCCCGTGGGCATAGATTCCTCACCCCCAGCATCGAATACCCTACAACCAACATTATCCAATACCCCATCCCCTCTGCCAAGTCCCACTCCGACCCGGCATCCGTCTTCCACAGCGACCGTCCCCCCTTCCGCCAATGAGATCTTCCCCCCGGAAGCCATTCCGCGTTGGATTGAACTTTCCGGCCCGATCACCAACCCGGAAGCGGAAATATCAGGGTTAGCCTGGGCCGGGGACAGTCTTGTTCTGCTGCCTCAATTCCCGGATTTCGATCTTTCAAGTCTGGGAAGCACAGTTGTCTTCACATTGTCCAAGGAGGCAATCCTGAAGTATTTGGAAGAACCGGAAATTGGCCCGCTGACTCCGGAAGTCATGTCCTTTGAAATGAATGGCATTGCTGACGCTATCATCGGGTATGAGGGATTTGAGGGCATCGTTTTTCATGGCGACACTTTCTTTGTCACTCTTGAGGCGACAGGAAAGTACGGTACCAATGGGTATATCGCCAGCGGTCAGATAGACTGGGTCAATAACCGACTCATCCTGAATCCTAACAACCACCATTTCATTGAAGCACAAACCGGAATAAGGAACCTCAGTGATGAGAGCATCACGATTTATCAGGATCAGGTTTATACCATTTACGAGGCAAATGGCGTGAATTTCAACTGGAATCCCATTGCTCACCGATTTGACGTTGCCCTCAACCCCATCTCAAGTCTGCCCTTTCCAGCCATCGAGTACCGGATCACCGATGTCACGACGGTTGATTCCCAGGGTCGTTTCTGGGCCCTGAACATTTCCAACATCGCCAATTCCTATTTTCTCCCGGATGTTGATCCCCTGGTAGAGAAATACGGTCAGGGACCAAGCCATGCCAAATTTGACCTGGTGGAGCGCCTTATCCAACTGCAGATCACAGAAACAGGCATAGAACTGGTTGACACGCCCCCTCTGCAGATAAATTTGCAGAGCGGTTATTTCATGCGCAACTGGGAAGGACTTGCCCAACTTGACGAGTTGGGATTCCTTCTTGTCACAGACAAGTTCCCCGCTACCTTGCTGGCCTTCATATCTTTAGAGTAAGGTTGGGTAGAAGAATTCTTTTCAAATCACAATACCTTAGGAAACCCCATTGCCCCCACAACATAGAAGAAAAAGAAGATATCATAATCTACACGAAGTCTGGCAGGATCTCAAGTCGCTCCTGGAGACAACAAAGGGGATCCGTCTGTTGCGTCGAGCCGAGGGGATTGATGCGGTCTTTCGAGAGCGGCTTATGTTAGCGGTTACGGAGGTAAACGGCTGCCGTTACTGCCGTTTTACTCATGCAAAACTGGCCCTTCAGAAGGGTATCTCAGAATCGGAGCTGCAAACACTGTTTCAGGGACAATTTATGAACAGCCCCAAGGAAGAAATTCCTGCCCTGCTGTATGCTCAACATTGGGCAGAAACAAACGGCGCACCGGATCAAAAGGTCAGAATGAAAATGGTCAGGCGATACGGTGAAAACACCCTGGAAAAGATGGAATACTATTTGCGCATGATTCGGGTAGGAAATCTTCTGGGCAACACCTGGGATTATGCCCTTTCCAAATTGAGCTGCGGTCATTTGGGAGAGCCTTAATGTCCGATGCTTGATTTCGTCTTCCTCGCCTCTCATTTTCCCCTGCCCCTGAAGATTCATTCAAAGGAATTTCAATGACACCCAGAACGAAAACAGTTCCCGACGCAGTCCGGGGATTTCTCATCGCCCTGATCAGCGCAGTGATCTTATCCTTCACAGGGATTCTCATCCGGATGATCTCTGAAAACACCCGGCTTCCCGCGTTGATCCTGGCATTCTGGCGAGACTTCCTGGTGGGGGCCTTCCTGCTGCCTTTTTTATGGTTCTCTAAAGCCAAGCTGCTGAACATAAATAAGCAACATTTACCCTATCTGGTGGCCTTCGGCGCTGTGCTTGCGCTTTTTAACATTCTTTGGACTCTGGCAGTCACCCTCACCGGTGCCGCAGTCGCCACCGTCCTGGTCTATTCCTCCGGGGGCTTCACAGCCCTGCTGGGGTGGCTGCTGCTCCGGGAAAATCTGGGGTGGAAGAAAGTCACAGCGGTGATTCTCAGCCTCCTGGGATGCGTCCTGGTTTCCGGCGCAACCGACCCTGCCCAATGGCAAGCGAATGCCCTGGGGATCCTCACTGGGATCCTATCGGGATTACTGTATGCAGCCTACAGTTTGATGGGGCGGAAGGCATCCATCAATGGCCTGAACCCCTGGTCCACCCTGTTCTATACCTTTACCTTCGCTGCATTTTTCCTCTTGGTCATCAATCTCCTGCCCCTGAATATTTTCCCGGCGACTGCAAATACCCCGAAAGACCTCTTCTTTCTGGGCGCAGAACCCTATGGTTGGATTCTTTTAATTCTGTTGGCAGCCGGACCTACGCTTCTGGGCTTTGGACTCTACAATATCAGTCTGAGTTTGCTGCCCTCCAGTACTGCCAATCTAATTCTGACCCTCGAACCGGTCTTTACCGGGACCATTGCGTTCTTTCTATTGGAAGAACGAATGACCGGGCTGCAATTGTTCGGGAGTGGATTAATCATTCTGGCATTGATCATCCTGCGCATCCGCAGCGTAAGAAAGCGGAGACTAGCGGGGTTAATGGACAAGGATTCTAATAATCATGCGATAAACTAATTTCAGAGGGATACAACCAGCATAAGGCAATCTCATGATGGAAAGGCGTATGATGATCTTTCTTGGTTATCTGCTGAATGAAGAAGGCAAATACGGACAGCCCACCGTGCTGAATGACCGGGAAGCTCTCCGTTCATTCATCAAAAAGCACTTTGATGCTCCCGAGATGATCATCACAGACAAATCAGATCAGCCACTGCTGCATCTGCGGGACGGCGTTGACCTTACCAACGCACTGGATCAGTTTGATATTGACCTGCGTCAACTGTTCCTTGAAAAACATCAGGGCCAGATTACCGGCAGGCCAGAGGAAAAACCCGAGTGGGAGCGATATTACGACCGCATTGGGTTGTCCGCAGGGGAAATCCACATGCGACAACGCGCAAAAAAAGCCTGCAAACAAGCGCAAACCGTAGCGGATGTTGCTGATCTCGTAGAGGACACCTACTTCATTGCTCGCTTTCTCTCTCCAGACGGAAAAATGACCTGGGACTATTTTGACAGCTCAGATTTTTCAGTCCAGCCTAGGCCCGATGACCAGACATGGCAGGAAGCAGAGCAGCAAGAAAGAATCGTCCTCTCGAAAAATGCCAGAGTCGTCTATATCAAATCTGGTGAAGACGTCCACGAATTTTTTCTTCTGGATCCACCCGGTCAAGTTTCTTCCGGTGCGTAACACCCCACAAACAAACCACCCCCTGGTCAAAAAGAAAACCTTAAGTGGACTTGCGGTGTGTCCCCTTCGAATAAAGGCAGTGCTCCAAAGGATAATCCAATAATAACCTGTGCTGAGCTCTGCCACCTTGTGATCCTATTGACAGCTTTTTCCAGGCGGGTTATACTAATGCCATCCAATAAACATCCATATAGATGGTCATAACCATCCAAGGAGATGATAGTATGTCAGATACAGAAAAAATCACCGTCAACATTGGCATTGTTGATCTGGGAAGGATTGATTTGCTGGTCCAGGAGGGTTTCTACGCCAGCAGGGCGGATTTCATCCGGACGGCAATCCGAAATCAACTGGAACGCCAGAAAACGGCAGTTGATTCAATTACCACCCGAAAATCCATGGTCATCGGCACCCTCAGCTACAATCGGAAATCTCTTGAGGAAAAACGCGTTAACAATGAAATGGTCAATGTCAAAGTTATCGGGATGTTTCTTCTGGCAGAAGATGTCACCCCGGATCTGGCATTGGACACCCTACAGTCTGTGACCGTGCGGGGAGTATTCAAAGCGCCTGAGGATGTCAAAGAGGCCCTTGCGGAGAGACTACACTAAAAATAAAACAGCCTCGAAA
Organism: Anaerolineaceae bacterium; assembly: GCA_034437335.1. Lineage (GTDB taxonomy): Bacteria > Chloroflexota > Anaerolineae > Anaerolineales > Anaerolineaceae > Brevifilum. The sequence continues at coordinate 8,969 of DAOTUG010000200.1, forward strand.
AGCAGATCATCAAGATCTGAAATTGCCGGCGTAAATCTGGTAAAATTATTTTGTAATTAGATAATTATCTAGTGCATTGCTATCAAAGGAGATACTATTCATGCCAAAAAAGACATTGCCCCCGCGATCAGAAATCCCGATTGAAGAAACCTGGAATCTGGAAAATATCTTTCCGGATGTCTCAGCCTGGGAAGAAGCCAAGGAAAAGATTTTACAAAGCCTTCCAACCCTGGCAGACTTCAAAGGAAAACTCTCCAACGGGCCCGAAACGCTGGGGGATTTCCTGAAACAGTATGAACAAACCATGCGCCTGGCAGCCAGGGTGATGGTTTACGGAATGCTTGAAAGCGCCGTGGACACAACCAATCAGCAGGCCCAGGCTCGTGCCGGCCAGGGACAGAGTGTGTATGTGCGGTTGAACGCTGCCACTTCATTCGTCAACCCCGAATTGATGTCCATCGGTTTTCACACCCTTCGTGACTGGACAGAAAAAGATTCAAGACTGGCTGATTTGGGACACTTCATTGATGAGCTGGAACGGGAAAAAGAACATGTTCGCTCCGACGAAGTTGAACAAGTCCTGGCCCTTTCGGGCGAGCCCCTGAGCGGTTTTTACCGGGCTTATAATGCCATCACGAATGCAGACCTGCAATTTGAGGACGCCACCGCTGAGGATGGAAGCTCCCAGGAGGTTGGTCAAAGCAGTATCAATGCCCTTATTACGCATAAGGATCGTCAGATCCGCAAGACCGGATTTGAGAACTACGCCGACGGGTATATCGCCTATAAGAACACATTAGCGTCCATCCAATTGGGCGGGATCCACAGGGATGTTTTCAACGCCCGCACCCGCCGCTACGCCTCTTCACTGGAGGCTTCCCTTGGCGCTAACAATATCCCTCCCGATGTGTTCCACGCCCTTATTGAGACATTTCGTGAAAACCTGCCCACCTGGCATAAATATTGGCGTATCCGGAAAAAGGCCCTCGGCTATGATACGTTTCATGTTTACGACATCAAGGCGCCTTTGAGTGAAAACCCACCCGTGATCCCCTTTGAACAGGCCGTAGATTGGATTTGCGAGGGGATGGAACCCCTGGGTGAGGATTATGTCAGCACCCTTCGCAAGGGCTGTCTTGAAGAACGCTGGGTGGATCGGGCTCGAAACCGAGGAAAACGTCAGGGCGCTTTCTCAAGCGGTGTATATGACACCAATCCCTTCATCATGATGAGCTATGCCAATGATGTGTTCAGCCTCAGCACCCTCGCTCATGAGCTGGGCCATTCCCTGCACTCATATTACACCCGGAAGAACCAACCGTTCATTTACAGTCGCTATTCTCTGTTTGTGGCTGAGGTAGCCAGCAATTTCAATCAAGCCATGGTGCGTGACCACCTATTCAATACCCAATCCGATCCGACGTTCCAGCTAGCGCTGATTGAAGAAGCCATGTCCAATTTTCATCGGTATTTCTTCATTATGCCCACCCTGGCCCGATGGGAGCTAGAAATGCATGAACGCGCAGAATCGGGCAAGCCCCTCACTGCAGATATCATGAGCAACGTTTGCGCTGATTACTTCCAGGATGGCTATGGCGATGAGGTCGTCTTTGACAAAGACCGTATCGGCATCACATGGGCTCAATTCCAGCATATGTACATGAACTTCTATGTCTACCAGTATGCAACGGGTATCTCCGCAGCCCACGCCCTTGCCAAGGGCGTACAAGAAGGCGGGCGGGAGGAGGTGGACCGCTATCTGGAATTCCTCGGCACGGGCAGCTCAGCCTATCCCCTGGAAGCTCTCAAGGCTGCCGGCGTGGATATGACCGGCTCGGAACCGGTCAACAAGGCCTTTGCAGTGATGGCCAGCTATGTTGATCGGCTGGAGGAACTGGTTGAATCCGGTCAGGTCTGATCAGAATCTCAACCAATTCCCTAGAACCATCAGAAAACCTGAAACTCTTAGAAAAAACAAAACGCCCCGGTAAAGGGGCGTTTTGTTTGGGATGTTCTTTCAGGACTTCACATGGGTAAGTTCTTCAGAAAGCTCCCACAGAGCTAAAGCAAGATCCTTTCTGACGGCCTTGTTACTGGGTGACTTCGGGGCACAATCTTTAAAATAAAACCCATTGCTCTTATCAATGTCCTCTTCCAGGGCAAGATATCGGATTGTGCGGGCGGGGACACTGGGCGACGTGCCCAATTTTCGCCGCCGTCGCCAGATAAGATCCGATATCCCCCGCCCCCCCTTTGATGCGATCCCCGTATTGACCAAACCCGGATCCACCGCGAAGGCCTCTAACCATTCAAAGCGGCGGTTGAGTTCATATGTAAAAAGGATATTGCAGAGTTTGGATCGTTTATACGCCAGGAGGCCGATATACGGAAATGGAACCGCAATTCGTTTCAGACTCAACGGAGTGGTCTTATGAGAGTAGGAGCTAACCGTTAGAACCCGTGGATTCTGAGCCCTAAGCATAGCGTCCTGCAGCCTGTAAGTCAGCAAAAAGGGCGCAAGATGGTTGACGGCGAAGGTCATCTCAATCCCATCTCGGGTGATCTGCCTTTTTTCCAGATATACGCCAGCATTATTGACAAGAACATCGAGGACAGGTTTTCCGTGTTTCTTCAGCGTGGTGAAGACCGCAGCGGCTAATCTTTTCACTTCTTCTTGTTCAGCCAGATCAGCCAGAAGATAAGTTACCTTCGCGTCGGGAATATCTGAGATGACGGACCTTTTGGCGACTTCATTGCGTTTTTGTGAGCGGCCTACGCCCATCACAAAGGCCCCCGTTTCAGCAAGCAACTTAACTGCAGCCAAACCAATCCCGGAAGTAGCCCCGGTGACCAGTACCGCCTTCCCATTTCTTCTCATTTTGGATTCCAATCAGGTAATTTCTAAGATCCACGAAAACCCGACACAACTTACCATCAGATTATAGTCCATCCCACCAACTTGATTCTGAGAGATCTCATTCCCGGTTATGTGGTTCAATTGATGTCTCAGTTTTCTAAAAAAAAACGCAATATAGAGAAAACCATCGGTTTTCAACAAACCCCTAGAATCTGATCCGGAGCTTGCTGTGGGATATCCGAAAAATTGTAGCAAGGAACCTGACCTTCATTCTGGGTCCTTGTCAGAAACCTGTTGGGGCTTCGCCGACCGTTCTTAACAAAGACCTGGAAAAATCTTGGCAGCCCAAAGCAAAGGCGTAATGTCTGCCATCTCCTGCGATGGTCCGGGTTTCAAAAACGCCAACTCTCCCCACCCCTTTCCAACCACAACCATCGAGAAATCAGCCATCCAATCCGAGCTATTAACTCACACTCAAAGCTGACAAACCCTTAGTAAAGGAGCAATTGCAATGAGTACGGCATTTTCTGAACTATTTCAGCCATTTTCGGGCACATGGGGCATTATAATCGCCCTGATTGCCATTGTCGTGGGCTTGATCTCCCTGTTATTTGGACGACGACTCTACTGGTTGTTCGTGGGTGTGGCCGGCTTCCTGTTGGGGTTGGTGTTGGGTCCCGCCCTTTTAGGCGGATTGGACCCCCAATGGCAGCCTTTGGTCACCCTGCTGATGGCGATCCTGTTTGCAATACTATCCATCGTGCTAAACAAGTTGATGATCACCTTGTCCGGCGGGATCGGCCTGGGGGTTTTGGGGTTTCTTCTCGCTCAGAATTACCTACCGCAATGGGCGGCGATCACAATCGCAATCATTGCCGGGATCCTTGGGTTACTCATCGCCTGGTTCATCTTTGACTGGGGTTTGATGATCTTTTCCGCCCTGGCGGGTTCCGCCCTGGTGGTCAGTGGACTGCTCACCTTTATCCCCAATCTGGGCAGACTGGATATCATTATTTTCATTGTCCTGTTTGTGATCGGCTTGGGGTTCCAGATCTTCAACTGGTCCCGTGAACATCACGAAGAAACAGAAACAACGGTCGTCCGGGAAGGGGTGGTTGTGGTAGATGAGGATGAGATTCACGATGACGATGTTTTCGACGATGATGACGACGTCTCTGACAACGATGATCTTACCTGAGATAGTAAAGCTATAACATCACACAAAATGACCTCAAGTTTCTGGTTTTATAAACCTGCAATCCAACTGGTGCGTAATAACCAGTTGGATGTGCAGGTTATGTAATTTTACGAACACAGAGTTCACCTGAAACATGAGGAATGCCCGCAATAATGGTTCGTTAACCAGATCCACTACAGCTCCGCACCTATCCTCTGCTTGAAACCCTGAATGATCAGGATCTGATTTTGATTGGCCGCTATATCAGGACGATTAATCTTGAAAAAGACCAGGCCC
>DAOTUG010000201.1:0-13131 GCA_034437335.1 Anaerolineaceae bacterium
GGGGAGATATTGAGGCCTCATTTTTTAACAATACACTCCAGTCCAGTGAACGGTTAACCACCCTAAAATGCCCCTCGGTGATCATGAAAGATGAAATCGCGACAATTTCGGCCAATTTTCATAATCCAACCGATAAACCCATTGAGCTGGAAATTCGCACCTATATCACTGATGGATTTGTCACCCTCATGACGGAATATATCACCGATGTGCCGCTGCAACCCGAAGAAACAAAGATTGTCAAATGGCCCATTTCCTCCGATGATGCAGCCTATGACCGGGTGGTGATGGCAAGGGTGCATATGATGAAAGAATATCCCCTACCCTATCGGGACGCCGCCTGCGGCGTTGTAGTTGTCAACCTGCCTTTCATTGACAGCGGAAGAGTCTTTGTCACCCTGGTCCTCTCCCTCGGCGGGGTATTCTCCGTCGGCGGGATTCTCCTGTGGTCCCTCAATTCCAAACCCCTTGTTCCCCTGGCCTGGCGCCGGTTCAGGATCTTCAAAGCACAAATTTTCGTGGCAGTGACGGCCCTGGCGGTAGCCCTGAGCGGACTATCCGGACTTTGGTTTCTTGGCGTCCTTTTCACCATGGTTTTTCTTCTGATGAGCGCTGAGATGCTCCGACAGTTTCTTTCCCCACAGCCGATTAAAGAATCACAATAAACAAAACTCAGGGATAATATCCAAAAGGATTGGGAAAAATTGTATTTTCTTCAGGATTTTCCGGGTTATAAAGAATGAACACCGGTTGGCCGCTGTAATTGACATCATGGGGTATCGCAGACAGAGTGGATGATGTTCCGGTGAACTTTCTGCCGTGCAGCTCAAACGCATAAGAAATTTTCCAGGGATGGCGTCCATTGATGGTCATCTGATAATTTGGAACAACCTGATGGATCTTTCCTTGAACCGAAGAGCCATTACGCAAGAGACCAAGGGTTCTCTGTGCTCTGGAATACCCAACGATAAATAAGGGGAGTCCTATCCCTGAGAAAACAACACCAAGAAACAAAAATGGGATTCCCACAAAGATGGCCACAACGGTAACCGTCAACCCAAAGCCAACAATCCCAAAAACAAATCCCAAAAGGGAAAAAATGCCCCCTATCCAAGGTCCCGCTTTGGTGGACAGTATCTTCCACAGATGTGATGTGGGTACGCCGCGCGGTTTTTCCGCAGGGACAGCCAAAGGAAGCCGATTGGTGTCGTGAGAAGATATCCCAATATCTGTTTCCTGTGGAAAGGGCAAAGAGCCGCCGCAGTTCTCACAATTTGGCTGAAATTCAGTGTAATGCGTTCCACACCAAGGGCAGATTATCCTGGGCATATGCTTATTCCTCCTCGCCTTGTCTCATCTTTCATTATGCGCCTCGAATTATATGATATTAATGCAATCATGCCAATTGACAACAATGCTTTACACATGTTTAACCCCGTCTTGATTTTTCTTAATTATCCAATGACAAACAATTTGGATAAATTTCGGTTTTTCGACTATACTTAAGCATGTATGGATCATATTTTTCTATCTCTACATGAAGGAGTAGACATGAAACGAATTGCTTATTTTGTAATCGCTTTGCTCGTGATCGCCAGCTTCAGCCTGGCAGGATGCCAGCAGGAAGCTGAACTGGGAACCGAAGAGAACCCAATCATTTGGGCGCTGGTTCCCTCTGGTGAGACTGATGCCGTTCTGGCAGGCTTCGATGAAGTTGCCGACATCATCTACGAAGAGACCGGCCTGGTCATCGAACCCTTTGTGGCCACCGAATATGCCGGTGTGATTGAAGCCCTCTCCGCTGACCCCCCCAAGGCTCACATGGCCTCCCTGGCCACCTTCGCCTACATCCTCGCCTCCGAGCGTGGCGTGGCTGAAGCCGAACTGGTTGCTGTCCGCTACGGCAGCGCCTCTTACAACGGACAGATCTTTGTGCGCGCAGACAGCGGCATTGAGACCATTGAGGATCTGGAAGGCAAGACCTTCTGCCGGCCTGATCCCCTCAGCACCAGCGGCTGGATCATTCCCAGCATTACCCTGCGCTCATACGGGATTGACCCCGACACCGACCTGGCTGAGATTGTTGATGCCGGCTCCCATGACGCCGCTGTCGCCGCAGTTTACAATGGCGACTGCGATGCTGGCTCATCCTTTGTGGATGCCCGTTCTTCCCTCGAGGAAGACTACCCGGACGTGATGGAAGTGCTGCGAGTTATCGAAGTTTCCGTGGATATCCCCAATGATGGTGTCCAATACCATCCTTCTGTTTCGGAAGAAATCCGCAATGAGATCAACAGCGTTCTCCTGACCATTCACGAGACCGAAGAAGGCCTTGATGCCATCAACCAGGCCTATGGATGGACAGAACTGGCCAAGAAGGATGACACCTTCTATGATCCCTTCCGCCAGGTGCTTGACGCTTCCGGCGTCAACGTGGAAGAATTCCTCTCCGATTAGGAATTTTGGATTGTTATGATGTGATGGGGGCTGGGTCTCCAGCCCCCATTCCTCTATTAACCGGGGAAATGGTTCTCAAGGAAAGATGACCTATGTTAGAAATCCGACACCTTACAAAAATATATGACGATGGTACCGTTGCGTTGAACGATGTCAGCTTCACCGTCCCGGATGGGGAGTTCCTGATCATCATCGGCCTTTCTGGTTCTGGCAAGTCCACGTTATTGCGCTGCATTAACCGCCTGATTGATCCCACCGAGGGCGAAATTCTCTGGAATGGCGTGGACCTGGCACAACTGGAAGGGGAAGATCTGCGGAAAGTCCGCCGAAAAATCGGCATGGTCTTCCAGCATTTCAATTTAGTCGAACGATCCACTGTCTTCACCAATATCCTCACAGGACGATTGGGCTATGCCAAGACCTGGCCCACAATGCTCCATCGCTTTTCGAAAACCGATCGGGAAAAAGCCTGGACCATCCTTGAGCGGATGGAAATTGAAGATCAGGCCCATAAACTGGCCCGGGAACTCTCCGGCGGCCAGCAGCAACGGGTAGGCATTTCCCGGGCCTTGATGCAGGATCCGGAACTAATGCTGGCGGATGAACCAGTCGCCAGCCTGGATCCGGTTTTGGCCCATTCCATCTTGCAGCACCTTGAAATGCTCAATCAGGAAGACAATCTGACCATCATCTGCAGCCTGCACTATCTGGACCTGGTGCAACGCTATTCCAGCTCCGTCATCGGCCTTCGCGCTGGAAAGGTGGTCTATCAGGGCAGTCAGAAGGACATCCAAAACATGAGCAACGACGAATTCAAGCAAATCTATGGAGAAGAAGCCGTCCGAATTGGCGGCAGCCTGGAAGGGAAGATGGAAGGAGCGGGGCAAAGTGAAATCTAAGAAAAAAAACACCACCTATCAGGAAGAACCTCAGCTTCCCAGCCTGGTCCCCCCCTGGCTGGCAGCCATCCTGTCAGCCATCATACCCGGCCTGGGACAATCTCTGGGGCGAAAATTGCGACGGGGTTTATTGATCTTCGTCAGCTTCGGCACTATCATCGGATTAATGATCTGGCGTTTTCAATTGGCCGCGCCACGGGACACAGGGTTCTTCAATATCATCTCCAAGGCATATTACCTTGAACCGGTTCTGATTTTGATCACCGTCTTGATTGTTTTGTTGTATATCTGGAACATCATTGACGCGTACCAGATCGCAAAAATCGCAGGCAAACCCCAGAAGCAAAAGCCCTTCATGATCTTTTTCTTCATCATCCTGGTCTTCTTCTTCATCGGCTGGCAAATCGGAGAAATTGACCTGGTTGCCTTCTTCACCCAATTTGATGACGCAGGTCCTGCTCTCTCCAGGGTGTTGTGGCCCTGGGAACGCGCCATAACCTTTCCTGAAGAAATTTGGATGGGCACGGCAATCCTTGAAACGCCCTGTTCCGACACCCCCCCGTCCCAACCTGATCCTCGTGAAGATAAACCCTACCTGCTTGTGGATCCCACCTGCGGCGAGCCCACCCGGCAAGAGGAAACCGAATCAGGCGAAACCGAAATTGTCCAGGGGACAGAACTGCATGTTGAGGGGTACAATTTCATCCCCGGCACCATCGTTGATTTGTATTGGCGAGATCCGGCTGGATCAGAGTTCCGTCAGCGCCAGGGTGGGGAATATATCACCGTGATTCCGGACGAAGAAGGACATTTTGAGGTTGACATCATCTGGCCATACCGGATTATTCCACCCTCTTACCGTCAAGGCGTTTCCGAATGGGAATTTCAAGCCCGTCAGGTGAAATCGGTGGGAGAATGGCAATTCAGTGAAGAACTGACCCTTGCTGTTGAAAAGATGATCGAGACAATTTTCATCGGGATGATGGCGACTTTCTTCGGCATTGTCTTGGCTCTGCCCTTCAGCTTCCTGGCCGCCCGAAATTTGATGAGCGCAAACGCCTTCACCCTCGGGATTTATTACCTGGTGCGGGGGATTCTAAACATCGTCCGCTCTATTGAGCCCCTCATTTGGGCTATTCTGGCGGTGATCATCGTTGGCCTTGGGCCCTGGGCTGGCATCATTGCGCTCACAGTCCACTCCATTGCGGCGTTGGGAAAGCTCTATTCCGAAGCGATCGAATCAATTGATCCCGGTCCGATTGAGGCCGTTCAGGCAACCGGCGCGAACTGGTTTCAGGTCGTCATGTATGCGGTGATTCCCCAGGTGATCCCACCCTTTGTTTCTTTCACCATCTACCGTTGGGACATCAATATCCGGATGTCAACCATCATCGGTTTGGTAGGCGGCGGCGGGATTGGCTACCTACTGACACAATGGATCCGCAACCTGGACTATCGGGCAGCCGGCATTGCCGTCTGGTTCATCGCCATCACCGTGGCCATCCTGGACTATGTCAGCGCAGAGATCCGGGAGCGCTTCGTTTAGATTAACGACTGAACAATCCATTATCCTACACAAAAACTCCCATCACAAACCCTGATGGGAGTTTTTTCTGGGCGTTTGAAATAAAATTAATTTTTCATAAATCTTCCTGGAAACAATCTGATCTTTCCCTTCTATCTGCTATAATTGGTCTATCATTTATCACAGATTCTATTATTCAGAGGGATTCATGATCAAAATAACCACCGATAGCTGTTCTGACCTGAGTCAGAATCTTATTGACGCGCATCATTTGGATGTCATCCCACTCCATGTCCTTGTGAATGGGAAAGACCACCACGACAACGAGCTGACCTTAAATCAGCTTTTCACCAGTGTGGAAGCAACCGGAGATCTTCCAATAACCGCCGCCCCATCGGTTAAGGAGTTCCTCCGTTTCTTTGATGTGCCGGAAGATCTGGTCTATATTGGCCTTTCTGCGCAGCTTTCTGCAACCTTCCAGAACGCCTGCTTGGCTGCTGAACAACTACAAAAAGAAAACCTTTTTCTGATTGATGCCCAAAATCTATCAACAGGGATCGGACTGTTAGTTTTAAAAGCTGATGATTTACGCCAAGACGGATTGACTGCTCCTGAAATCGCCGAAGAAATCAAAGCAACCCGCGCAAGGGTGAAAACATCCTTCGTTATTGACACCATGGACTATCTGTACAAAGGCGGCCGATGTTCCGGTTTGGCGGCCTTTGTGGGCAGCATGTTGCAGATCAGACCGATTATCTCTGTTCGGCCTGATGGCACTTTGGGAGTCCGCCACAAGGTGCGGGGGAGCCGGAAAAAAGCCCTCGATACGTTGCTCTCGGATTTTAAGACATCACTGCCTGGTGTGGATCTCACCCGGGTTTTCGTTACCCATACCGGATGTGACCAGGATGCGGCATATCTTTCTCAGGAATTAACCTCTCTGGCGGCCATCGAACATGTTCACATCACCCTGGCTGGCGCAACTATTGCTAGTCATTGCGGCCCCAACACCATCGGCATTCTGTATATTGAATCAAAGTAGACCGCTGACAAAAGTTTTCCCATGGGGCATGGTATCATCCATCCCTGTTCTGAGCTTGCCCATCCCGTCTGATGGCTGCCTGGGCCCTCAAATCCAACGGATTGAAGAGAAAGCAATTTTAACGCCAATAGAAACAGAACTGCTGTGAGTGGGGCTCTGCCAGGCCCTGGATGATCCACCAGTCAAACCCTTGGGAAGTCCTACGAATGAACTTCGCGCGTCTTCTCTCCCAGCCGGTTTGAGGTGGAAACCACCGCAACCAAGACGACCAACCCCAGAGCGGATGCACCAAACAACGCCAACATGATCTGATATCCGCCAATATACTCAAAAATCTGCCCGAGGGCCATCGGAAGAACCGTTCCGCCAAGACTTCCACCCAGGAAGAACAAACCGGTCACCCCTCCCGTCATCTGCATGCGGGTTTCCGCCAAGGATAACAGTGTGGGAAAAATGGAAGAAAGCGCCAATCCAAGTCCCGCGGAGCCGATCCAGATTGCGATGGGAGACAGAGGCCAAATAAGAATTAACCCCATGAAGATCACTGCCAGGACAAAATTGCCAATTAACAAGGCGGCCGGGGACAGCTTCTTGGCCAGGGGCACGGAGAGAAGTCGTCCAAAGGTAAGAGCGCCCCAAAAAATAGAATTCATATACGCTGCAGCAGATTCGCCAGCAATTTGCAGCTCCGTAGCGTAAGTGAAAATCCACCCACCGAAACCGGCCTCAAGACCAACATACAGGAAGAACACAATCATCATCAAGAAGATCAGACGGCCATTGCGACCCTTTTCATCCCCTGTTTCCTTTTCCTTATCCGGATTTTCCGGAGATTTCAACAAGGACAAGCCCAGAAGACCGGGCAGAAACAAAAGACACAGAATCCAGATCGGCCATGTCAATCTTCCCCCGGCCCATTGCATCACATTGGAGATGATGATGGGAGAAAGAAAAGCGCCCAACCCGAAAAAGAAATGCAGGGCATTCATGTAGGGCCCCACCCGGGATTGGAAAACCCACACCAAATTCACATTGCCCCCAACATCCAGGGTACCCTCCCCTAATCCAAATAAAAACATAACAGGAAGCAGCAGAAGAAACCAGGGGATCACGGGAAGGAAAATCCCCGTCACTATCATCAGCACCAACGAAGCTATCATCAATGGATGGCCCTTAAAATGATCAAATAGCCGTCCTCCTCCAGCTGATCCTAACAGATAGCCAAGGCTGCGCGCCGTGAAGAGGAAACTGACCGTCCCAATCGAAACGCCGGTATTCTCAGCCAGGAAGGGCAGAATCGGCCCAAGAGATGCCATAGCCAGGCCAAGGGAGATGAAACTAACCGAATAAGTGATGAAAAAATACCAATCTTTGGTTTGCTTCGGTGTCATGGATTGCATTGATCCGGATGTCATGATGTCTCCATTGATAATGAAAATTAACTGGTTAATAATATCACTGCCAAACCGTCAGGTAAAGGGGGGGGTTAGTACGTTAGTTAGTTCCTTCCTTCGATAGACGTTCTACTGTGAAAACCAAGGGCGAAAACAATGAACCTACCCGATGACCCAACCCTCTCCTGGCTCCTGGAAAGCGGACCAATCATTCAGTGGCTGATCAATTGAGATTTGCTGGGGTTTTTGCCAACAGAAAAAGAGGGTGGATAATAATAAATATCCAGATTACACCCTGGCAATAATGACCAAATTGGGGGATTCCAATGGATGATAAGGATTCCCCGCCAGATCCCCAAAGAAACCTATCCTTCGGAATCCCGCACCCATAAGCTGGCCTGCCAGGAACGCTTTGGACATCGGCCACAATCTTGTCTGAGACACTTGCTGCTGGAAAGCTTCATCGCCCTGCTGAAAAAGTCGGAGAATGGTGAAGGTTATACGCCCGTCAGGGTCAAAATCATACAGGCGCAGAAACACCCAGGTTTTTTGTCCCTTCCGATATGTTTGTGGCGGCATCCACCGGGTTTGCCGGGCCAGGACCGCATCAAAATTTCGGTTTTGGAGAACGATAGCGCCATCCGGGTGCAACACCTTCCTGAAATCCACCAGAGTTTTCATCAAAACAGCTTCACTCAGAACATGCGGCAGAGAATTTCCCAAACATAGCAGCACCGAAAATGAATTTGGCCCAAACATATTCTCCAACTGGGAGAAACCAGCGATCTGAAAGGGTATGTCCAGACCCCTATTTTCTGCATTTTGCCTGGCAACTTCAATCATCCCGGGACTGATATCTGCGCCAGCAACTTGAAATCCACGCTCAGCCAGGGCAATGGCATGGTGGCCTGTTCCACAGGCTGCATCCAGGATTCTCATTTTTCCCCGGTTACTTTCTGATATTCTTCCGATCTGGCAGAGAAGGAAGGGCAGCTCAGCCCCTAACCGGCTCTCCCAGTCCACAAACCGATCATAATCCCGACTGAACTCATCATATCCAGGAACTTTATTCATTTAACGGGCCCAGATAAACCTTGATTTTTCCCAGATCCCGGTATTTAACCGCGATAAAAGCCGCCAAGGCGGTTGTGATCGGGACCGCAGCGAACAAACCCAGGGACCCAACCATGGTCCGGACGATCTCCTCAGCAATGAATTCCAGATTGATCGCCAAACCATAATCTACATTACGGAAAGAGAAGAGAAGCAGCATCGGAAGGGATGCGCCAGCATAGGCCAGCACAAGGGTATTGACCGTCGCTGCAATATGATCTTTGCCGATGTTCATTGCGGAGGCAAACAAGGACTTGAAACCCTGGGTGGGGTTGCTCCGGTAGAGTTCAAAAACAGCAGAAGCTTGGGAGATCACCAGATCATCCAGAACCCCCAGAGTGCCAATTAAAATTCCAGCCAGGAGCAATGACCGCACATTCAGCGTATTCTGCGTCAACTGGGAGATGAAGAACATATTTTCATCCCCGTAGCCTGTCAATCTGGCTTGGTTTACAAAAACAAAGGCCAAAAAGCCCGTAATAGCCAGGGCGAGAAATGAGCCCAGGACGGCAGCGTGGGTTTTAACCGTCCACCCATACACAATATAGAGGCTGAATGCAATGAAGAGAAAAGCCCCCAAAATGCTGATGGCCAGAGGGTCTTTTCCTTCCTGTATCCCCGGCAAAATGATAAGAATGATCACAGCCAAGCTCAGAAGAATACCAACCAGGGAACGCAGGCCCTTCCAGCCGCTAATAAGGACACTCATAACAATGAATATCCCAAAGAGGAGCAGCAAAGATCCCCGGCGCTCAAAATCTGTGAAGTAGGCAGACAGGCTTCCATCCGGCGTCCTCGATATTGTCACCAGAATGTTATCTCCTGGAGCAAGCGGGATCATCTCGCTACGAATCTGCCGGGTACCATATTCAATTAGAAAAGTCTGCCCGAGATATTCGCCCTCAGTCACCTTCACTTCAGCCACTTGATAAGGCTGCGTGACCTCGCCAAGGGCTACTTCCCCTTCTTCCACAATGGCATTCACCGCGGCAAAGGCTGTTCCGGTGCTGTAACCAATCACCGTTTCTTGTGTTTCAGGCGCTTGGAAGTACTCCAACATAACAGGCACCAGGATGATAAGCAGGATCGTGATGGAGAATATTCGTAGTAAGACCATGAAGGTTTTTCTATTCATAGACCTCCTCTCATGAACAAGGCAGATAAAGGCATTTTACCCTTTTTTTCGGCCTCGAAAAACAAACTGAATAAGCTTCCCCATGAGACAGCAAAGACGGCTGGTTGTTGCTGTTATCTTTTTTTTATGACACCAACTGAATGGTCACGCTCTCTGACCTGCATAAGAAACACAAAACTGATCAGGGAAAACCCAAATGAAATCAGGAACATGCTCCGATACCCAATCCACTCAACCAGCGATCCAGCCAGGATCGGAGCAATCAAAACCATTACCCCGGGCAGGCTGCGCGCCAGCCCCAGATAAATTGGCCGGTCCTCCTCCGACCCAAGCTCCATTCCCAGAATCAAATCGCCCAGAATTCCCCCCGCCTGGCTGAATCCCAAAAAAAGAAACACGAGATAGAATACCCAAATATTGGGTGCAAGAAAGGCCAGGATCATCACCAGGGCACGCACCAGATCGGAAAGCAGTAAGACCTTGTGAGGCCCAATCCGATCACCAATCACACCCCAAAGGCTGAAGCCAAAAATTCCACTGAAAAACATCAGGCCGGAAAACACAGCAGCCTGTTCATCCGCCAGGGAAAAAGTTCTGATCCCATACACAGCAAGAAAGCCGGTGGCCATAATTCCAAACTGAAAGATCATCCGGCTGATCAAATAACGGCGGAAATTCTTGTCTTCCATCATGATAATCCGATAGGCCGAAAAGTCCATCCCTGGATGCCTTTCAGCATCCTCTTGCATTGAATTGGGATCAGCCGGGATCTCAGGTTCCTGAGTTCTGTTGAAAAAATAAAATGAAACCCAGATAAACAACGCCCCAACCAGAAAACTCAACCCATAATTGTTTGGGTATGCCATTCCTGCCAGAATAATCCCCGCCACTGAGGAGCCCAGCACGCCCATGATCTGCCCAAGTGTGCGTTGGAGACCAAAGAAACGACTCCGGACAGTTCCAGGAATGATCCGGGCAATCATTTCTTGCCACGGAAGCGCAACCATCCCGCTGGCAAATCCTCGGAAGGCTACAATGAACATGAATATCCAGATGGCTGCGTCTTTGGACATCCAGGGCAGAAGAAAAGCTGTCAGGGGAAGAACCAGATAAGGAATACGTTCCACAAGCGCCATTGCTTTTGTGAAAGGCAGCTTCTTGGGCAGGCCCTTGACATAGGGCGCAAGAAAGAGCTGGGGCATCAGCCAGCCGGCCTGGATCAAAGCTGGCACCAGCCCGATAATTAAAGGAGAATCGGTCAGAGTGCTCGCGAAAACAGGCAGGATTGTATTGAGGGACACAAAACTCTCCCCCAACATGAAGAAGGCACCATCCAATACGTTGGTGATAAAATTTCGTCTGAAAAACGCCCGCACCTGAGGGTATGTGGCCGTATCGGGTGGAAGACGAAAAAAGCGAATAAGGGAGTTCTTTAGATTCATAAATCATCCAACTTCAAAAGCATCAATCATTAATTGTATACAGTTGCCATAAAGAGGACAACGACTTTTGCAAGCGATGCGCCAGGGCAGGACCCTGATCTGTTGTGACATCATCCTGATTGTCAAAATTTGCATAAGGAACCTGCGTTTCACCCACCTTGATAAAACCAGATGGACCGTCGGTCAGCGCATGCCAATCAGTATGGCGATATAATCTTTCCAGTTTCTCATCGGGCAGTCCATGCTCAAGAATACTGTCCGGTCGTTTGGGGTTGAAACGACGCCGATTTTTCCTCAGGGATTCTTCCCAGGGGACATCAATATACAGAATGGCTAACCTGGAAAGCACCGCATCTGATAAATGCTGCAGTGCATTTTCATATCCTCCATGCTCGGAGCCACGGGAAAACTCGATGATGACCGTATCCCCTGAAAAATCCCGGATCAATTTTTGATATTCCAGATTGATTCGACGAATTAAGACATCCCACAGATAGGGATATTTGAAATATCCATCCGGGGTGGTGTGCAGTCGAGGATATCCCATTTTTTCCAGAATGGCGTCTTCTTCAAACCAGGTCCAAAGCATCGGAAAATCATCAATTTCCTCAAACTCCCCGATATGATACACCTTCTTTCGTTCATTCACGGCAACCCCCCGCAAAAATTTGATAATTTCACTTTTACCGGCTGCAGGGCGAGCAATTAACAACACAATATCAAAGGATTGCATCTGTACCTTCTTGTCTAATAAGTTAGCTTTCTTATTCTAACAAACTACACAGATAAATGGCAGGGACATGGGTACGTTAACGAAATAACAACATCTTAGCACCCAGTTTTTCCAATCCGTCGCAAAATCAGCCCTGAACGCTCCTCGTATTTTTTCCTAAAAATAACCCTAGATAATCTGATGGTAAGATATTTCATTCCATGTATACTTCAATAATCAACACATTCATTAGAATTTGGAGGTAACAAATGCTTAGAAATGGTCGGTTTGTTATTGCCGTCATGGTGATGGTTCTGACCTCACTGGTCCTTACAGCCTGCCAGCCGCCTGAAACGGTGGCCTTTGAGGATGTCTGCGATGTGGAGAATGACGGAAAAAACATCACCACCCAGGGCGCTTTTTCTTTCGGTGCATCCATTTATTGCGATGACACCCTGGGCGAATATCGTTGCGGTCTGAATTTTAATCCTTATCCGGATGGGGGAGACAGATTTTCCGTCGAGGTAATGGTCGGAAACCGCCGTAACATGATGCAGGACATTGAAAGCGGTTACTCTGATGAAGACCTGATCATCAAAACCGCCGGCGGTGAATCCATCGGCGTGGGTGATCCTGTCAATATCACCGGTCGGATGCTTGTGACAGAAAATGTCTGTGTGATGGAAGTTGAAAAAATCGAAATCCCAGGAGAATAACCCACAATCCACACATCAAGAACCCTGCAGTCTATCGCTGCAGGGATTTTTTACATTCTTTTTACAGGCGGTTGACAGCTCCTTCATTTTATTACCTGATAATGAAGGTAATCCAAACAAAAATGAAAGGAGCATACCATGCCACGCAGATTTCGCCCCCTCCCCCCACGAAGAAGATTTCGAAGAACCTGGGTCAGATGGCGCTTTTTCAGAATGCCCGGGTGTCTTCTGCCTGTCATCCTGAGCGTGCTGACGGGCCTGTTCTTCCTCCTAACTTTTCTTTAATCCCACTTGAATTCACTTCAGCCATTTTCCCGGTAGAATAGGATCATAATCAATACCGGATTAATGTTGGAGGTTCAATGGAGTGTAATAAAGAAAGAAATCTTAGCAATTGCAACTGCACTTATTCCCCTTGCCCCCGTAAAGGTATCTGCTGCGAGTGCATTCAATACCACCTGCGAATGCGTCAGCTCCCCGCCTGTGCCTTCCCTGAGGACGCAGAAGCCACCTACGACAGATCCTTTGAACATTTTGCAAAATTGGTGACGGCGGGTAAGGTCTGAGGCCCAATTTCCACAGGATTCAACCCCTGACAAATGGATTGTCTAGGACTATATTTGTTTTTTGGGGGCCGGAAATGTTCATCAGAATAGTTTCCGGCCCCTCTTAATAACCCCTTTACACCCTTATGCT
>DAOTUG010000202.1:0-2351 GCA_034437335.1 Anaerolineaceae bacterium
TATAGACCAGCCAAAGATCACCCCTGGCGTACCTATGGGAAAAAGATCAATGGACAACCAGTGCCTACTCCCTGATAGGACATTTCTACTTTGCTAGGGAGTAGGACATTTTAACTTTGCCTTG
Organism: Anaerolineaceae bacterium; assembly: GCA_034437335.1. Lineage (GTDB taxonomy): Bacteria > Chloroflexota > Anaerolineae > Anaerolineales > Anaerolineaceae > Brevifilum. The sequence goes on from DAOTUG010000202.1 coordinate 125, forward strand.
ACAGGAAATCAAGTTTTCTCTCTCTTTGAAATATTGCAGCAAGAAATTCTCATAGGAAGCGTTTCATCACTATTTCTCATCAAACCATTTTTTTTCATCGGTGGCTAAGGTTATAATCACTTTATAAACCTTGACAAGAAGTACCGGAGAAGCAAATGACCAAAGCGATACACTACAAAGAGCCCATGGAAGCCTGGCCAGAGCTGGCCTCCTATAGCCAAACAATTAATCTAACTTCCCTGGATTTGCAGATCTTCTATTTTGAGGCCGGGGATCCGAAAAAAACAAAACTGATATTGATTCATGGTTTGGGTGATGAAGCTGACACCTGGCGGCATGTTATCCAACCCCTGGCGGAAGAATACCACGTACTTGCTCTGGACCTGCCCGGCTTTGGTCGCTCAGAGAAACCGATCAGGCAATTTACCCCACAATTCTTGATTAAAACAATCATGACGTTCATGGATTCCCTTTCAATACCAAGTGGGTGGTTTATGGGCAGTTCCCTGGGTGGAATCCTATCCCAGGCGGCGGCACTGCAAAACCCGGACCGGGTTTCCGGACTGATCTTGGTGGATGGCGCTTTCTTGCAGGCTCGTCCAATGTCGGATCGCGGATTACAATTGATGCGCATCCCCCTACTGGGTGAATTCCTTTATACTAAACTGCGGTGGGACCCTGAGGCAGCCTTTAATTCCTTACGAGTAGTGTATCACGACCTTGATTCCCTTCCTGCTGCAGATAAATCATTCCTTTTCAAGCGGGTAAATCGCCGGGTATGGAGTCGGGGCCAACGCTGGGCGTATTTTTCAACTCTCCGCAATCTGGTTCCCTGGGTTAACAAAAACCAATCCGGATTGCGGGAAAAATTGGCCTCCCTTCAAATCCCCACCCTCGTTCTTCGAGGAGAATATGATGCCCTCTTTCCAAGGGAAAATTCTCAGGCCATTGTTGAAACGCAACCTCGGGCAGAATCCATCACGATAAAGGGTGTCAACCACCTCCCCCAGCAAGAAGCCCCAGAAGAGTTCCTCCAAATTGTTCAGGATTGGCTGGAAAGACAAATACCAAAGAAAGAATATGAGTGAAAGAACAAAGCGGCCTCATCAATGAGGCCGCTTTGAATAATGGATTTTGTCTGGTTATTCCTCAAAAACCTGATCAGCCAGATAATTCTGAATGCCCATCTGATCAATCTGGTCAAGCTGGGCTTCAATCCAATCCAGATGTTCTTCCTCATCGCTCAGAATGCTTTCAAGAAGGACTTTCGTCCCGTTGTCCCCAACCCGGGTTGTCAGTGCGACGGCTTCGTTGTACATTGTGACAGCTTCCAATTCCGCATCTTTGTCATTATCAAGCTGGTTCACCACGCTGTCACCGATATGAATTGGGTCCAGTTTTGAAACAACAGGCCGCCCTTCAAGGAAAAGGATCCGGCCCATCAACATTTCTGCATGTTTCATTTCCTGAATGGACCGGGCTTCGATCACGGCATGCAAATTTGCATATCCCCAGTCCTCACACATTTCTCCATGCAAAAAATATTGATTGATGGCTGCCAGTTCGTTGGCCAACAGGGCGTTGAGGATATCAATAACCTCTTGATTGCCTTTCATACTGATTTTAACCTCCGTGATATTGGTTTAAATTAAACGATGGACTTTTCCTATCCTCATTGTACTCAATACTTCAATAAATAACAAAACCGTTTGAAATCAAACACAGTACATCAAGCAACGGGCTTCATTTCATCTTGAAAGATAGCAGCATCAACAAACTGCCGATTACGATGGGGCCACCAGAGACCATGAACGCCCCAAAATGATTTTGGCCGGCCGTCAACAGGGCGAAAATCCCAAATAATATTCCCACACCTAACAGAATCAAGGCTCCAATCCGGTCTCGAAAATAGGAGAAAACTGTGCCTGCGACAACTAAACCCGTCATGATGAAAATTCCCCATGATTCGAGACTCATCGGCTCATCAGAAGGGAACACAATGCTGAGAAGGATCACTGTCAGGAAATAGAGGGCTACAATCGTCACGATGATGCGCCCAAACCAAAAAATAACTTTCTTCATCTGCTTCATCCTTTCAATGAACTCCATGCGCTGTCCACCCCCCAGGTCCACCGTCAGCTCCACCGGCAGGCCCAGCGCCTCGGCAGTCTCACGCTGACGGCGCTTGGCCTCGGCTTCGCCAAAGGGCCAGTCCGAATAGACCCGA
>DAOTUG010000203.1:0-20262 GCA_034437335.1 Anaerolineaceae bacterium
CACCCCGTGCGACCGCAGTGTACCTGAAAGCGCTCCTTCCAGCTGTTGATGCCGTGGGGATGACGCAGTCATCTGCGCAAGCCCAACATGCCTTGGGCCGCCATCTGACGCATGCCTGCGCGCCCTGATTTCAGGGGAAGGAACGAGGATGGGGTCAGTCATTGGACAAATAGCTTGATGAGTCCCTATGCGATTGCCTTGGCCGCCCAGCAGCAGCCTACCTGTTTTTCACGCTATAATAGGTTCTTAATCAACCCATTCCTTTGCCCTTGAAAGGACCGCACCCATGTCACAATTCACCCTCAGCGCCTTTGCCGATGAGATCAGCCCCGACCTGAGAGAACAGGTGCGTGTTCTCAAGGATATGGGCCTTTCCTATCTGGATCTGCGGAGTGTGGATGGCGTCAATGTCCGGGACTTCACGGACCAGCAGGTGGTCCGCATCCGGGAATACCTGCGTCTTAACGCCATCCAGGTGGCCTGCATCGGCAGCCCCGTGGGAAAATCCGCCATTGACGCTCCCCTGGAGAAGGCCCTGGCGGATCTGGATCGGGTGATTGAGATCGCCCGGGCGCTGGACACGCGCAGAATCCGGATGTTCAGCTTCTATCCTCCGGAAACCAGCACCAACGCCGGATACGACGCCTATGTGGACCAGGCCCTTCGCCGTCTGGAACGTCTGGCCTCCCTGGCCGAAGACAAAGGCGCCATCCTCCTCATGGAAAACGAGAAGGAAATTGTAGGCGACACGCTGGGCCGCTGCTATCGGCTGATGCGCGCCCTGGCAGGACCGCATTTCCGCTTTCTGTGGGACCCGGCCAATTTTGTCCAGGTGGGTGAAGATCGGGTGACGGAAAATGGCTGGGCGCTGCTGGGGGAATTTGTGGGCTATGTGCATATCAAGGATGCCCTGCTGAAAGACGGCCAAGTGGTGGCCGCCGGGGAGGGGGACGGCCAGGTGGGGACCCTACTGCAGAAGCTGAACGCGGCTGGCTATCGGGGTTTTCTGGCCCTGGAACCCCACCTGGAACGCGCTGGTAAACACGGGGGGTTTTCCGGGCCTGAGAAGATGACCTACGCCGTCGAGGCCCTGCGGGATCTGATGAACCAATTGGGCCTCAAAGAAACCCGGCCCGTAAAACGAACTGGTTAGAAAGAAGGCAGGATGTCACGAAAACCCATACGCTTTCTGGTGATTGGCGCCGGGGCCCTTGTCTATGAGATGCACCAGCCGGCCCTCACGGATGAAGAAGTCCGGGTCCTGGGGATGTGCGACGCCGCGCCCAAGCCGGGGCGAAGCAGATCCAAGGCCATGGGAGTGCCCTTTTATGCCGATTATCGCCGCATGCTCCGGTCCCATCCGGAGGCGGATGCTGCCGTGGTGATGACGCCCCACCACAACCACGCCGAGATCACCCTGGACTGTCTTTCAGCCGGACTGCATGTCTTGGTGGAAAAACCCATGGCCCTCCAGGTGCGAGACGCCCGGGAGATGGTCGCCGCCGCGGAGAAGGCCGACCGCCTTCTGGCGGTGAACTTCCAGCAACGCTTTCGTCCGGAGGTCCGGGCCGCCCGGAACCTGCTGTCCGGGGGCGCCCTGGGCGAGATCCAGCGGATGCAGCTCGTGGTGACCTGGCCCCGCGCCCGCAGCTACTATCGCTTGGCGGACTGGCGCGCCACCTGGCGCGGCGAGGGCGGAGGGGTGCTCATGAATCAGGCGCCCCATGACCTGGACCTGATCTGCCACCTTCTGGGTCTGCCCTCCCGGATCATGGCCTGGAACCAGACCCGCTACCACCACATCGAAGTGGAAGACACCATCAGCGCCCTCCTCGCCTGGCAGGGCGGATTCACCGGCTATGTCCATATCAGCACCCAGGAAAGCGATCCGGCTGAGGAGCTGGAAATAATCGGCACGGGCGGGGTCCTGCGAATCCGTCCCAATGGGCTGGATTTTGCGCGCTTCAAGACCGATGTGCACACATTTCTGGAAACGGCAGACCCCTTTGATCGGGTGGAACTCGTGCCCGAGGCTCTTGAACCGGAGTCCGGAACCGGGGATCACCGGGCCGTCCATGCCAACTTCCGCGCAGCCATTCGCGGCGAGGCCGACCTGATGTGTCCCGGTCGGGAAGGGCTTCAGTCCCTGGCCCTGGCCAACGCCATGATCCTTTCCAGCCGCCGGGATCGGCCCGTGGACCTCCCTCTGGATTCGGAGGCTTATGCCGAACTACTGGCTGACCTCCAAACAGCCGGAAAGGAAATTTGAGTGGCGCGACGGGTCCTGGCCGCCCCTCAACATCAGGGTTGGGCTGCTGATTGTCCACGCCTGCAGCCAACTCGGATCAAAAAGCGCATCTGGGTAGAAAAGGAGCAAGATCCATGTCGTTGGCCGTGATGGTATTGATTGCCCTGGTCGTCCTGAGCGGCCTGTGGCTGGTGTATAACCTGGTCTGGGGCACACCCCCGGGGATCAACCTGGCGGTGGAGCGTCTGGGCCTGCGGATGCTCCTGAACGACCCGGAAACCCTCACCTATCTCGGTTTGCTGGACAACACACCCCTGGATTTTCACAGCGGCCGCCTGACGGACGCCTCCCCGGAGTATATGGCCCGGCTGCGCCAGCTCGACCAGGACGGCCTCAACCTGATCCGGCGCTACGATCCAATCAAACTGACGGGCCAAACATGGATCACCTATCATCTGATGCGCTGGTATTTTGGGCAGAATCTGCGCGGGCACCGCTTTGGCTACCACTGGGTGGCCAATCCCGTCTTCATGGGACCCTATCCAGTCAACCCGGTTTTTGGGGTTCAGGTGGATCTGATCAATTTTCTCAGCACCTATCACAAAATCAGGGGACGCCGGAGCATCCATCGCTATCTTCAACGCCTCTCCGGGATAGAGCAGAAATTCGACGGCCTTCTGAAGAGCCTGCAGGCGCGGGAAACAATGGGTGCCATCCCGCCCCGCTTTGTGGTCCAAAAATCTATTCATCAGATCGAGGATTTTCTCAAAACGCCCCTGGAGGAAAACCCCCTCTATACCAGCTTCCTGTCCCGGATGACCAAATCGGCCCGAATCGGACCGGCAGCGCAAAAACGGTGGGGCGCCAGGGTCCTGGACAGCCTGGAAAAGGATGTCCTCCCGGCCTATCGCCGGTTGGCGGCCTATCTTCAGGATCTTCTTGAAAAAACCGGGGAAGCAGCCGGCCTCTGGCGGCTGCCGGATGGGCGGAAATACTACGAGTTTCTCCTGCGAACCCACACCACCACAGATCTGGGCGCGGAAGAAATCCACGATCTCGGACTGCGGGAAGTGGAACGTCTGACAAGCCAGATCCAGGACATTCTGGAGGCTGCAGGCCTGCCCGCTGAAAACCCGGGCGCGCAACTCCAGGATCTGATGAAAGACCCCCGATTTCACTATCCGGAAGGTCCGGAAAGGCGCCAGAAAATCCTGACCGACTACCAGGACATCCTGGACGAGATCAACGCGCGCATGCCGGAGGTTTTTCATCACGGTGCCCTGGACGAGATTGTGGTGCAGCGGCTCCCGGCTTACAAAGAGCCCGATTCTCCCATTGCCTATGCCCAGGCCCCCGCCATGGATGGCAGTCGTCCCGGGACGATGTGGATCAACCTGCGGGACCCCGACAATATCTACCGCTGGGGCATGCACACCCTGGCCTATCACGAGGGAATCCCGGGGCATGTCTATCAGATGGCCCAGGCCCAGAAAATCAAGGGCCTGCCCACCTTCCGACGGACTCATTTCTTCAACGCCTATGTGGAAGGATGGGCCCTGTATGCGGAACGTCTGGGTTGGGAGTTGAAGCTGGAGGATGCTTTCAGCAATCTCGGACGCTTGCAGGCCCTGCTCTGGCGGGCGGTTCGCCTGGTGGTGGACACCGGCATCCACATGCATCAGTGGACTCGGGAACAGGCCGTTGATTACATGGCCCAAAAAACCGGCCTCCCCCGGCGGGATGTGGTCACCGAAGTGGAACGCTATATCGTCATGCCCGGCCAGGCCTGCGCCTACTATATCGGCTACCTGAACATCCTGGCCCTGCGCCAGAAGGCGGAGGCCACCCTCGGAGAGAAATTTGATCTGAAAGATTTTCACGATGAGCTGATCAATAACGGCGGTCTGCCCCTCACCCTCCTGGAGCGGGTGGTCAATGACTATGTGGACCGGGCCGCCGGGCTGAAACCCCCGCAAGAAAAGCGGGGTTAAACCGCCACAGCCTCCGGCGGGATCGGCGCGGTTCCCGGCTGGCGGAATTGCAGGCTGCCGGCTTGAACGGCCCTGCGAAGGGCCGCGGGGAAATCAACCCCGGCCAGCATTTGCGCACACAACACCGCCATCACCTGATCCCCACAACCAGTGGACTCCCCGGTATTCCCGGAAGACGTCTCCGGCGCGGGAACATGCCAGCCGTCTCTCCGGTGAAAGGCATACGCCCCATGCCGCCCATGGGTGATCACCAGATACGAAAGCCCCCGACCCAGCAGATCCTCCGCCGCCCGGGAAGCGCTCGAAAAATCATGAACCGCAACCCCCGTCAAACGGGCGGCCTCTTCATGATTGGGTTTCAGCAGAAAAATGGGCTGTGCAAACAGACGGGAAAAATCAACCGCCGCTCCGGGGGGTTGTCCGCCCGGGTCCACCATCACCCGCAGGCCCAGGTCCGCCGCCAGGGCCAGGGCATGCACGGCCGTTCCCAGAGGCATTTCCAGAGACAGCGCCAGCATCCCCCGGCTGGCCCCAATCTGTTCAAGGATGGGCCGGGCGGCGTCAATATCCCCGGGCGCCAGGTCTTCGCTGGGGCCCGGCAGGTAATAATTCTTGCGCTGCCCACCGGTAGTGTTCAGAAAGATGGCCAGGGTTGGAAGGTCATCCGGACCGGCTTCAGCCAGGCGTACCCCCTCGGTGCGAATGCCGGCCGCTGCCAGGGAATCCAGAGGAATCCGGTACAGGCGGTGCCGGTCCCGGACCAACTTACCGATCATGGCCACCTCTCCCGGGTCCATCCAGGCCGCCAGCATGGCGGCGACATTACGGCCTTTGCCTCCCGGCAGCAGGGACACCCCCCCGCCATTGACCTGCTCATTCACCCGGGCATAGCGCGGCAGCCCAGTGAGGATCAGATCAATATTAAGCGCGCCGATCACGGCTGCCCGGGGCGGCTGCATGGACAATGGGCCAGGTCGCCTAGCGCCGCTTGCGCACCAGGAAGATCACAGCTAGGACAAGGGCCCCCACCACCAGGAGCCCAATGCAGGGAATGGCCGCCGCCCCCAGGATGACCAGAATTTCCATAAAACCAACACTGCTCATACCAACCTGCCTTTCTTTCCCCAAATCGCGATTCTCACTCAGCCGGTTCCAAACCAGCCAGGAATTCGGATAATTTCATATAACCGTATTCCGGCCCATTCACGGGGCCGAAGGTATCTTCGATATCCGGGTCGTCATGATCAATCTCATAGACCTGCGGATTGCTGGGGTCGGCGCAGTCCAGACGCAAGGAAACATAATACTGGAGACTGAAGTACATCACGATCAACAGGATCCAGGGGGCCACATCATCCATGGGGTACCACGCAAAGGTGTATGTGCCATCGGCATGTTCCCCGGTGAAGCGTTTGTCTTTGGGCCAGTCCACATCCTCCATCAGGCGGCGGAGCGCTTCCGGCAGAGCCACCGCCCGGTCCGAAGCATATTCAATCACTTCCACCGGGTCTTCCGGCGGCGGGTTGACGGTGATTCCCAGTCGCTTCAGTTGTTTGAGCACGGCCGGGCCGATCTCGCCGGGGGTGCTGCCCGGGTTCGGGTTGTGGTAGGGCACCCGGTAATCCTGCATGACCTTCTCGGCGTAGGCGAAAAGCTCCCAGAGGGTTTCCCCTAATTCGTCGCGGGCCGGATCGGTGAGGGTGATGTTCGGATAATGATAACGCGTGGCAAATGCGCGGAACCCGGTATACTGCGCCACCTCGCCCCGGGCATTCAGGGCAAAGTTCAGGGTGGTGGTCAGTTCCCATTTGCCGCCGCTGGCGATTAGCTGCACCATGACAGCATCCCGCAGAAAGGCTTCCCAGTCATCCGTTGAATAGCCATCGGGCAGAAAGTCGTCCTCTTCCACCGTTTCATAGGCGACGGCAGCTTCCATCCATGCCAGGACGTTCTCACCCATGGTTTCGGGGGTGCTGAAGCCTGCCCGCCCAAAAAAGAGCAGCTTGACCGGCGTGCCGCGCGGCATCACATGGTATTTCTGAAATTTGTTACAGGCCAGGCAGGCCAGAATCTCACCCCGTTGATATAGCTGGATCATCGCCATAACGCAGTCTCTCCCGGTGTCAGGTGATCAGTCAATGCCGGTGGCTTTCCGGGCAGCCTGGAGAATGGGTTTCCCGATCTCCCGCGCCTTTTCAGCGCCCTCTGCCAGAACCCGATGCAGATAGTCCTTGTCCCCCATCAAGTCATCAAAGCGCTCTCGCGCCGTGGCAAAGTGATCCAGGATCAGTTGGGCCAGTTCCTTCTTCAGGCTACCGTAAGCTGCCCCGCCGTGCAGGTACAGATTGCGGATCTCCTCCAGACGCTCCGCGGAAGCAAAGAACTGGAGCAGGGCAAACACGTTGCAGTTGTCGGGATCCTTGGGATCCTCAGGACGTTTGCTGTCGGTCACAATGCGCATGACCTGCTTCCGAAGCTGTTTTTCCGGCGCAAAGATCGGGATGGTGTTATTGTAACTTTTGCTCATCTTGCGGCCGTCAATGCCGGGGACCTTCATCACGGATTCCTGGATGACGCCCTCCGGCACCTTCAGGATTTCGCCATAGGTGCGGTTGAAAGCCTCGGCGATATCCCGGGTGATCTCGATGTGCTGTTTCTGATCCAGCCCCACCGGCACCACGTCCGATCCATACAGGAGAATGTCGGCTGCCATCAGGACAGGGTAGTAGAACAACCCGGCGTTGACACCTTCGTCAGGGTCGCGGCCCAGTTCCAGGTTCTCATCCACAGCCGCCTTGTAGGCGTGGGCCCGGTTCAACAAACCCTTGGAGGTGAAACAGGAAAGGATCCAGGTGAATTCAGGTATCTCCGGGATATCGGATTGCCGGAAGAAGACAGCCTCATCCGGATCAAGCCCCAGGGCCAACCAACTGGCGGCCACTTCGTCCACCATCTCCCGGAATAGTTCCGGGACGTGCATTGTGGTCAGGGCATGATAATCCGCCACAAAATACAAACCCTGATATTCCTTCATCAGATCCAGGGCCGGCCGATACATTCCAAGATAATTGCCGATGTGGGGCTTGCCGGTGGGTTTGATGCCGGTGAGCGCGATGGGTTTCATAACAATTCCTTCCATCCATTAAATGATGACTATGATTCTTCAGTGGGTCCTATTATAACGATATTTGAGGCCGCAAAAAGGGACACTCAGGCAATGCTGCCGTCCCGTTCCACCCACAGTTCCTTTTTATCCAGAAGACACGCAAAATACAGATTGAGGAATTCGGTCAGGCCGTCCTCAAAATGGTGCAGGCTGTACTCCCGGCGTTCTTCTTCGCTCTCATAAAACCCGCCGTGGAACTCCCAGAAGACGTTCATCTCCGGTGTCTCGTAAAAGGCTTTGTCGCCAGTTTCCGCCTCATAAAACGTGTATTCATCGCCAAAGCGATCCGGATGGCGCAGCCGCCCGGCGACCATGTACCCATTGTGGTTGATCTCCCCGGTGATGGCGTACACCTGGGAGAGCAGGTTGGGCAGCGGATAGTTCTGAGGGTTCAAGAAACTCAACAGGTTCAGGGCCGGTTTCCACCAATGGGTCCCGGCCTCTTTGTCCCGGTCCTGAATATGAAAGCGCAGCCACACCGCGCTGAGGTCGTAGGTGTCGCTGGTTGTGTGCACCTCCATCACCAGGGGGATCCCCCGCAGGGATTCCAGCCATTTCGCGAGGTTCGGCAGGGCCTCCAGCTCCCGGGCCTGAGTGATCAGGGCATCCAAGCTGTCCGGATAATTCTTGAAGAACGCAATCTGTCCCGGCTCCAGAAAGATGGACGCGCTGGCGTCCAGCGCATCAATGTCATCAGGCCGAACCAGGTAATACGAGATTCCGTTATATTCATTGGGGTGTTGTTCCAAAGTTGCCTCTCCCTTATCTAGATGGTGGTCTTTCTTATTATATCCTCTTTGCTGGGGTGCAGAAATTCCCCGCCTGGAATCGTTTTTCAGCCCCAAAAAAGGGAAAAGCAGGATACCATTAAAGGGCATCGCCTTCAAACCGGGGCCGACTGCCCCGAATTAACCCGGAAAGGGCCTGATTGGATCATGAACGCCAGCGATAAATTACGCCAAACACAATGTTTTTTGATGGACATGGACGGCACCCTGTTCCTCGGCAAGACCCTCCTGCCGGGAGCGCAAACCTGGCTCGCGCTCCTGGAGGAGCGGGGAATCCCATACTATTTCCTCACCAACAATTCCTCCCGGTCTCGGGTGGAATATGCCCGCAAGCTGAAAGGCCTTGGTCTGACGGTCCCCGAGGAAAAAATCTTCACCTCCGGCGAGGCCACGGCCATTTACCTTCAGGACGCACATCCTGGGGCCAGCCTGTATGTGGTGGGAACGCCGCCCCTGCAAAAAGCCTTTCAACGCCAGGGCTTCACCCTCCAGGAGGAGGTCCCCGATGTGGCCGTCCTGGGATTTGACACCACCCTCACCTATGAAAAACTCTGGCGGCTGTGCGACCTCGTCCGGGCGGGGAAACCCTACATCGCCACCCATCCCGACATCAACTGCCCCACAGAGTCGGGATTCAAACCCGATATCGGCGCCATGATAGCTCTGGTGGCGGCCTCAACGGGCCGCCAGCCAGACGTCATCGTGGGGAAACCCAACGCGCCCATCGTTTCCGCCCTGTCGCACAAGACGGGCTTCCCTGTGGAAGCCCACTGCATGATCGGCGACCGCCTGTACACAGACATCGCCCTTGGCCGCTGGGGGATCACCACCGTCCTGGTCCTCAGCGGGGAGACACAACCCGCAGACCTGCCCGATTCGCCCTTCCAGCCGGACCTGATTATGGAGGATATCGCCGAAATGGCGGCCGTTTACCGCGATCTGATCTGAGACGCCCATCCACTGCTGGGGTGACGGGTTCACTGCAGGACTGCTTCGAGCCGCCACCAGGAAATTCGCCAAAGACCATCTCCTGCAGGGCACTCTCGGCCTTGCGGATCTTCTTCGCATACACCCTGATCTGCGCTTCCAGGGAGGACCAGGGGCGCATGGCGCGATAACCCGCCCGCATCTCAGCCAGCCAAACGGCCAAGGCATTTTCATCCACCGCCGGATAAGCGCCGCACCCGCAAATCATCCCCATGGGCAGTCTGGGGGGCGCCGGGCGGGGACGGCGCTGCGCATAACCGATGACCAGAGTGGTCAGGGGGAACACACCCCGCGGCAGTTCCAGAACGGCCTGCAGACGTCCGGCATCCAGCAGCCCGGTTTGTCCGGTTTCCGACAGCATCACTGAGGATAGTCCGCAGGCCTCAGCCGCCAGAGTCATATTCATGGCAGCCAGGCCGACATTCAGCACAGCAATCGTGTACAGCGCCAGGGGTTCTTCCGGAAAGGACAGGCTATCCCTCAGCAGATCCAGGCGGTGCGTATCTGCCAGAATCATTAAGGCCAATCGGCCGCCAAAGGGCAGTGGGCGGCCAAAGACCTGCCGCCACTGGGACGGATTAAAACGCAAAAAGGTCCAGGTCTGCAGGTTCACTGCCGAGGGGGCCATCCTTCCGGCTTCCAGGATGGCCGCGACCACATCCTCCGGGATGACTTTTCCGGTGAAACGGCGCACGCTCCGACGGGCCAGCAGGATTTGCAACAGGGGGTTATCTGCCAGGGAATCCGGAATACGGGGACGGGCCCTCAGAATACGCCATAGACTGCTGAAAAACCCCGGTTTTCCGGATCGGGATCTTTTTCCCCCGCCACGCTCATTTCCCCTCATCGGAGTTGTCCTTGTCCACCACTGTCACCAGACCGCCAAACAAGCGGTATTCGTCCATCCGGCAGGAGTTGATCAGCTTCCCATCATAGACAGTCATATCCGGGCAGGAATCGCACATGTCCGCCTGACCCCCTGCCTCCACATCCGGCGCCTGAATGATACCCACGCTCTGCATCCTGACCGGTGAAAACAAACGCCAGGGATGGCGCAAGAGTTCCTTCAGCCGCGCACCCAGGGCCTTGCGGACATCCGAATCCCAGGGCCACATCAAGAAGGCCAGGGGACCGATCCTCGCATTGGAGAGATAGGCCAGATAGGTGCCCTGGAAGAGATGATGCAGGGTCTGAGCAACCTCCATGGTCCGTTTTCCCACCGAACCGTAGACCCGATGGCGGGATCCGACCACCGCCGCGACCAGCCATTTGAAGGAATCATGCCGCTGGGTTCCCCCAAGATACCCTGAGGCTTCATATGCCGGGCAGGCGGATTTGATTTTCTGATACACCTCCGGACTGGTGACAAAATCCTCAGCAAAGCTCTCCCGGATATAACTCAACCGGGACATATCAACCTCCCGGCTGCCAGCGTCCACAGCCCGATAAGTGTCTGTGGCTGCTGTCCGATAGGTGATGAAAACCAAACCCTGGACTTTATCAAACTGACTGTGTCCCCAGGCCACAATATCTGGGATCTCATGATAGGTGGATGGAAACACCGTGGCATTGAAAATGGTGTACAGACCGCCAGCATCGTGAATCATCTCAGCGTAATGCTGCCGCAGGGCGTTGTGTTCGGCCTCATTTTTTCCGTCCCATTCCGGCCGGCTCTGATGGCTGTCAATGTGGATGGTGAATCCGGCCAGCCCGGCCCGCTTCAATTCTTTCAAGCGTTCCGGCGTCAGCTTCACTGCATTGGTCAGGATGATGGGCTTCATCCCCAGGGAATCAATGAAAGCAACTATCTCGCAGATTTCCGGGTGTAGAAGGGGTTCGCCCCCGGCGATGGAGACATTGTCGGGATTGCGCCAACGCGCAAAGAAGCGCAGTTCCTCCTTGATCTGCGACAGGGGTTTGTGGCCCGTCATGGTGGTGCGGTAACAGCCTTCACAGTGCAGATTGCAAATATCCGTTATCTCCAACCAGGCGATGGGATTATCATTTTTTGACCAGGGTAAACGATACAGATTGCGTTTGTCCAGCTCCATGGTGGATGCTCCTTGGTTTTCCGAGTGGGTTGGAAAGCATGCCATCGTTCCGAATGGGGCAACATATGCAACAAGTAAGAGAAAAATCAGGCAACAATAAAATAAAGAAGGATTCCCCCAGGGTGTGGTCAAGTTGAAGCCATTATAGCATAATCAAGGCTATAATAAAAAAAACAGTCCAACGCCAAAACTCCCTCACAAAGGCGGAATGCACCATGAGCCCTGAAAAACTCCCCTATCAGCATGTTCCGGAAGCCCCCACCCGTCCTCGCGACGGGAAACAACCGGGGGCCTTCGATGTGGCCGATCTCTACCGAGGGCCAGTGGCAGCCGGCGGGGAAAAACCGGAATCACCCCGGTTGCCCCTGGATGAAAAACTGCGTCAGGCCTATTTCTGGATCATCAACCACGCCATCATCAGTCCCCACTACGACATCGAATACAACACAACCCCGCCCCAGCAGTTCACCTTTGGGGACAGCCAAACCCCGGTTTCTCTGCCCACGGACCAGTCCTATTCCAGCTTCATCCTGGTGCCCCTGCTCAATTTTGCCGTCCGGCGGCGCTGCCTTTTCATCGGCGGCCCCGGGCGGGGAAAGACCTCTTCCGCCGTCCTGATGAGCCTTCTGGCCGGATATTCCCTCCAGGAAACCAGACGGGCCATGATGCACGGTCAGCCCCAGATGACCATCTCCGACCTCCTGGGCAACCCCCTCCCGGCGGACCTGGTCAACGCCCAGCAGATGGACGACATTCGCATCTCCTGGCGGGCCTGGCTGGGCATGCGGGTCAAGATCATTGATGAGTACAACCGCATCCCCACCCGCACCCAATCGGCCCTGCTGACGGTCATGGCCGACGATTACGCTGAACTGCTGGATCATATCTACGAATGCCCCCCGGCAGCCTGGTACCTGACGGCCAATGATGACATCGGGGGCGGAACCTATCCGGTGATTGAAGCCCTCCGGGACCGCATTGATGTGGTGGTGAAGGCCCTGTCCTTCAACCACCGCTTCCTGGATGCCCTCCTGCAGCGGATCGAATCCGGCATCCGCCCGGAGGAAGTCATGCCCCGTCAGATCATCTTCACCAGGGCCGAAACCGAGGTTCTCAACCGGGAAATCCTCTCCGTGGACATCCCCCAACCCGTCCAGCGCCGTCTGGAGTTCTTTGCCAGCCAGTTCGAGTTCAGCGAACCGGCCGCCAAGCAGTTGGAATACATGACCAAGGACACCGCCCGCCTTTCAGGGCTTCCCTATCACCAGATCACCGCCATGGAAACCGGCAAGGACCGTCTGAAGGATGTAGGCGCCCAGACCATCAATGGGCTCTCCGTGCGCGGCCTGATGACTGTACTGATCTTCGCCAAGGCCCTGGCCTTTTTCCGGGGCAGCCGGGTGGTTTCTCTGGAAGATTTGCGCCAGATTCTGCCCTTTTGCCTTCACGACAAGCTGAAGCCCGACAAAGACGCCCCCTTCTTTGACCTTCCCGGCAATACCACCTACCTGACGGATACCGTGGGATGGATCCGGCACCTCTTTGATCTGGCCTGTGCGGAATATGATCGCCTGGATCTGGACCAGACCGATCCCGTCCGGGAACTGAACAGAGAATTCCGCCAAGGCCTGGACGGGCTGGATGCCGGGGCTGTGCGTCAGCGCCTGGTCAACATAGAGCGCATTTTGGGGGAATGGTCCCAGGGACGCAAGCTCTACGGACATCTCTATGAGGACATCCTGGCTCTCAAATACCTGCACCAACGCTACACCAATTATCTGAACTGGCTCGAAACGGGCGGGGAGGGACGCTGAGCATGACAGTTTCCGATGCACTGCAAGGAATCCTCCGGGAACGCCGGGAGTGGTTCAACCAGCGCTTTGCCCGGGAGCAGTGGGAGCATCCCAACCTCTCGCCGGAGGGGTTCAAAGCCTTGCTGGGCCGGGTGCTGGATCCCCTCACCTCGGCCCTGGCCTGGGGCAATGATGGCGACGCCCTGCCCAAAGCGGTCCAAACCCTCTATGACCGCCTCCTGAACCTCTATGCCCGTAACCTGGTGGGGGAAAAACGCCCCGGGGAGTGGATCCAGCGGTGCTGGGAAACCCTCCTGCCGGACCTAGCCCCCCAGATCCTCCAGGACCCGGGACGGGTGACCGCCGCCTGCTGCAACGCCCTTCACAACCTGTCCCGCACCCCGGGCGGAGATCCGGAAGCCTGGCTCCAGGGCATGCGTGCTCTCGGGAGCATCCTCCCGGATGCAGACACCCTTCTTCAGGCTGGTCAGGTGCTGGGCTGGCGCTGCGGCCTGGCCCAATATCGTCTGAGCGCTCTGGAGAGGGCCGCCTCCCTGCCGAAAGCGGCCCTGCGCCGGATCTTTTTCCTTTCCCCGGAGGTTTCCCCGGACGCCGCCCTGGCCGAAATGCGCGAGGACCCCTGGTGGACTCCCGATGACGGGATGGCGAGAGCCCCCGCCATTCGCAGCCGGGTGGGGGGCTTTTCCGGTTTCGAAGGGCCCTTTCACACCCCGCCTTTGGTCTGCTCCCATGAGGGACAACTGATCGCCTGGGATCGCGAGGACACCTGGCTGCTCTTTGCGGATGCCTGGGGCCGGGTCCTGTTGCCCTCAGGGATAGGCAGCGAGGAATTAACACCCACCACCGACATTGCTCAACTTCCCGCCCCGGAAACCCTGAAAATCAACGGAAAGACCCTTCGGATCCCCGGGCTGCACCGGATCAGCAGCGCCGCCGCCCTGCCCCACACCCTGGCGATCACCCAGCCCCTTTCCCACCGGATTCTCCTGATTCGCCTCTAGATCCGGCGGTGCGTTTCCCCGATACAAACGCATCCCCTGCAACTCCCTCGGGACACGAATTCAGAACCGAGCTCCACCCGCGGCGATGCGGAGGCTGCCCCGGATAGGCCGGAGAGCGCTTGACCACTCCTCAATATCGTGAGGGGGTTGACCGCAAAGGGGGACTGGTGTATGATGTGGTTTGATCGTGTATATTTATAGTTATATATATGTTTTCACGTATACAAGAGCCGGGAGAAACCACGGGGCCGTGGGCCGTACTCTGCTCTGATATGCGCCAAAACCGGACGCCATCCGGAATCAAACACCAAATGAAAGGTAAAAAAATGAAGAAAACAATCCCATACGCCATGGCAGCATTGCTCCTCATCCTCCTGCTGGGAATCCAACCCTTCCATACCGGACAGGCGCAACCGCGTCCGATTCCCGCCGGCTTTCCCGGGGACCGGGGCGCCTGGGAGGCTGTTCTGGGTTTAGACGGCCGTGTCCATGCCCTCCTCCAGGTTGGGAACGATTTGTATGTCGGGGGGCGATTCTCCAATGCCGGGGGCATCCCCAATGCCGACCGGATTGCCCGCTGGGACGGCGCACAATGGCATGCATTGGGATCAGGTTTCGCAAACCAGGAATCCAACCAAGCCGTCAATACAATTTTCTTTGATGGGGTCCACCTCTATGTGGGCGGGAACTTCAGAAACATCGGGGGAGACCCCAACGCGGACAGCCTTGCCCGATGGGATGGAAGCCAGTGGCACGGCGTGGGCAGCAACGGACTGACCTACTACCCAGGGAGTGTTGACGCCATTGCCAAAATTGGCGACAATCTGTACATTGGCGGCTCCATCTACAATGTAGACGATATCCCAGAGGCGGACCATATCGCCCGTTGGGATGGAAGCCAGTGGCATGCGGTTGGTGGCGGCTTGCCCGCCGTTGTTACCTCCTTTGCGATCATGGACACAGACCTGATTGTGGGCGGGTATTTCCAGAATGCCGGTGGCGACGCCAGCGCGGACCATATCGCCCGTTGGGATGGAACCCAGTGGCACGCCCTGGGCAGCGGGATGGATGGATCCGTTTGGGCAATGGCCGTGGATGAGGACAACCTCTATGCTGGCGGGAAGTTTTCCAGCGCTTCCGGAGTCCCCGGGACAGACAAGATCGCCCTGTGGGATGGCACCGCATGGCAGGCCCTGGATGCCGGTACGCCCAACAATGTATACGATATTGCCGTCAGCCCCCGAGGGGTGTACGTCGCCAGCGGGATGGATTTTCGCGCGGCTGGTCGGGACGTTCCCTCGGGTTGGGTTCGATTTTGGGATGGGGCCCAATGGGAGACGCTCCTGGAATTGAATCAACCCGGCCGTGCTGTGGAAATAGTTGAAGGCACAGTATTTGCTGGCGGATACTTTACGGATGCGGGGGATGACCCCGATGCGGATTATCTAATGCGCTTTTATCCCTTTGCCCTGTTCCTCCCCCTGGCGACCAAATAGCCCGCGCCCTCGCAAACCAATAACCCGTTCAACCAAGGCCCTCCGATCAGCCGGGGGGCCTTCGTGAATCCTCCCTCGTGAGAATGGCAGCCCGGTTCAGTGATTCCCATTCGGACCCTTTGGGGAGAAGTCTCCATCATCACCACACGCAGCCAGTTTGGCAGCCAGGAAAGAATCACCGCGTTGGACAGACAAGCGAGCCGGGGTCTTGGCGTGCGCCCCGGCAGAAACGATTATAATGGACAGCGAACCAGCATGGAAGAATCCGCCTTCAACCCCCACAGCTTCTACGCCTCCCAGGGCCGAATCAGCGACCCCGGCGGGTATGATGCCCTGTTTGCCGACCTGCCTGAAGACCTGCCCGCCCTGGTGCGGGTGATCCAGGGTCTCATGCTCCATCTCCACTGGGCCGATCAGGCCGGCATCACCCTCAACCGCATCCGCAAACAGGAGGTCAATCTGCGGACAATGAAAGACCGCCTGGAAAAGATCGTAGCCCTGGACGATGCCCCCCTCACAAGCCCCCGGCCCCTTTCCCGTCGCACGGTGGCCACCTGCCGGGATTACGCCCTGTTCCTGACCTGCCTGCTGCGCCATAAGGGCATCCCGGCCCGGGCCCGGTGCGGCTTTGCCACCTATTTTCTTCCGGGCAGCTTTGAGGACCATTGGCTCTGCGAAACCTGGCAGGCCGAGACGGGCCGCTGGGTGCGGGTGGATTCCCAGCTTGATGCAGATCAGATCCAGTCCCTGAAAATTGACGTTGACCCCTTGGACGTCCCGCCCACCCGCTTTGTGACCGGGCCGGAGGCCTGGCGCCTCTGCCGGGCTGGGGAGGCCGACGCGTCCAAATTCGGCATTTTCCGCCTGCGCGGCCTGGACTTCATCAAAGGGGATCTCATCCGGGATTTCCTGGCCCTCAACAAAGTGGAGATCCTGCCCTGGGACAACTTCCAGCTCATTGACAAACCCTTCCGGAAGATGATCCAGGCGGAAAAGGACCTCGTGGAACGGCTGGCCCGGATCAGTACCGGGGACGATCAGGATTTTTTGCTGGTCAGGGCGGCCTTTGCCGCCAATCAACGGCATCTGCTCCCCGCCTATTTTTTGCGTTCCGCGTGACCCCCTGTTCGATAATAATTTTCTACACTGAGAGGAGACCTGAAATGACCCGAAAGCCCCCCGATTGGCTGAAAAATGCCGTTTTTTATCAGATTTACCCCCAATCCTACTATGATTCCAATGCCGATGGCATCGGGGACATCCCCGGCATCATCGAAAAACTGCCCTATATCCAATCCTTGGGTGTGAACGCCATCTGGATCAACCCCTGCTTTGTATCGCCCTTTGAAGACGCCGGCTACGACGTGGCCGACTATCGTCAGGTAGCGCCCCGCTACGGCACCAATGCCGACCTCAAGCGGCTCTTTGCGGAGGCAGCAAAACGGGATATCAAAATTCTGCTGGATCTGGTCCCCGGACACACCTCCGTGGAGCATCCCTGGTTCCAGGCTTCTCAGCGTCATCAGAAAAACAACTATTCGGACTACTATATCTGGAACGGCCACATCTGGGAGGGTCCCCAGGAGGACCTCCAGACCGTGCGCGGCTATGCCCAGCGCAACGCTGGCTATATCACCAATTTCTTCTGGTTCCAACCCGCGCTGAATTACGGCTTTGCCCAGACCGACCCGGCTTTCCCCTGGATGCAGCCCGTGGATGCTCCCGGCCCCCGGGCCGTGCGCCAGGAAATCAAGGACATCATGGCCTTCTGGTTGGAGATGGGCGCGAGCGGGTTTCGGGTGGATATGGCCCATTCCCTCGTCAAGCGGGATCCCGAAAAGACCGCCACCGGTGCCTTCTGGTCCTGGATCAGAGACTGGCTGGATGAAGCCTACCCTGAAGCGGCGATCATTTCCGAGTGGGGCGTTCCCACCCAGGCCATCCCCGCCGGATTCCACGCCGATTTTCTCCTCTCCTTTCGGAATCCAGGGATGGTTTCCCTCTTCCGCAAACGGGGGTACGGCACATGGCGGGATCCCTACGGCTGGCCCTTCTTCGATGAGTCTGGCCACGGCGACATCATGAACTTTCTGGACGAGTACCAACCCTACCTGGAAGCCACCCGGGACCAGGGCTATATCGCCCTTATCACCGGAAACCACGACGAGGAACCCCGGGTGGGCACCGACCGCAGCCCAGCCATGATGAAGCTGATCTATCTCTTTCTGCTGACCATGCCCGGCACGCCCTTTATCTACTACGGGGACGAAATCGGTATGCGCTATCTGGAACTACCCTCCAAGGAAGGCGGGTATATGCGGACAGGCGTCCGCACCCCCATGCAGTGGTCGGATGCAAAGAACGCCGGCTTTTCCGAGGCCGCACCGGAGGAGCTCTATCTTCCGGTGGATGACGCGCCGGACCGACCAACGGTGGCCGCCCAGGAAGACGATCCGGAGTCCCTTCTGAACACAGTGCGCGAACTAATCCGCACGCGCCAGGCCCTCAAAGCCCTGGAGGCCGATGGGGACTTTGCCGTGGTGTATGCGGAAAGCGGAAAACTGCCCTTTGTCTACACCCGATCCAAGGACGGGCAGAAGCTGCTGGTGGCCCTGAACCCGGCCAACCGGGAGGCCAGCGTTGAATTGCCCCCGGAGGCCCTTGATGCCATGCCGGACCCCGTGGAAATCATGCAAACCTCAGAACTGGTCAGGACCGACACGGGATGGCTGCTGACCCTCGGCCCCGTCTCCGGCGGCCTCTACAAACTCAGCGGTTGAGCGCCCTTCCACGCATCACGGGCCGCCCGATGGGGCGGCCCGTGCGGCATGCATTGATTATGGCAGAAGAGGACAGTCCCAAGACTCCTGTCAGGTCAGGACGACCTTGGCGGCAAACTCTTCCAGGGAGCTGGCCCGGATAGCCGCCAGGAGATGCACCTCATCCTCCTGAAGAGAAAAAGTCTCCTCCCCAAAGCCAGACTCAATGGCTTGACGCGGATTATCAAGGAGCGCGTGGCAAAATTCCGGGCTGACAACGGCAGCCGCGATGATGCGGCTGATCTCGTAATGCGGATAAATCCGGTTCATCATAACCTGTCTCCTCCTTCATGCGGCGCATCAAACCACACCTGCGGACCCCGCGTCACAGCAGGGTTGATTCTCATTATAGTGATTTGCCCTGCCCGATGCAGGGAATTAGTTTACAATTACCTAACATTTTCATCTTCGATTCATTTATGGGACACAGCCCATGTTCACATCACATCTCATCCAGGTCAAGGAAAAATGGCAGGGTCAGTGGGAACACGCCCTCCGATTGTGGAGCCGCTTTACCCGGTTGCGGGAACCCCGCTGGTGCCTGAATGAAATCGAGGCCCGGAAGCTGGGCCTTCAACTGGGCTTTGCCATGATCCGCCTGCGGGATCAGGCCATCATCATCAACCTGCAGGAGGTCGTCGTCCAGGGTCTGGCCGACTATCCTCTGGAAGTACTTGGCCATGAGATCGGACATCACATCCTCTGCCCGGCGGACCTTAACGATCAGGCCCGTTTGATTGCCTACATGCGTCGGGCCCTGCCCGGCAAAGAGGCTCAGGCGGATATGATCGCCAACCTCTACACAGATCTCCTGATCAACAACCGGCTCCAACGGGGAGCTGAGTTGAAAATGGATGCCGTTTACCGCATCCTGAATCAAAAAAACCCCGGTGTTTCTCCGCTATGGCGGATGGTGATGCGAATGTATGAGATCCTTTGGTCCCTTCCCCGAGGCGTCCTGGCAAAAGGAAGCATCCCCCCCAAGATGGAGAGCGATGCCTACCTGGGCTCCCGCCTGATCCGGGTCTACAGCCGTCGCTGGCTTTCCGGCGCAGGGCGGTTTGCGGCCCTGTGCCTGTCCTATCTGGAGGAGCAGCTCCCCCAGATGGGCCGCGGCGGCCTGGGGGCCTGGCGGGATACACGCCACGCCGCAGGTGGAGCGTTTCCCCACGGGTTGACAGAGATTGACCCCGAGGAGATCGAAGGCGCCCTGCACCCGGCCTTCGATCCGGAGATCGCCGGTCAAGGGCCTTCAATCTCGCCTGAGCCCCCCAAAAAACCGCCCCAGGGGGTGGGAAAGGCCAGCCTGGGCCAGCACCGGGACCCTCGCGAATACGGTGAGATCCTGAAGGCCCTGGGCCTTCCCTGGGACGAACAACAAATTGCCATCCAGTATTATCGGGAACGGGCCCGGCCCCATCTGATCCCCTACCCCAGCCGCGAGGTTCCCGAAAGCCAGGAGCCCTTGATGGAAGGGCTGGAACCCTGGGCCTTTGGCGAAGCCCTGGAAAAAGCGGACTGGGAGCAGAGCGTCCTTTACAGCCCCCATGTTGTCCCCGGCCTGACCACCCTGCAGCGCACCTGGGGCACATCCCCGGGCGCCCAACCCACCAGGGAACCCCTCGATCTGGATTTGTTTGTGGACTGCTCCGGGTCCATGCCCAATCCCCAGGTGGATGTATCCTTCACCACCCTGGCAGGGACGATAATTGCCCTCTCCGCGCTGCGGGCCGGCGCCAGTGTCCAGGCCACGCTGTGGAGCGGCTTCAATCAATATGACACAACAGCGGGTTTCATCCGGGATGAGGAAAAAATTCTGGGCATCCTGACCGGATACCTGGGGGGGAGCACCCATTTTCCTCTGCATGTCCTCCTGGAAACCTATTTGAAAGACCCCAAAC